>CAZNTU010000033.1:0-35117 GCA_964575975.1 uncultured Desulfobacteraceae bacterium
ATATCCGGCGCGCCTTGTCGCCCTCCCCGGCGTTTAAAATCATCGAATCAGAATGCTTGTGCCTGCGTTCTTCCAGAATGGAAACGGGGGTGCCGGGCTCGAGGTCCAACTCTCTAAGCAAGTCGGTTCGAATCGATTCCAAAATCCACTCTGCCGAATAGTGTTTCATCGCGATCGCGTTTCCGTATCCGATCAAGTTTTTTTCAGTTCGAGATCAAATTGAGACGTCCGCAGGATGCCGATAACGTCAGTTGTTCTCCCAAACGCGCGGTTTCAGTCGAAAGACGGGCTTGTCGCCCGAATCTCTTTCGCGTACCCTTTGTTGCGCAACGGCGTTCCCGCGATCAGCGTGTAAAAATAGCGGAGCGCACCTGCGAACTGGGGATAGATCACGAAAGACAAATGGAGAGAGTATCGGATGGCCTTGGGCAGACTCAGCCCGAATTCCTTCTCGAACCGAAACGTTTTCCACATGGGCCTCAGAAACAGCAGAAGCGCCACTATGAAGCCGGGCAGGAGATGCCCGGAAACCAGTCCGGCTCCGATAGAGGTTGCGGGTGCGCCTGCGCCGACGCAAATTCTCGCCAACTCCCTGATCCAAAGCTTTTCCTTGCGCCCGGCGTAGCGCAGACCGATTTCGGCGTACGCGTGCCCGGTCCGGAACGCTCTTTTCAAGTATTGCCGAAAGCGGGTCATGTTCAGGTCGTGAATCGTCATATCCGCGTCGATGCGAAGGATGGTCCAGCCTTCCCGCCGGATTCGGTAGCTCAAGTCGGGGTCCTCGCCCCCGACCAGGTTGTCGTCGTAGCCCCCGCACCGTTCCAGAACTTCCCTTCTGACCAGGGCTTCTCCCCCGAAATAGCGGCACGGCCCCAGCTCGTGATTCCACTCGATGTTCCCGATGACATGGTAGAAATTCTTGTCCGGATAGCGTTCCTTTCGGTGCCCGCAAACCGCCGCCACGTTTCCCTCCAGGTACGGCAGAGCATCGACGAACCAGCGGGGACGCAGCGACGTATCGGCATCCATGAACTGTATCAGGGGGGAGCCGACGGCCCTGAAGCCCGCGTTCCTGCCTCGGCCGGGGGTAGGGGAGGGATCTCTAAGCTCCACGACCCGGACCGACGGAAAGGATCTGGCCAACTCGACGGACCGGTCGTTGGAACCGCCGTCCACGTATACCACCTTCAATTTTCCGGGCGGATATTCCGCGTTCAGGACCGATGCGATGCAGTCCAAAATATAGCGCTCGACGTTGATCCCGATTATTACGACCCCGATTTCAGGATAGTCCATATATTGATTCCTTTTCTTTTTCCCTTGGAACGATTTTCGCCGGAATTCCCACCGCCGTGCAGTCGTCGGGGACATCTCGCAGGACGACCGCGTTGGCGCCGACGCGTACGTTGTTTCCAATCCTGACGTTTCCCAGGATCTTCGCTCCCGCGCCGATGTCCACGTTGTTTCCGATTCGGGGGGCGACCGGCTCGTTTACGCTGCGGAGCCCCACGGTCACCCCGTTTCTGATAACGCAATCGTCGCCGAATTCGGCGTACCCGCTCACCACGATTCCGCCGAAATGGTCGATGCGAAAATTTTTCCCGACCTTAGCCTCGCACGGAAACTCGATGCCCGCGAGGATCTGCACGACTTTGTACGAGAATTTGTAGAGGAAAGAAAACGGCTTCCTGATCCAACCCCTCCGGATAGTATACCGCCACCGCCCGAAGCGATAGACCGCCATGACCCAGAATCCCTGCCGGGACCAGTCTCCGCCGTGCGTCTTCAAATCCGCCCTGATGTTGTCGAACAATGCGATCTCCTTTCCAGCCAGCGCCCCCAATGCTCCTTCCTTTCCCCGTTCCCCGTTCCGAGTTCCCTCGAAATTGCCTGTTACGGAACGGTTCCGCCTCCGAACCGGTCCGCGACCAGAGTCTTAAGGATTAGCGAGACGGTTGCGGCGGCCTCCTCCTTTTTGAAGGAAGATCGCGGGTCCTTGAATACCGTATTCTTGACCCAGATCGCCGCCGTCCAGAAAAGCTCGACGCCGCTTACGCACAGGACCCTCCGCAGCCCGAAGTTTTTCCGGTGATACCGAAGTTCGCTTTTGATTCTCAGGTGAACCAGCTGCTTTCCCGACGCGCTCATGCGTTTTCGGGTACTTTTGGAACTCTCGCCCCCCAGATGGATCGCCTCGGCGTGCGGGTAGAAAATCACCTTCCACCCGGCTCGCTTCGCGGAAAGGCAAAAATCCGTCTCCTCGTAGTAGAGGAAATATCGTTCGTCCAGCAAACCGATTCGGTCGATCACTTCCTTCCGGGTCAGAAAATACGCTCCCGGTACCCATCCGACCTCCCTGACCTCGGCATGGTCCCACCAGGAAAAGTCCGTGCCCCCCAGGAATTTCGACCGGGGAAATCTCGACGCTATGCCGGTGACGACCAGAAACTTGTTCCAGGCGTCGGGGAGCTTCCTGGCGGAGGGTTGAAGCTTTCCGTCCCGTCCTGCCAGCCGAATGCCCAAAACCCCGCAGTCGGGATTTTCCTCCATGAACCGAATGGTGGGCTCCAGCGTGTTCTCGAGCAGGAACGCGTCGGAATTCAGAAGCAGTATGTATTTTCCCGAGGCCTTCCTCAGAGCGAGATTGTTCCCGGCGGCGAACCCGACGTTTTTTTCGCTCCCGATCAATTTCACCCCTGGAAACGATTCCGCCGTCATGCGGGCGGAGCCGTCGGACGACGCGTTATCCACGACGAATACTTCCGAATCCTCCGACGAAACGTACTTCTCGACCCGTTCGAGGCATTCCCGCAATACCTCCCGCGTGTTGTAGCTGACGATGACTATGGAAAGAAGTTTCTCTGGCGTTTTCACGCGAAATCTCCTTTGTTGGCTGTTAGCTGTTGGCCGTTAGCCGTTGGCGGTTAGCCGTTAGCCGTTAGCGGTTAGCTGTTGGCCGTTGGCCGTTAGTTTTTGGATAAAGCTGTTCAGCATCCTTTTTACCTCGTTAATCCGTATGTTTAGTACGGTGTATATTTCGCGGTTCAAATAATCGAGATCGCAAGCCAGAAGAAGTTGGTATTCGGCTTCGCTTGCGGATCCTGCGGCAATGCTCATGAATCTGGCAAGCTCCTTCTCCGCGGCTCTTCCGCAACCTTCCGCGATGTTCGATGGAACGGACGACGACGCCCTCCGTATCCGAGTCGTGAGTCCAAACCTTTCATCGGCAGGAAAGTTCCTTGTGACTCTATACACCTGCAGCGCGAATTCATGGGCTTTCTCCCACACTTTAAGCGTTCTGGAATCTCTCATCTCCCATTCTCGTCTTCTCAATTCGGCAATCAACAAACAACAGCCAACAGCCAACAGCTAACAGCCAACAGCTAACGGCTAATAGCTAACGGCCAACAGCTAACAGCTAACGGCTAACGGCTAACCGCTTTCAACGCTTCCGCCGCCGGTATGCGCTCGAGCCGCCGTCCGATTTTCAGCCGTTCGAACTGCCAAGCGTGCAGGGACTTTCTGAAGAGAGGATCGTCGTACCGTTTCATCCCCTCGAACATCGCCTTGAAATAGCCCGCCGCGATCAACAATCCCCCGATCAGGTACGGCTTTTCGAACATCCGGTAGGCGGCGATGGCGAAGATGAACAGAGGGTGGGTCCCCATGAAATATTGCCCCCGGCCCCACCGGAGTCTTCCCGTGACGATTCCCCTGTGGCTCGATCCCATCAGGCGTTCGTGGAGGAAATTCAAGTCGGGATGGCTGATGCTCCGGGTTCTCCAACCGGCCATCCGCGCTCGATGAAACGCGATGCCGTCCCAATGCACCTGCCGGACGAACCCCCCTATGTCCTCGAAGCATTTCCTGCGGTAGAAATTGATCATGCCGGCCACCATTTCGTCGTTGTGACGCTCCTCGACGCGGGTTCCGTCGGGTTTTTCGATGAACGGCTTTCCGCTTGCCGCGCCTAGGAAGGGGTCGCGGTCGAAATAATTCAACAGCGTTTCGAAATACTTCGGCCCGAATTCGATGTCCCCGTCTATTTTGCAAACGAAGTCGTAGTCTTTCGTTCGAATCCGGTCGTAACCGTAATAAAAGGCTTCCACCACACCCGGGCCCACCGCCCGTTCGCCCCGGTCCGGCTTGGAAACCAGCCGAATCCAAGGGTTGGTCTCGGCGGCCTTTTTTACGATCGCCGCCGTGCGGTCCGACGAACCGTCGTCCACCACGATCCATTCCACCGGCTTCACTGTCTGCCTCACTAGGGAACGAATCACGTCCCCGATGTATTTCTCCTCGTCCCTGACCGGTGAGACAATGACGATCCTTTTTTCGTTTCCATCGTTCTTCGCGCTCATTGGATTCCCCTCTTTCGAAAATCGTGATTGTCGAACAACCTGCCCAGTTTCCGCGCGTTCGCGTCGGTATCGAACTCCTCGCATATTCTCTTTCGGGCGTTCCTTGCCATAGCGGAGGTCTCCGTCGGATTCCGGAGGAAGAAAGCGATCTTGTCGGCCAGCGATTCCGGGTCTCCGGGCGCGGCCAGAAGACCGGTGCGACCGTCCTCGATCAGTTCCGGAATTCCCGATATCCTGGTGGAAATCGCCGGAATTCCCGCCGCCATGGCTTCCATCAGGACCACCGGAATGCCGTCCCGGTCGCCGCTTCGGTCTTCCTTGCAGGCCAGTGCGAAAAGATCCAAAGTCCGGAGCCATTCGAAAACGTCGTCGTGCCGAATGGCGCCTTTGAAGCGGGTTCTTTCGGCTATCCCCGCATGTTCGGAAAGTCGCTTCAACTCCTCCGTCAAGGGGCCGTCTCCCGCGATTTCCAGCCGGAATTCCAAACCGTCCTCCTTCAAGCGCCCGAGAGCCGCAATCAGGACGTCCATTCCCTTTTTCTCCACCAGCCTGCCGAGGGAGCCGATCACGGGGAGCGCGTGTTCGGTTTTCTCGGAGAACTTGGCCGAGATTTCCTTCGAATCGACTCCGCATCGGACGATGCGAATCCTTTTCCCGTCGGCGCCTTGGCCGACCATGAAGTTGCGGTTGTACTCGGATATGGCGACGGCGAAGTCCGCCCGGGCGACTTTTTCCCGGATCAGCCATCCCCGTTCGAAAAGGTCGTTCGCATGGGCCGTGAAGCCGAACGGGATTCCACACAGCCGCGAAGCGTACATGGCGATGTCCGTCGGAACATGGGCGAAATGGGCGTGAATGCGCCGGACGCCGTTTTTTTTCAGTATCCGGGCCAGATTCGACGCTACGAAAAACCGATACAACAGCCCTTGTCCCGCGCGATTTCCCAATCCGACTCGCAGGGTGTCGCACGCCGCCGTCAGGAGCGTCTCGACATACGCCTTCGGGGATTGAAAAAAGCAGGCGGCGTTGGAACGGATCGTTTCCCGTAAAGAGGTTCGGTATAAGTAGACGGTTCTTCGCGCCAGGTCCTCGAGACCGTTTTCCCTGGCCGGCGATTCGGGGACGTGAACGGAGACCGGCACGATTCGGAAGCCGTTTCGCTCCATGCGCAGGATTTCGTTGTAAACGAAAGTGGCCGACAACGCCGGAATTTCGGGGGCCAGATAGGCGATCGCGGATTTCCGGTTCATGACGATTTTCCTTTTCTCGATCGGTCCGACGATTTCAGGCTATCTTGAAACAGCGCTTCCAAGCGGTCCGTTGAACGTTCCCACGAGAACTGCTCGCTTTTTTTCAGGCCGGCGATCCTAAACCGCCTCTCCAGGTTGGGGTCCCGCAGTACCTCCAGTATTTTCCGGGCCAGCGCCTCCGGTTTCTTTGGTTCGACCAGGAAACCCTCCTTTCCGTCGTCGACGATGTCTTCGATTCCAAGGCTGTTGGTCGCCACCACCACGCACCCGAGGCTAGCCGCCTCCAGCGCGGGGAGGCAGAACCCCTCCGCGAGACTGGGGCTGATCCAGACCCGCGTGGACAGGTAGATGTTTCGAATGACCTCCTGGGGAGGTCTTCTGAAAAACCGGGCGTTGGGAAAGAGGGGTTCCTTGGGAAACTCCGAGCCGAAGAAAACGACCCGAAGATCCGGGTATTCCCGGACAACCTCCCGGATGGCCGCGACGCCGTCCCCGGTTCTCTTGAAGGCAACCGGCGAATAGAGCATACCCACGTCGTACTTCTTGGCAATGCCTTCCCCGAGGCTTTCGGACAGGAAGAAATCCTTGCCGTTGGAAATCAGGGGAATATCGGTCTCTCCGCTCTTTTCCTCCACCACTCGCTTGAGCCAATTGGAAATGACGATTTTTCGGAACGGATAGCGGAAAGTCGCGTCCACGCTCTCCTGGTCGCCGGACCATGTTTCGTAATGCTGGATCAGGTAGAACTTTTTTCCGTGCCGGTCGGGAAAATCCTTCGCTATCTCGGCGGTCTGCCACGCGGTCGCCACCAGGCAGTCCGCGTCGGGCGCGTACTCGGCCGAAAGTTTCGGAACCTCCAGGAGACGTCCCCGGAAATAGTCCAAGTGGTCTTTTTCCTTGTGCAGCCACCGTCTCTTTTTTCTCCGGAGGGATTCGCGAAGGGAAAGCGTCCGTTTCGGATAGATCACAGTCGCGCGGTGCCCCCTGCGGGTCAAGGCGTTCCCGTAGGCGGCGACGACCTTCAGCCCGCCGGCCAAGTCCTTACAGGGTACGAGAAAAACGATATCCATATGCCTCCTTCGAGGATTCGTGAGCGAGTTCCATCGGAACCAGGCCTCCGCTCGCCCCCAGCGTACGGACGAAGCCGAAGTTTCCGGCATGGAACGCGGGCGCCGGCCCCGTCTCTTGCGTTCGCTCGACAGCGGTCGCGCGGGAAGAGACCAGCGCTTCGCCGATTCCGGCGCACATATAGAAAAACTGCACGGTCTGCGTTCCGGCGTAGACCGTGGTCTGGGTAAAGACGGCGGCCGTCCATCCCGCGAGGAGCGCCCACGCCAGACGACCTTCGGAGCTGTCGTAGGGTTGGCTCCGCACGAAATTGAGAAGCCTTGCGAAGATGTAGGCGATCAGGAGCACGTATGCGTAAAACGCGGCCTTTCCCGACGTGAGCGTCATGAACAAAAACTCGTTGTCGATGGACAGCTGCCCTTTCACGACCGGGACCGTGAACCGCCCCCAGCCGAACCACGGCTTCTCCGCGACGACCTCCTTGTAATTGTCCATCAGCTCCTTCCTGTAAGCGGCGTTTCGCTGATCGGCGGTTTCCGCCGTAGCCCTGTCGACGTTCACGTACGCGACGATCTTCGGTACGACCACCGGCAAGGACGCGCACATAGCCAGGAACATGATCCCGAAAACCATTGCTTTTCGGCGCGCCCACCCGAACCAGATCAAGGCGAATCCCAGAAACATTCCGGCTATGGGCGCGCGACTTATGGACGCGATGCAACCGCCGGAGCAAATGGAAAAAAACACGAGTCCCCACGGAAGTTTCTTGAATGTTCGGTTCAGGCCGTAGAAAAGGAGAAAAACGAAGAGGAGTCCTAGCGCCACCGCCCCCAGTCCGATGCTTTTAAAGCCGTCGGCCGGGACAAGGAGGAATGGAATCAGGACAATGGCCAACATCGTTTTCGGCCCCCAATAATCCTTCGTCTTCGACATGTTCCAAACGCCTGTCGCAAAGCGGTTTTCCTTCCAGAGCCAAAGCGCCATGGGGGCGATCATGGCGAAGAAATATCCGCCGCAAATGGGATGGGCGAACGGTCCGAAAGCGCGCTTCAATCCCCAGCGCTTCATGGGCAGCTCCCACGGGACCCAGTGGGGCCACAATTTGCGGATGGGCTTGTCGAAAACATTGTACCAGAGCTTGAATTCGTACATCATGAACAGTCCCACCACCGAGCCTACCACCACCATAGCCTTTATCATGTCGATTCGGACTTCCGGGTCGGAGAACCAGACCCGAGTCAGAAGGTAAGGGAAAAAGCGGGCCATGAGATCGTTGAAAAGGACTTTCTGCGCGGGCTTGTAGGAGCTGTTGACGTATTGCCCGTAGAAGACGATCAGCAGGTGGAGCAGAATAATTACGTCCAGCCAGGAAAACACGTACCCTTCGCATTTCGACTGGAAAACCCAGAACGCCAGGATGGGGGCCAAAGCCGCGCTCCAGAACGAAAGCTCGGGGATTCCCTGGACGAGTTTCGTGTCGTAATACACGGGAAACACCAGGAGAATCGGGATAAAATAGAAGACAAACAACTCCCGGGGGCTTCTGGAAGCCAGCAGCGCGAAACCGAGCAGCATGGGCAAGACCGCTATTTTATCCATTTCTTTCCTTGCGCTCTTTTCCCGTAGAATTGTTCCATCGCCTGTTTATAGTATCCTCCCTTGAGGATTCGGACTCGGTTGAGGATTATGGAAACGACTTGGGTCCCTATCCTGTCTAGAAGATTGACCGCATGGGCGATCTCTCCCCAAGGGGTCCTTTCGGCCTCCACCACCAGGACCGTCACGTCCGACAAGGTCACGAGTCCCTCCGAGTAGTTGGACGTCAACAGCGGCGGCGCGTCGATGAATATGAAATCGTAGAGCGGCCGCAGGGCGTCCAGTAGTTCAGACACTCGCGAAAGGGTAAGGACCGGCGGAAAAAGCTCCTTGACCGTTCCCAGAGCGAGCACGCGGAACGGAAGCCTGGGATCGGTTCGTATATACGGATCTATTTCCCCCGTTTGTCCGGACCAGTCGCTGATTCCCTCCTTTCCGTCGAGGAAAGGCAAGCTGTTTTCGACCGGATTCCGGTAATTCAGGTCCAGGTACAGCTTGCGGTCCAGCGGGGCGTCGGCCGAAGCCAGTACGTTTATGGCGGCGGATGTCGCGCCGTAGCCGCCCTTGGGGGAAAGGAACATGAAAACCGAAGAGCCGTGCGCCTTGCGTTCCTTGTCGAAATGGATCGCGATTTTGCAGTACAGATCGTGGACAAAGGACGCAAAGTGCTTTTTAAAGACGAAATAGATTTGCTCCGGGTCGATTCCGTCCTCTTTGGAGTCGAGCACGAAACCCGTGGGAGGAAAGCCCAATCCCTTTTGAATTTCGTCGGGCCTGCGGATTGTCGGATCCAGAACGTCGAGCCCGACCGCCAAGCCGAAACCGAAAACGAAGCTTCCGATCACGCCGGCGATCGTCAGCTTTGTCTTGTTTCCGACGCCGTCCTCGGGGGGAACGGCCAGTTCCATGACATGGATTCTCCCGGGATTGGCCCATTCCAAGTTGATCTGGTCTATGCGCTCGTTGATTCGGTTCAGCGAGGATTGCAACCTTTCGATTTCCTGCCTCGAAGTGCTTGCCCGGAGCACGGCGGTAT
The DNA here is from genome assembly GCA_964575975.1 of uncultured Desulfobacteraceae bacterium. Classification (GTDB taxonomy): domain Bacteria; phylum Desulfobacterota; class Desulfobacteria; order Desulfobacterales; family SKZT01. The sequence continues at coordinate 9,312 of CAZNTU010000033.1, forward strand.
TGTACTCGAGGATGTCCTTCTGGAGTTCCTTCAGCTTTTGCTCCACCTGTTCCTCGGTTTTCAGCACCGCCTCGTAGTCGGCCGAAAGATTCACGATTTCCATTCGGTTGTCCGCCAGCATTTTCTCTCTCAGGATTCGCCTTTCCCGCTCGGATATAGTCTTGCCCAGTCTTTCCGTCTGCTCATGCAGTTTGGCCATTCTGTTTTGCTGGTGTTTGTACTGCGGATTTTCGTCGGACAAATCGACCGTGAGATCCCGGATTTCCTGTTCCTTGCGGTTTAATTGAATGAGATTGTCTTGCAGGAGAGGGTTTCGTTCCACGATTTCGCTGACAAAAGGATCGATATCCATGGTTTCGATGGTTTTCGATTTTTTTTGCAGGCTTTCCAGCTTGTTGGTCAAATTGATCCGCTCCAGGAATATTTTGTTTTGGGACTGCTTGAGGTCGTAGAGGGAGTCGATGTACACGTACAGGTTCTTCTCCTCCGTAATGGCGGTCCCGAGGGAGTTCGACACGCTCTCCAGTTCGTGATAGCTCGCGTCCAGCTGATTTTGCACCTTCTCCTTTTCCTGGTTCAGCCTTTTCAGTTTGATCGTGTCTTCGTCTTCCTGCTGCCTTCTTTTGGAATTCATGAACGTTTGAACCACCGAATTGACGATCTCGGCGAGGCCTTCCTTGTTGCTTGACGACATGGAAATCTGGATCAGCTGCGTGTCGCGCATCTGGACGACCTTCAGCTTGGCGTTCAGCCTCGCGATGGCCGTCCTTTCGCTCTCTCCGGGACGCCGCCACGCGTGTCCGGCCCGGTGATGCGCCTCGATGGCTTCCTTCAGGATGGGATAGCTTTCGATGATGTTGACCTGGGTGCGCATCCAGTCCTCGTACGAACGGAGCATCATGGTGTCCTCTGTTCTGTACAGGATTTTCGGGACGGACGGTTCCACGTTCAACACGGCCTCCGCGGTAAAGGTGGTGGTCGCTTTTTTGTGGGCTGCGAAGACGGCGAATGCGGAGACGACGGCGGAGACGACGAGTGCAAGGACAAAATGCCGCCTCAAGCTTGACAACAGGTTCAGCGGCTTTCTTATTTTCCTGTTCTGGCCCGGCCGCACTGTTCCCTCTCGCATGAAATCCTCGCCTGCCGCCTCTATTCGTTTTTCCGAAGGGTTTCGGCAACGATCAAAAGTTGCACGAACGGATCGACCTGTCTCAGATAATAATTGAACGTCGCGATTCCCTTTCGGGGAACGAAAACGATGTCGCTGTTTTTCAGCAGATAGTTCTGGGAAAAATCGGCCGTGGCCATCATCTTGTCGAGATCGATCTCGACGACGCCTCCGCCCCGCCCCCGGTCTCGGATCAGCTTGATCCCGGAAGTGACCGCGTTCTCCGTGACTCCGCCCGCCATCCCTATGGCGTTCAGCAGCGTCAACACGTCCCGGATTTCGTAAGACCCCGGCGCTCTCACCTCGCCCATGACGAACACGTTGGAATCCTGCGGGTCGGGAATGTAGACGACATCGTTGTTGGCCAGCCTGACGTTCAGCTTCAAGTTTCCGCGTCGCAAAAGCTGCTGTAGATCGATCCAGAGAATCTGGTCCCTGCCGCGCATGATGGCGCACCGGGAGAGAAAAGCCGCCTTTTGCACGGGGGGAAACGGCGCGGCTATGGAAAGAGCCTCCAGCAGCGTGGGCCTCCCGTCGAATTCGATGACGCCCGGATGATCCACCCGGCCCAGCACGTAGACCTTGTTGTTCCTGTATTTGTTGATCTTGAGGGTAATCGCCACGGAATCGTAGAATCGGGCCATTTTTCCCAGAATGCGGTCTTCGGCCTGTTGCCGGGTCAATCTCGACAGCTCGATTTCGCCGCCCATGAAAACGGCGATGGCGCCGTCGGGGCCGACCACGTATTGTCCGGCAATTTCCGGGCGATGGGGGGAAACGATCTCCAGAACATCGCCGGGCCCGATGAGGTATTCCTTGTGGAGTCCCCGTTCGTACATCTCGAGGATTTCAGGGGAGGCGTATTCCACGCTCTCGCTTTTTTCGGAAGCCAAATCCGTGTTCGGGTCCTCGGGCGAAATGGTGGGAGCGGGTCCGCTAAAGGAAGCGCCGCAACCGGAAATACAAATCCCGGCCAGTAGCAAAAACCGGATTGCGAGAAAGAAAGCGGCTTTCTTGTCCATGGCGCTATTCTTGCGAAAGGGGGTGGATGTTGTATGTCATGTTCAAGATTCAGTTTTCCAATTCGGATTTCAGCAAGTTGCATTCTACAACGGTCGTCGCAAGTTGTTCCCGGCGATGACCCGGTAGGCCCTATGAGAAGCTTGCGGCGGCCTCCACGCCGTTGTCGTATATGTCGAAGATGCGGTGAAGCCTTGTCAGCTCGAAAATCACTCGCACTCTTTCCCGAAGCCCCGCGATCTTGATTTCCCCGCCTTTATTGGTAACCGAGCGCAGAGCCGCCACAAGGCTTCCCAGACCGGTGCTGTCGATGAAGTCTATGCCTTCCATGTCCAAGACCATATTGCAAACCCCGGTCTCCAACAAGTCCTTGACCGTTTCCTTTACCGTTTTGGATGAAGAGGCGTCCAGTCGCCCCGTCAGTTTAAGAACAGTCGCATTCTCGACAGTGTCCTTTCGAATTTCCATTTCACTCGCTCTCCTCGTCACTCGTATGAATTCTCTTAATCATGACCAAACAGTTCTTCCCCGGTTCCGTCCGGTACTCGACGCTGTCCATGATCGATTTGATAATGCCCAGCCCTCTGCCGCACTCGGGGATGTCCTCTATGTCGAGCCGATCGGGGGGTGTCGGAAACAACGAGCTTTCCCTAAGAATCCTTTCGTCCATGGATCTTCCGGCGTCGCAAACCTGCACGACCAATTGGTCCGAATACCACGAAAACACGGTTGCCACCTCATGCCCCCCGATGTTCCCGTAAGCATGGATGATGCTGTTGTTCAAAGCTTCCACCACGCATAGTTTTACCTTGTCCGCCTCGATTTCGTCAAGGGGAATCAAAGCGCACAACCGGCTTACCGAAACTCCGACCATCGGAATATCTTCCAGTCTGCTTTCGATTACGAGCCGGATACTTCCGGTCGGTTTCCTGTCCTCCACCATTTTTTCAATCGCTTTTTCCGGATTTTCGCAGTTGGTTGCGGCGAAGAAATGCGATTTCGACGAGACCTTCCGCAGGTCACGCGATTTCCATGGCCAGCAACGTGACGTCGTCGTTGAATTCGCCCTCTCCTTTCCATTCGCTGAGGGAGTTTCCGATTCGCTTCACCACTGCGCCAAGGGAATCTCTCCTTCCTTTTTTCAGCATTGAGAACAAACGCTCCTCCGAAAACATTTCCCGGCGCTCGTCGAGACATTCCGTAACTCCGTCGGAGTACAATATCAGTCGATCTCCCTGAGCAAGTCGAAATTCGATTTCGTCGTATTCCGCCTCCGGCAGCATCCCTACCGGAAAACCGCCCTTTCCGTGTACGGAAATCGAACCGTCCTTCCTGGCGACCACCGGAGAGGGATGCCCCGCCTGCGTCATGCGTACATTTCCGTTCCTGGAATCGACGATGCCATATATCATAGTGAAGTATTGCATAATGTCATCGTCGGACAAAAAGCTCCGGTTAAGTTCCCGCACGACCCGTGACGGCGGCAGGAGGGTGGAGGAAGGCGACCCTGGAATCGCCTCCTTCAAAAGGCAATCCGGCAGGGCGGTTCGGGAAAGGACACGGCTCAGAGTCACGGACAAAAGCGCCGCCGATATTCCGTGACCGGCCACGTCCAGGATATAGAACCCGACATGGTGCTCGTCCAGCCTGAAAAAATTGAAAATATCCCCGGCCATGAAAGCGCACGGCCTGAAGATCCATTCGAATCGGATTCCCAGTATCGTTTCGGCCTTGCGGGGCAAAAGGCTTTTCTGAACCTTGGCGGCGGCCTCCAAATCCTTTTTCATGACAGCATAGGCTTCCTCCAGCCGCCGATTCCGGTCCTCCAGCCTTTTTTCCAGCAGGACCACTCGCTCACCCGCGCGAATCCTCACGTTAAGCTCGTCCCTGTGGAACGGCTTTACCAGAAAATCGTCGGCCCCGGCTTCCATGGCTTCCACCAAGTCGGACTTGTCGTCCTTCGCCGTAAGGAGAATGATATAGACGTACCGCCCGAAGTCGGCCTCCCGAATTCGCCTGCAAAGTTCCAGACCGTTCATTTTCGGCATCATCCAGTCCGTGACCACCAAACTCAGCACGCTTCGGGACAAAGTCTCCCAAGCCTGTTCGCCGTCCGACACCGCAACCACCTCGTGTCCCCACTTTCCAAGAGTCGAGGCGATCAATGCTTGCGTAACAGGATTGTCCTCCGCGACTAGAATCTTCATTTCGCTAAACCGTAGGTAAAACCCAAAAAACGTTCGACCGCTATTGTTGCCACGCCGGCAAGGAGATCCAAATTACGACTTGACAAAGCACCTTGCGCTAATTTATGTCACATATGAAATAAAAAGAAATTTATGTCAAGAAGAAAACAGGACTTCGGGGAAAATGAAATGGGCGTTTTTGACGAGAGCTATTCTTCGGTGGACTTGTCCAAGATCCTTGGCGTTCATCGGGTGACCATAGCCAACTGGATCAAAAAGGGGGCTTTGAAGGCGGCCACGACGCCGGGCGGAAGATACAAGGTTTCCAAGAAGGATCTTCGGGAGTTCTTGGAGGCCAAAGGAATAGCCGTTCCCGCGTTTCTGCGCCTCGAGGAGAAGAAGCTCGCGGTGGCCGTAGACGATGAACTCCCCGTGCTGAAACTTTACGAGAATTTTTTTTCCAAAGCCGATCTGTCTTTTTTCTTTCAGTTGCGGACCTTTAAGAATTCGGTGGAGGCCGCGCTTTACATCGGAAGCGCGCAACCGGACCTTGTCCTGTGGGATCTGAACATGCCGGGGCTCGACGGGTTCAATATGGCAGAAAAGATCAAGGAAAATTCCCCGAAAACGCGGATTGTGATGGTAATGGGCTGCGCGACCGAGGACAACGTCGAGAAACTGAAGAACTATCCGGTGGATAGTTTGATGGTGAAACCGATAGATGTGAAAATTCTTAGAAGAACCATCAATGAAGTGTTCGGACTCTGATGGCGTACTGCGGAATCTATGCATCAATACGGGCTTTTTTGCCGGACGCTACGTTCGCCGAGCCGTTCGAGGCGACTCCCATACGCAGATCGCCGAACGTCGAACATGGAGTATCGAGGAGGAACAAAACCGGATGGAAAAAAGCACACTCGATATGCCGCCATTTTCATCGCCACAGGCAGAGTCCAGTTTGGTTCCGCTTGCAATATTCCCGGCGAAATTGTAAGTTCCAGCAAGTCATGGTTTGGCAATGAAAATTTCGGGGTCGGATTTGGTCCGAAAAGTGCGAAGTCGAATATGAAAACGGAACATCGCGTCATTTTCGAAGACGCCGGAAACATGGAAGACGTCGAGAGCGAATCCGTCGATTTGCTGGTCACATCCCCCCCTTATCCTATGATCGAGATGTGGGACGACGTTTTTTCGGTCCGGCAAGACGTGCTCAAGTCCATTTTAAGAGGGGACGGTTCCGCTGCGATGGAGTCGATGCACGACAAGCTTGCCGAGGTCTGGGCCGAAGTTTATCGGGTCCTCAAATCCGGGGCGATCGCATGCGTGAACGTCGGAGACGCCACCAGGACCTTGGAAGGGAACTTTTGCCTGTATACCAACCACTCCGTTATTCAAACCCGTATGCAAAAACTGGGCTTCGTGTCTCTCCCCTCGATCCTGTGGAGAAAGCAGACCAACGCGCCCAACAAGTTCATGGGGTCGGGCATGCTTCCGCCCAACGCCTACGTGACTCTCGAGCACGAATACATCCTGGTTTTTCGAAAGGGGCGGGGCAAAAGGCCGTTCCAATCCGAAGGGCAAAAGCGGGTTCGCCGGGAAAGCGCCTATTTCTGGGAGGAAAGAAACGTCTGGTTTTCGGACGTGTGGACGGACCTGAAGGGGACGGGGCAGAACATGGCCGAAAAGGAAGCACGGGAGAGAAGCGGGGCGTTTCCTTTCGAACTGGCCTATCGTCTGGTCAACATGTTTTCGGTCAAGGGCGACCTCGTGCTGGATCCCTTCCTAGGCACTGGAACCACCATGTTCGCCGCCATGGCCTCCGCCAGAAATTCCATCGGGTACGAAATCGATCCCGGCCTGGAAAAGACGATCGGATCGAAACTGCCCGACATCGTTTCCCTTGCGGAGGCAAGGACCCGCGAGCGGCTGGAGAGGCACGTCGATTTCATCGAGGAACGCTTCCGTAAAAAGGGCTCTTTCCAGCACTGCAACATTCACTACGGGTTCCCCGTTGTGACGGCCCAAGAAAAGCAGATCGTTTTCAATCCTCCGGAATCGGTGGAAAAGACGGCGGAAAATCGCTTTCTCGTCCGGCACTGCGAAGAACCCGCGAAAGAATTCGTTTCGGATTGGGAGGGCTATTTTGCCGCAGGCCGCGATTTTGGCGTCAAAGAAATTCGGTAAAATAGAAAAGGAGGAAATATGATCGGATGTAAAACTTGCATGTTCAGAGCGAAATACGACAAAAATCCCCGATCCTTGCTCGGGCGTTTGTGGAAATGGCATGCCGGATGGTGTCCCGGTTGGAAATCCTATCTCAAGTCTCTTCCAGAGGAGGAGAGAAAGGAACTTGAGAAACGCTATCGTTAATTTCGAGGATTGTCGACATCCATTCGGTTTTTTCCGTTTCGACGGACGTTCGGGACAGTCGAGGTTTTTTTGCCTTGGACAGACTCCCGGTTTCTTTGCCTATGAATTTTCCTGGAGTCCCGAGATTTGCGGCAACAGCCCGGAGGCCCCTTTCAAGAGAACCCCGTCCCTTTCCATCCCCCGCTTGTGCATTACTGTTAATCCGACACTGTCGTCCAAGGCTTTGGTTTGGCATTAATACTTGAAATTTGAGGTGTTTTGATACAACATTACGGAGTTTTACGAAATTTACGTACCCAAGGAGGAGTTACAAACATAGCATGCTAAATTTTCTGACCAAGGTTTTCGGGAGCAAGAACGAACGGGAACTCAAGAAGCTTCAGCCAACGGTGAATCGGATCAACGAATTGGAGCCCGAAATGGAGGCCATGGGCGACGAGCGGCTTAGGGAGCAGACGACATTGTTCAAGGGGCGCTTGGCGAACGGGGAGTCGTTGGAATCCGTTTTGCCGGAGGCGTTCGCCACGGTTCGCGAGGCCTCCCGCAGGACCTTGAAAATGCGGCACTTCGATTGCCAGCTTGTCGGCGGGATGGTTCTGCACCAAGGGACAATCGCGGAAATGAAGACCGGGGAGGGCAAGACCCTCGTGGCAACCTTGCCCGCCTACTTGAACGCCCTTACCGGAAAGGGCGTGCATATCGTCACGGTCAACGACTATCTCGCATCCCGCGACACGGAATGGATGGGGCAAATATTCAGGTTTCTGGGGCTGTCCGTGGGAACGATTCTTCACGGCCTGACGGACAAGGAGAGAAAGGAGGCCTACGGCTCGGACATTACCTACGGAACCAACAACGAGTTCGGCTTCGACTATCTCCGCGACAACATGAAATTCCATTACAAGGACATCGTCCAGGGGGACCTCCATTACGCCATCGTGGACGAGGTGGACAGCATCCTCGTCGACGAGGCCCGGACGCCTCTGATAATCAGCGGGCCGGCGGAACAATCCACCACTCTCTATTACGAAGTCAACGCGATCATACCGAGGTTCAGAAACGACGAGGACTATACCATCGACGAGAAGGCTCGGACCGTGGTGCTTACCGAGGAAGGCGTCGCCAAGGCGGAGAAGGCCCTCGGGGTCGAAAACCTCTACGATCCCAAGAGCATAGAGATTCTGCACCATGTCAACCAGGCGCTCAAGGCCCACACCCTGTTTAAAAAGGATGTGGACTATATCGTAAAGAGCGGCGAGGTCGTCATCGTGGACGAGTTCACAGGACGCCTCATGCCGGGGAGGCGCTACAGCGAGGGGTTGCACCAGGCCCTGGAGGCCAAGGAGAACGTGAAAATCGAGAACGAGAACCAGACCCTCGCCTCCATTACGTTCCAGAACTATTTCAGGATGTACGAGAAACTGGCGGGCATGACCGGAACCGCCGACACGGAAGCTCCGGAATTCAAGAAGATCTACGACCTCGACGTGATCGTGGTGCCGACCAACAAGAAGATGATCCGGATCGATTTCGCGGACGTCATTTACAAGACCAAGAGGGAAAAATACGAGGCCGTCCTGGACGAAATCGTCGAATTGCACGGGAAAGGGCAGCCGGTCCTGGTGGGCACCATATCCATCGACGTGTCCGAGGATCTCAGCAACCGGCTCAAGAAGCGCGGAGTCAAGCACGAGGTGTTGAACGCCAAGCATCACGAAAAGGAGGCCGAGATAGTCGCACTGGCGGGGCAGAAGGGTTCGGTCACCATATCGACCAACATGGCGGGACGTGGAACCGACATTGTTCTGGGCGAGGGCGTTCCGGAACTGGGGGGACTTCATATCCTGGGTACCGAGAGGCACGAGAGCCGCCGGATCGACAACCAGTTGAGGGGCCGTTCCGGACGGCAGGGCGACCCGGGATCGTCCAGGTTCTATCTTTCCTTGGAGGACGACCTGCTGAGGATCTTCGGGGGCGAGCGGATGCAGGGCATTATGGAGAAGCTGGGCATGGAGGAGGGCGAACCCATCGAGCACAACCTGATCTCCAGGGCTATCGAAAACGCCCAGAGCAAAGTGGAGGCCCGCAACTTCGACATCAGGAAGCACCTGCTGGAATACGACGACGTCATGAACCAGCAAAGGGAGGTGATCTATCGGCACAGGCGCGAGGCGCTCGGCGGCAAGAGCTTGAAGGAGGATATCGAGGACATGATCGTCCAGAAAGCCGACGAGATTGCCCATTCCATTGCCGACGAACGAGTTCCCGCCGAGGAGTGGGACCTGAAAGGCCTTGAAGAGGCCGTATACAAGCAATTCTTTTTCAGGTTGCCGCCTTTGGAGCCGGAAGCTTTGGACGGCCTTACCGCCGACGGCCTCGCCGAATATATCGAGCAGGAGGCGACAAGGGTCTATCAGGATAAGGAGGCCGAAATAGGGGAGGAGGATTTCAGGTATTTGGAGCGCATGGTGATGCTCCAGACCGTGGACTCTCTTTGGAAAGACCACCTCTTGTCCATGGACCATTTGAAGGAGGGCATCGGGCTTAGAGGCTACGCCCAGCAGAACCCCTTGGTGGTATACAAGAAAGAAGGCTACGAAATGTTCGAGGAAATGGTCTCCAGGATTCAGGAGGAGACTCTGTCCATTCTTTTCCGGATACAGGTGGCCAAGCGCGGGGCGATCGAGGACCTGCAAAAGCCAAAGCAGCAACAGCTCGTTTTTTCCAGCGGAAAGGAAGACGCGAGGAAAAAGCCTGTTCAGCGAAAGGAGAAGAAGGTGGGCCGCAACGATCCCTGTCCGTGCGGCAGCGGGAAAAAATTCAAGAAATGTTGCGGGAGCTAGGTTTCGGACTCCTTCGGACTGTTTCAAACCCGTCAAACTCGTTCCCACGCGAAGCGCTCGAGTTTATACGCATCTCGATTCGAGCGCCTATATTATAATTATACGTTTGAGAAACGCGAGAACATTTCGCGTCCGCATCCCAGGCAGCGACCCTCATCCATAACCCGCCCTTTGCAAATCCGTTCCCGAGTATTATCGTACCGACCGCAGCCTAATTTAGGCGGACCGGTTGAACGGGGGGCGGAAAGGGTTTAAAATATATACGAATTATGGTATTGATTCGTTTCAGAATTTCAGCGTCGAATGCAAAACAAGCGGTTCCAGGCCGAATCCGATCGTTCCGGCGAATTTCATCCCATATTTCAACCTGCCGATTCGATAGGTTTTAAAATTATATAGACGGAGGGTGTTTGAGGCGACATGAGTGAATTCAAGACCGATATCGAGGAACAGGTTGTAACCAAGACCCGCGAAAAGGTCAAACGGCCTAGTCTTTATAAAGTTCTTTTGCATAACGACGATTTTACCACGATGGAGTTCGTGGTGGAGATTCTAATGAGCGTATTCGGTAAATCACCCGAGGATGCGACAAGAATTATGTTGAACGTACATAAAAGAGGAATCGGCCTTTGCGGTGTTTATACGTACGAAATCGCGGAAACCAAGGTCGATCGCGTGCATTTCCTCGCGAGGGAACACGGTTTCCCATTAAGATGCAGCATGGAAAAGGAGTAGACCATGATCAGCAGAGAATTAAGCCTGACGTTGGGCTTTGCGGTAAAAGAGGCCAAAAGAAGAAGACACGAGCATGTGTGTTTGGAGCATGTTTTGTTCGCGATTCTTCACGATTCCGTCGGGACGGAGATAATAGAAAACTGCGGGGGCAACGTCGATGCCCTCAAGAGGTCGCTCGAGGAATTTTTCCAGAAGGAAATGTCGAGCGTCCCCGAAGGCAACGACTATGTGTTGCAGCAAACGGTCGGGTTCCAGAGAGTTATCCAGAGAGCGGTGAACCAAGCGCGGAGCGCCGAAAAAAGCGAGGTGGCCGTAGGCGACATACTGGCGTCCATGTTCAAGGAAAAGGATTCGCACGCGGTTTATTTTCTGCAAGGGGAGGGGATCAACAGGCTGGACGTCCTGAACTACATTTCCCATAACGTGTCGAAGATGCCCTACAAGGAAGGCCCGGCCGGACTAGTGAAAACGGAGACTCAACCTGAAAAGAAGAAAAACGGAAATCCCTTGGAGATGTTCACTCTGGATCTCGTGAAAATGGCCCGGGAAGGACGCCTCGATCCGTTGATCGGGCGTCAGACGGAACTGGAGAGGACCATTCAGGTGCTTTGCCGTCGGAGAAAGAACAATCCGGTGTTCGTCGGAGATCCCGGGGTCGGAAAGACGGCCATGGCCGAGGGCCTCGCCCAGATGGTGGCCAGCGGGGACATTCCCGACCTTCTGACCGACGTTCGTATCTATTCGCTAGACTTGGGGGCGTTGCTCGCCGGCACCAAATTCAGGGGCGATTTCGAGCAGAGGCTAAAGAGCGTGCTGGCCTCCTTGAAGAAGGAGAAAAACGCCATTTTGTTCATCGACGAAATCCATACGATCGTGGGCGCCGGGGCCACCAGCAGCGGCTCCATGGACGCCAGCAACATCTTGAAGCCTTCGTTGACCACCGGCGAACTCAGGTGTATAGGCTCGACCACGTACGAAGAGTTCAAGAACCATTTCGAGAAGGACAGGGCGCTGTCCCGCAGGTTCGAAAAGATCGAAATCTCGGAGCCGACGGTCGCCGAAAGCGTCAAGATTTTGAAGGGGCTTCGTTCCAGGTACGAAGAGCACCACGACATCGAATATACCGATTCGGCTTTGAAAGCGGCTTGCGAGCTGTCGGCCAAGTATCTGAACGACCGTTTCCTGCCCGACAAGGCGATCGACGTCATCGACGAGGCGGGCGCTTTCATCCGTCTTAGCGGCGATCCCCGGAGGAAAAAGATTCATCCGGTGGATATCGAGAAAATCGTGGCGAAAATGGCCAGGATTCCTACCGTGAGCGTATCCACCTCCGACAAGACCAAGCTGGAGAACTTGGAGGGCAAGCTCAAGGAGGTGGTGTACGGGCAGGACGAGGCCATCAAGTCGCTGGTCAAATCCATCAAACGTTCCCGGGCCGGTCTGGGAATTCCGGGAAGACCCATCGGATCGTTCTTGTTCACCGGCCCCACCGGCGTGGGCAAAACCGAGGTCGCCAGAAGGATCGCGTCGATTCTGGACGTGGAATTCATGCGGTACGACATGAGCGAATACATGGAGAAGCACGCTGTCGCCCGGTTGATCGGCGCGCCTCCGGGATACATCGGGTTCGACCAGGGAGGCCTTTTGACAGACGGCGTCCGCAAGCATCCCCACAGCGTGCTCCTGATGGACGAAATCGAGAAGGCGCACCCGGACCTCTTCAACATCTTGCTGCAGGTCCTCGACTACGCCACCCTGACCGACAACAACGGCAAGAAAGCCGATTTCAGGAACGTCATCATCATCATGACGTCCAACGCCGGCGCCAGGGAGATGAGCACGCAGGCCATAGGATTCGGGGACGCGAAATACGATTCCGAGGGCAAGGGCAAGAAGGCGATCGAGAATTTTTTCAGCCCCGAGTTCAGAAACCGGCTGGACGGGATCATTACCTTCAGCGCGCTCAGCCAGGAGATCATGGAAATGGTGGTCGACAAGTTCATAGGCGAGTTGAACGAACAACTCGGGGCCAGGAAGGTGGCGCTGACGATATCGCCGGCCGCGAGGACCTTGCTCGCTCGCAAGGGGCACGACCCTCGCTACGGAGCGCGTCCGCTGTCAAGGGTCATCCAGACGGAGATCAAGGACCAGCTTTCCGACGAAATCCTGTTCGGCAAGCTTGTCAAAGGAGGCCACGTTTCCGTCGATGTCAAAGAAGACCGGCTTATTTTCGATTTCGATTGATGCCGGTATTTCTGCTGTCGGAAAGATTATCTTTTCCTCCGCCCCACTTCGCGAGAAAAGACGGGCTCCTGGCTTTAGGCGGCGACCTGAGCCAGGAGCGCCTCCTTTCCGCCTACCGAAGCGGCATTTTCCCCTGGTATTCCCCCGGAGAGCCGATCTTGTGGTGGTCTCCCGATCCCAGGCTCGTCTTGTTTCCCGAGGAACTGCGCGTTTCGCAAAGTCTGAAAAGGACGATCCGGAAAGACGTTTTCACGATCACGATGGACACGGCTTTTCCCCGGGTGATCGAGCTTTGCGCGCGAACGAGACTGGATCAAGGCCAGCTCACCTGGATCGTCCCCGACATGATAAACGCCTATTGCGACCTTCACCGGTCGGGTTACGCGCATTCGGTGGAGGCGTGGCACGAGGGAAGTCTGGCCGGGGGACTCTACGGGCTCGCCCTGGGAAAAGCGTTTTCCGGCGAGTCCATGTTTTCCCGGGTCACCGACGCATCGAAAACGGCGTTCGTCTATCTCGTGACTTTCCTCGAAATCCTCGGGTTCGAATTCGTCGATTGCCAAGTGGCAACGAACCATCTCGTGAGTTTCGGAGCCAGGGAAATCCCCAGGAAGAGTTTTCTGAAACGATTGAAAAAGACCCTGGAGGCGCCGGACACGAGAGGCAAATGGAACCCTCGAACGGATTTGCTCAAGGAGCTTGTCTTGACAAGGAAACGGAAAGTCGAATAAAAACGGTCGTGTCGGCTTTGACATCGGCCATTTCCAAAGGGGAGGCATTTTATGAAGGACGATTGCTTGTTTTGTTCCATCGCGCAGGGCAAGACGGACACGCATTTCCTCTACGAGGACGACGACGTCGTCGTTTTCAGGGACAAGTATCCGCACAGACCCGTTCACCTGTTGATCGTACCCAGGAAACACATCAGAAGCGTCAACGACCTCGAGCCCGGCGACCTGGAAATCGTGGGAAAAATGATCGACAGGGCGCGCCTGACGGCCAAGGACGTCAAGATCGACCAGGAAGGCTACAAGCTTCTTTTCAACGTGGAAAGGGGAGGGGGGCAGGTGATTTTCCATCTGCACTTGCATTTGATGAGCGGCCGAAGAGAATAGCGCCGATTTTCCGCCTCCGGGGCGGGTCATGGAAGCACGGGTGCCATGCGAAAACTTTTCATGCTTTTAACGGCGGCATTTCTCGCCGCCGTTTTTTTTCAAGAGGGGCTCTGCGCGGACCGCGAGGTGATCGACAGCTTGGGACGCAAGGTCCGGATTCCCGAAAATCCGTCCAGGGTGGTTGCCCTTGCCCCAAGCCTGGCCGAGGTCGTGTTCGCCCTCGGCCAGGGGCACAGGCTGAAAGGAGCGACCCGGTTCAGCAACTATCCTTCCGAAGTGCGAAATTTGCCCAAGGTCGGTTCCTACGTGCATCTCGACCTGGAAAAGATCGTGGCGCTGAAGCCCGATCTCTGCATTGCCATCAAGGACGGAAACCCGTTGGCGGTGATCCGGCGGCTGGAGGGGCTCGGCGTTCCCGTTTACGCGGTAAGCCCGCAGAATCTTGGGGAAGTCGCCGACATGATTCTGGACCTCGGGGCGGTCCTGGACGCGTCTGATCGAGCCCGAGCGATCGTAGACGATATGAATCGCAGGATCGAGCATGTGAAATCAGTCGTCTCCAAAGCGTCGAATCGTCCGAAGGTCTTTTTCCAGATCGGAATGGCCCCCATCGTTTCCGTGGGCGACGATACCTTCATCAACGAACTTATCGACCTTGCCGGGGGCGTGAATCTTACTGCGGGAGAAACGACCTATCCCCGCCTGACCCGCGAAGAGGTGATATCCCTGGCGCCGGACGTGTTCGTCATCACTTCCATGGAAAGGGAGAAAACGTACGAGACGGCGAAAGCGGAATGGCAACGGTGGCAAAGCATCCCCGCCGTCAGGGATGACCGGATTTTCCTAGTGAATTCCGACATCGTGGACCGTCCGACACCGAGACTTGTGCAGGGTCTCGAGATGCTGGCCCGTCTCGTCCATCCGAAGCTGTTCGAGGAAGCGCAGTGAATTCGCCCTGCTCGAGTCTCGTGGCGAGAATCGCGACGGTATGTGTCGTTCTGTTCGCAATCCTCCTGGCGAGCATGCTGTTGGGACTTGCGGCGGGATCGTCCTCGGAAGGCCTTGGGGAGGGTATGAAGGCCGTGTTTTCGACCGTATCGGACCAACCGTCGGAGAAGTACGAGATGGTTCGGACGATCATCTGGCAAATCCGTTTCCCGCGAGTGTTGGTGGCGGCGCTGGTGGGTGCGGCGCTTTCGCTGGGAGGCCTCGTTTTCCAGGCCCTGCTTCGAAACCCGCTGGCCGAGCCCTATATTCTGGGCATCTCGGGAGGTTCCGCCATCGGGGCGATCATCGGGATTCTCATGGGGCTGGCCAATTTTCCGGGGGTGGCGCTGACGTCCTTCGCAGGAAGCATGGGCGTTTTGGGCCTGGTATTAGTCCTGGCCTCGGGGCAATCGGTTTTGAAAAAAGACAGCCTGCTGCTTTCGGGAGTCATGGTCAACGCGTTTTGCTCCGCCGTTATCATGTTTCTCATCTCGCTGACCCAGGATTCCCGGATTCACAACATCCTGTTCTGGCTCATGGGGGACCTTTCGCTATCGGAATTGAGGCAGGCGGGGATTTTGGCGGCGACGGCGATTCCCTGTTTCGTGCTGATCTTCCTGCTGTCGGACAAGATGAATCTGATGCTGATGGGAAAGGACATGGCCCGTTCCATGGGAGTGAACATCAAGGCCGTGACGCTCGCGCTTCTGGTGACCACGTCCTTCATGGTCAGCTCCACGGTGTGCCAGGTCGGGCTGTTGGGGTTCGTTGGGCTCGTGATTCCGCACCTCCTAAGGCTCGTGCTGGGCCCCGACCACAGGGTCATGGTTCCGGCGTGCGTCATCGGGGGGGCGGCCTACATGACCGTCTGCGACCTGCTGGCCAGGACGCTCCCGGACCAGGGCGAAATTCCGGCGGGCGTCATCACCGCCATGATCGGCGCGCCGTTGTTCATCGTTTTGCTCAAGAGGTCCGGGTCGTGAACGAGGAAAAGCCGGAAAACGCCATGGAAGCAGATTCCCTAAACCACGGGTACGAGGAAAGGAAGGTTCTGAGGAACCTGTCGTTCGGCGTGCCCAAGGGCGGCTTTTTCATCGTGATCGGTCCGAACGGCTCCGGGAAGACGACCCTGCTGAAAGTGGCGTCCGGCATCGAAAGACCCGACAAGGGAACTCTAAAGATTCTGGGAAAGCCCGTCGAGCGCTATTCCCGGAAATCCCTGGCCAGGACCGTGGCGCTCGTTCCCCAGATGGCGGCCGTGGATTTTCCCTTCACCGCAAGGGAGGTGGTCGCGATGGGACGGTCTCCCCACAAGGGGTTGCTGGGATTGGACGACGCCCGCGACCGGGAGATCGCCGTGCAATCCATGGAATTCACCGGCGTGGAGCATTTGGCGGACAGAAAGCTCGACCAGTTGAGCGGAGGAGAGCAGCAGCGGGTTTTCATCGCCCGCGCCATATGCCAGGAACCGGAGGTGATCCTACTGGACGAGCCCACTGCGGCTCTGGACTTGGCGCACCAGGTGCGAGTCATGGATCTCATGGAGCGGCTTCAAAAGGAAAAGGGCGTGACCATAGTGATGGTGTCCCACGACATCAACCTGGCTTGTATGTACGCCCGAACGCTGTTACTTTTGAAGGACGGCGAGATTGTCAGCATCGGTCCCCCGGAAAAGGTGTTGACTTTCGAGACGCTGGAGAAAGCCTACGGATGCACGATTTTGGTCGATCGGAGTCCCTTGGGCGACTTTCCCAGGGTTACGCCCGTGCCGAAACGGATCATCGAGGAAACTTTCCGGAAGTTTTCGTCGAAGAAAAACGGTTCGACGGAGCAAGTTTGAATGAAGAAGAACGAGAAAACGGTTTTCGTCTGCCAGGAATGCGGTCACCAGTTTCCCAAGTGGATGGGCAAATGCCCGGACTGCGGCAAGTGGGACTCGCTGGTGGAGGAGTCCGTTCGGGACCGCGCCGTCGCGTCGGGGAAGTTCGCGGTGGTGCGAAACGAACCGATACCCATCGATTCCGTCGAGCTGGACGAGGACAACCGGATCACGACCGGGGTGGGCGAGTTCGACCGCGTGCTGGGCGGAGGAATGGTGCCTGGGTCCATCGTCCTGATCGGGGGGGACCCGGGAATCGGAAAGTCCACGCTGATGCTCCAGGCCCTGCACGGGCTGGCCAACGCGGGCTTGAATGTCCTGTACGTTTCCGGAGAGGAGTCGGTCAACCAGATTTGTCTTAGAAGCAAGCGGCTGAAGACCCTGTCTCCGAGTTTGTTCGTGGTGGCCGAGGTGGAATTGGAAGCCATTTTTCAAATGCTGGAGAAAATGCGGCCGCAAGTGCTGGTGATCGATTCTATCCAGACCATGTTCAACGCGGATCTTTCCTCTCCGCCGGGTTCGGTCAGCCAGGTGCGGGAGTCCGCCATGCGTCTCATGCTCATGGCCAAGAAGACCAACATCCCGACTTTCCTGGTGGGGCACGTCACCAAGGAGGGGGCCATCGCGGGGCCGCGCATCCTGGAGCACATGGTCGACACGGTCCTGTATTTCGAGGGGGACCGCAACCATATGTTCCGGATATTGCGGGCGGTGAAGAACCGTTTCGGGTCCACGAACGAGATCGGCGTGTTCGAAATGAAGGAGAAGGGATTGGACGAGGTCGCGAATCCCTCGGCCGTTTTCTTGTCCGAAATGCCCGAGAGTTCGGCCGGCTCGGTCGTGACGGCGAGCATGGAGGGCACTCGACCCATATTGGTGGAATTGCAGGCGTTGGCCGCGGCTGCGGGTTACGGCACCCCCCGGCGGACCGTGCTCGGCTTGGACCACAACCGCGTCGCCCTGCTCGCCGCCGTTTTGGAGAAGAAACTGGGCATGCATCTCGCGGGCCACGACATATTCATGAACGTGGCGGGAGGGGTGAGGATAGACGAACCCGCCGTGGATCTTGCCGTCGTGGCGGCCATCGCCTCCAGTTTTCTGGACCGGCCGGTCCCGGAAAGAAGCGTCGTCCTTGGCGAAGTCGGCTTGACCGGGGAAATCCGGGCCGTCAGCCACGCGGAACACCGCGTGTCTGAAATCGTGAAAATGGGGTTTGTCCGCTGCGTGCTTCCGGAAAACAATCTGAAGCGCATGTCGAGGCCCGACGGCGTTTCTCTCGTCGGCGTTAAAAGTCTGTCCGAGGCCATGGATTATCTTTTCTGAGGACGCCAACAGCCTTGACTTCCCCTTGAAACCTCGAATATAAGGTGAATGAAAATTAAAAAGAAACGTAACACGTGGGAGGATCATTACTCCCGCAAGGCGAAAAAGGAAAATTTTCCGGCTCGCTCGGTCTACAAGCTCCAAGAGGTTCAGACGAAATTCAAGATCGTGAAAAAGGGCGATTCGGTGTTGGACCTGGGGTGCAATCCCGGATCGTGGCTTCTGTACGCGGCAGAATTGACGGGCCACAAGGGTTTCGTCGCGGGACTGGACCTGAAGCCGATCAAAGTGGCTCTTCCGCCGAACGTGAAGGTGCTTGCGGGGGATATCCTGGAGGACGGTCCCGGTTTGTTGAATTCTTTGGAGAAAAGGTTCGACGTCGTTCTGAGCGACATGGCGCCGTCCACTACGGGGCACAGGGAGACGGATTCCTACAGGTCCTTCGAGTTGTGCGGCGCGGCGCTCGACATCGCGCGAAACTTGTTGGTTCCGGGCGGCAATTTCGTCTGCAAGATTTTTCAAGGCGCGGAGTTCAAGGAGTTTTCGGACCGGGTATCGGAAATTTTCAAGACGAAAAAAATCTTCAAACCTCAAAGCAGCCGGAAGGGCAGCAAAGAGATTTACGTGATCGGATTGGGAAAGAAACAGGAGGGCTGAACATGTCAGGTCATAGCAAATGGTCTACTATTAAACATAAGAAGGGCGCCGCGGACGCGAAGCGCGGCAAGGTATTCACCAAGTTGATCAAGGAGATCACGGTCGCGGCCCGCATGGGCGGCTCGGGGGACTTGAACTCGAACCCCAGGCTGAGAGCCGCCGTCCTGGCCGCGAAAGCCGAGAACATGCCCAAGGACAACATCGAGCGGGCGATTAAAAAAGGAACCGGCGAACTCGAGGGCGTCAACTACGAGGAAAGCGTTTACGAGGGATACGGCCCCGGCGGCGCCGCCGTGCTGGTCGAATCCCTGACGGACAACAAGAACAGGGCCGTGGCCGACATTCGCCATATCTTCGCCAAATGCGGCGGAAACATGGGCGAGAACGGCTGCGTCTCCTGGATGTTCAGCAAGAAGGGCTATTTCGCCGTCGACAAGGGCGCGGTCGAAGAGGACAAGCTCATGGAGGTCGCCTTGGAGGCGGGTGCCGAGGATGTCAAGGAGGACGACGGCGTGTGGGAGGTGATCACGGCCCCTGCCGATTTCGAAACGGTCAGGGAAGCCCTGGACGGCGCCTCCATTCCGTACGGCGACCAGGAAGTGACCATGCTTCCGCAAAACACCACCTCCCTTCAGGGCAAGGAAGCCGAACAGATGATCCGCATGATGGACTTGCTGGACGACTGCGAAGACGTTCAGAAGGTCTACACGAACGCGGACATTCCGGACGAGATCGTGGACGCGGCGTAAGGTCGGGCTGGCTCTGCCGGCGGTTTCGCCGTCGGCTTGGGCGCTCGAATGCCAGGACGGACTGCAATTGGCCCCGTTCCACAGACCTGGGACGTATTCAATCTCGACGCATTTACGGAACCGAACCATCCAATATGTCGCGAAATCGTACAAGTTGACCCAAACGTAGATGATGGCGTGCCCGTCCTTGCGATCAAGAACATCAATACTGACTACCAAACTGACATTCGTAGGTGCGCCTCTGAAGTTGACCGACTCTGTGCCAGGAGTCGAGTCAGGGGTGGAGATGTCCTTATGTCTGTAAAGGGGACGACGGGCCGAGTGGGGATAGCGCCTGATCGGCTGACCGAAGGCGCGTATCTGAAACGGGCCGCCGTGCCGCTGTTTCATCCCGACCCCGGGAAGTTCGTCACGGGGGCGTCGGTGAAAATCGGCTTTTTCGAAAGCAACAGCGAGTTGCGTTTTCACGACGAGATTCAGGGGAATTTGTTCGCGCAAGTTGATCGGACGATGGACCTGTTGCTGACCAAGTACTTGTCCAAGGCGGCAGGGTTCTAAGAACGTCTCCACGACGACCGCCATGGACGCTTCGCGCTCCTAATCTTCCGCTTCTCCCAACGCCCGATCCAATGCTTTCAGCAAGTCGTTTTTTTGGTAAGGCTTGCATAGGAAGACCCAACCCGCATCGGCACGGGCGCCTTCCAAAGTTCGCGACTCGTCCCAGCTGCTGGTGAGGATCATCGGGACATCCGGCATTCGCCGCCGCAAGTCCTCGACCTCGATCCAGCCCTGTTCCAACCGGGGGCCAAGATCGAGGAGGGCGCAACGCACTTGGTGGTCCCTTTCGCGAAGTACGGCCAAGGCTTCGGGGTAGTTTTCGGCCCCTCGTACGTCGTAACCGAGTCGCCGTAGCATCGTCTCGGCTGTCTGGCGCACCCTCGGGTCGCTGTCCACGAGCAGGATCTGGCCGCCTGGGGAAGCCCGTCGCTCCGACGGCGCCGGCGAGGGAAGGGGGCTGGCGGCGACCGGCTCTCCGCAGACGGGCCAGAAGACCCTGAAGACCGTTTCTTTCCCGGGGGCACTGGAGACCGAGACCGCTCCAGAGCTGGCGCGCATCATGCCCAGTACCACGGGCAACCCGAGTCCGCGACCGGTCTGCTTGGTGCTGTAGAACGGGTCGAAGAGATTGCCGCGTTCCGCCTCCGTAATTCCGCAGCCATTGTCGGCCACCTCCAGGCAGGCGTACGCGACATCATGGGGCTCGAAATCGAGGGGAAAGAGCAATTGTCCTCGAAGGTCCGCGCCGGCCACGGTCTGTAGCGAGACGCGGATAGTGCCGGACCCGTCGCCGATGGCCTCCGCGGCGTTGGTCACAAGTCGAGCGAGGACATCTCTTACCCGGTCGGAGTCGGCCCGGATCGCCGGCCTGCGGGAAGGGAGTTCGAGGGCCAGCGATACACCCGGTCGTGCGATGGCCCGACGCAGCGCGGGAACAAATTCGACCAGGCGGTCGGCCAAGTCCAGCAGTCCCGGTTTTGCGGGCGTCATTCCGAGATAGGTCAACATCGTCTGGCTGATGCTCGCCAAGCGTCGTGCTCCGGCCGTGGCCTCGGACAGGTAGGCCTGCACGGGCGATTCGAAGTCCAGTTCCTCGTCGGCCAACTCTAAGTTGCCAAGGACCACCGCCAGATAGTTGTTGAAGTGGTGGGCGATGGCCCCGGCCATCCGCTCCATGCTCTCCGCTTTGTTGGCTTGCTGGATGCGACGTTCCAGGGCGAGGCGCTCCTCCTCGCCGCGTTTTCTTTCGATCGCGTAACTGATCGTGCCTCCCACGAATTGCAGCAATGATCGATCGTCGTCGGTCCATTCACGAAGGTCGCGCACCGCGTCGAAACCGAGAAAGCCGATCAAGCGGCCCGATGTTTGCGTGGGTACCGCAATGAGGGAACGGATGCCTTGCTCGCTGAAATGGTCGCGTTCCCGGTCAGCCTCGGGGGGCAGGGCGGATACGCGCGGGACATGGATGAATTCTCGTTTCCGGATTCGTTCGGCGAACCACGGCAGTTCTTTTTCCGGCTGGATTCCCTTGAGATTGGCGATCTGCGGTTCGATTCCGTCGGCGTGCCATTCGTGGGTGTTGTCCATGCGGGTGTCGCCGTCTTTGAACTGAAAGACGTATGCGCGGTCGGCGCCGGTGAAGTTTCCGAGGGATGCCAAGGCGCGGTCTATGGTCGAATCGACGTTCGCTCCGCTTGCGCCGGCGAGGTCCGAAGCGATTCGGCCCACCAGCCTTTCGAAATCGACACGGTAGCGCAAGTCCGCTTCGGCTTTTTTCCGCTCGGTGATGTCCGTGCCGGCGCAGACCACGAATTCCACCCGGCCCTGCATATCCAGCCTGGGAGTCTTGGTGATGCGAATCAGGCGCTGCCGGTCTTGTGCGTCGGGGATCCACTCCTCGGTCTGGACCGGCCGGCCGGTTTCGAAGACTTCGATGTTGCCGGCCCGGCAGACTTCGGCCACTTTCGGGGAAAGAAAGTCCTCGAGTTTTTTATATGCGATTTCGCGGGGGTGAAACCCTAGAAAGTCGGCATGGGCACGGTTGACCGCGCCGTAGGTTTCGATGTCGGAAAGGTACCAGACCTGCGCGTCTATGGTGTCCAGGAGCAGGTGACGTTCTTCGGACTTTTTTCGCATCAGGGCTTCGGTGCGCAGCCGTTCGGTCTGGTTCCGGGCAATGGACAAGGCCAAACGTTTGCCGTCGAGTTCGAAAGTGCGCACATGGCTCTCGACGGGGATCAGGCGGCCGTCTCGCGCAATGTGCTCGGTTTCGAACAGGGCGCTGCCGGTGGTCGCGATTTTCCGCCGCACCGTTTCCAGTTCCCGATAGGCATCCTTGGGGGCGATGTCCTGCGGCCGGAGGTCCATCATCTCCTCGCGGGAGTACCCGAGCCGCGAACAGGCCGCCGAGTTGGCGGCGACGAACTTTCCAGGCCTTCCTTCGCCGTCGATTTCGTGGACCAGGATGGCGTCGTTGACGCTTTCGAAAAGAGCGCGATAGTACGCCTCGCTGCTCCGGCAATGTCGAGTTCGCTCCTCGAGCCGGTCTTCGATCCGCAGAAATGCCCGCTCCCGGCATGCCTGGGCGCAAATTTCCACCAAGGAAGCCGGATCGAACGGCTTGCGCAGATAGGCGGCGGCTCCATGGCGCATCCAGGCAAGAGCTTGGTCCGGGCGAGGGTCGGCGGCAATCACGACAGGGACGCATTCCGGATGATCGTCTCGCAGAAGCCGCAGCAGGCGGTTCAACCGTCCATCGGACGAATCGAAATCGAGGGCCGCCAACTCGAAAGCGGTCTGCGCCAAGGAATTGCGGGCGGCTTCAAGGCTATCCGCCGTGGAGGACTCGTAGCCGTTGGCCGCGAAGATCCGGGCCAGGACAAGGGATGTCGCCCGATTTCCTCCCACGACCAGAACCCGGGGAAGCGCCTGCACGCTGCGGCCTTCGAGCAGAGCCTGCACGGTTTCGATGAAACGCCGGCCATTTTTCGGCATGGGCAGAAAGATGTTCGCCCCTAGATCGGCGGTGATGCGGTTGGCGTCTTCGCCGGAATAAGCGTCCGATACCACCATGATGGGGATGTGGTTGAAGGCGGAGTACTCGGTTGATCGCAGAAGGCGGCAGAAGCGCCAGCCGTCGATGCCGGGCATGTAGAGATCGGTAACGATCAGGTTCGGGGGACGGTTCGGGTTCATCTTGACCAAGGCCGTCTCGACGTCCTCGAAATCTCGCGCCTCGATTCCTTGCCGTCGCAGCATCCCTGCCAGAATCGCGCGCTTCGCATGGTTGTCGTTTACAACCACGGCAATGGGAATGTCCGATCGAGTCATCATATTATTTCCGGTGTTGCCGAACAAATGGTCGAACCTATCATTAGGCAAAAAAAATATCAAATGATATTTGGAAAGAGCAGGAAAAGTCCTATTCGAGAAGACTGTTTTTCGAGACTTCGGACCCATTTGCCAGCCGGACGATTCTTTCGGCGTACCTCAATCTCAGATTTTCCATGTATTCGGCGTCGATTCGGCCCTTCCAGTTCACGACCTCGGCAAAGCGGCGGGGAATTCCGACCGACGAGGGATCGTAGCCGGTCGATATTCGGGTTTTCCACCTGAGACTTTGTATGCGTCGCGACAGATCGTCCAGTTTGCCGGCGAGTTCGAACACCGTCGAAAAAAGAAGCGTCTCCGTGTATTGCCGCCGCCCGGTCCTATCGAACCATTCGTCCAGCCGTTCCGGGTTCGGGGTGCGTTCCGCGATTGCCATGGCCATGACCGAGACGGGGTTTTTCCTTGCGAATCTTTCGAAAACGAGCGCGAGCATGTTCTTTCTTCCTAAATGTTATAGGTTCTTTTGCATATTGCGTGGGTTGACAGAGAAAATCTCCGACCAAAATGGAGAAGACAATCTCTGCGAAAAAAAAAGTCGGTCTTGTTTTTCGACTTGAAAATGACAATAGATATCCTTTGATCGACACCGGGAATCCGGGATGCGCGAGCGGATTCGCGAATGCCATCGCCGAGCTTTGAACAAACCGGAAAAGCGAGAGAGGGAATCGACATGTACGAAGACATCGGGCTCTTCGAAGCCGCACTTGGCATGCAGCCG
Source organism: uncultured Desulfobacteraceae bacterium (assembly GCA_964575975.1). Lineage (GTDB taxonomy): Bacteria > Desulfobacterota > Desulfobacteria > Desulfobacterales > SKZT01. The sequence continues at coordinate 33,254 of CAZNTU010000033.1, forward strand.
CCTTGGTTCATTGAAAGAATCGAGTTCGACGCCGACGCGAAAAGGCTCGACATTCATATCGATTTCGAGCGCGGAAGCGCCTTCCCTTCGAAACGCGAGGGCTTTCCCGATTCGTACGAGGTCAAGGACACCAAGGCCAAGACCTGGAGGCATCTGAATTTTTTCCAGCACGAGTGCTATCTGCGCCGCCGGCCCCCGAGGCTCGATCTCGGAGACGGCAAGACCGAATTCGTATCGCCTCCCTAGGACGGGGCCGGGCCCGGATTCACGCTTTTGTTCGAAGCGCTCGTGATGGAGATGTGCCGTCATATGCCCGTCCACGGCGTGTGCGAAATGATAGGCGGAAGCGACGGGAAAATCTGGAGGCTTCTCGACGAATACACGAGTTCGTCCGTCGCCTCGCGGGACTGTTCGGAAATCACGGCGGTCGGCATGGACGAGACGAGCCGGACGAAAGGACGCAACTACGTTTCCCTCTTCGTCGACATGGATGAGAGAAGGACGGTTCACGCGGCCAAAGGCAAGGGTCGCGAAACCGTCGAGGACTTCGTCCTTTCCCTCGAGGCGCGCAACGGTGACAGAGACCGGGTCCGGCAGGCAAGCTGCGACATGTCGCCGGCCTTTGTCAAAGGAGTGAACGAGTTTTTGCCGCGAGCCGACATTGCCTTCGACAAGTTCCACATCATGAAGCTGATCAACGCGGCCGTGGACGAGGTGAGGCGCCGGGAGGTCGCCTCCCGGCCCATACTCGTCGGGTCGCGCCACGTTCTGTCGAAAAACGAGGAGAACCTGACCGGGAAGGAGAAAGAGAAACCGGAGGAACTCAAAATATCGAAATTGAACCTGAAATCGATTCGGGCGCTTCACATAAGGGAAAATTTCCAAGCCATATACGAGGCGGAAACGGAGGAGGGGTTCGCGTTGCTTTTGAAAAAACGGCGTTTCCGGGCGACCCGCAGCCGTCTCCAGCCGATCGTCGATGTGGCCAGGACGATCAAGCGACATTGGGACGGCGTTGTCGAACGGAAAAAGTCCCGGATAGACAACGGAATCCTGGAAGGTTTGAATTCGGTCGTCCAAGCCGCCAAGGCCAAGGCGAGAGGCTACCGGACCTTCAAGAATTTCAAGATCGTCGTATTTTTGCCGACGGGCAAACTGGAATTCGGACATTCGAATCCTAATTTAGTACTTGCATAATTATTGCTGCTTACCCATATGATTTGCAAAGGAACCTAATACTTTTTGCCGTTTTGCTCCAATAGGTCTTGAAGAAACTGAGAACAATGCTTTTCTTCCCAACTATATGCACGTTGATAAGCTGGAATCCTTATATCATTTGAGTTTGAAAAAAGTTGAAAAATGGTATCAGCGATATTGTTTTTCTGGTTTTTTTTCATTTTCATCTATAGTATTCATATTCGTCACCTTTTGATCCATAACTACCATATTTTCCGCTAATTTTCTTTGACAGCCATGCCTTATCGAAGCAGGGCATAACGAGAAAATCACCGGTTTTTCCGGTGCGTTTTCTGGTTGGAATTTAGTATCTGGTCCCTGGAATTCCGTTTCGGCTCGACATCTCACTCTTTGATCCCAAAAAGGGCGATATTGGGCCCATTAAAGGAAGAATAAGAATGTATTTTCGATATTTTCCTTATATCGGCTTGGTCCGACCCGAATCAAACCGAATTAACCCGATTAAAACCAAGCCACATTCGCGATTGTTTCAGCGGTTCCCATGGATTCCTCACGGCGTATCGGCGCCGATGTTTGCGCGCTGATTCACAACTATTGTGACGCAGCTTTTTCGGCCAGGAAGTCGCGAACGGGTTTGCCCTTGATGTAGAGATCCTCGATCACCCCG
>CAZNTU010000034.1:0-19298 GCA_964575975.1 uncultured Desulfobacteraceae bacterium
GTCACGGGGGCGTCCGGATGCAGGGCGACCCGGGGAGGAGGCTCGTTTTCCGGACAGTAGCGCGTTCCGAAAAGGGAGGTCGGTCCGACCGGGAACGATGAACGGCGAACCGGGGGGCCGTCGGACGGGTTCGCCATCGCGTAGCACCACGGCTCGACCAGGAAACGGCGCTTTTCCGGAATCGCCTCGTCGAAAATCCGGTTGCCCAACGGCGCGATGACCGCCGCGGGCAGCAGGAAATGGACGACGGGCTTCAAATCCCGTCCGTGGATATCCAACCGGAATCCCCGGATTTCGGCCGGCGCGTTTTCAGTCATCGTATATCCCTTGTCTTCGCAGACGCTTGAATTTCACCTTGGGCCGCTTCCTGCTCTCGCCCCAGATTTTTTCCAGCTTGTCGAACAATTCCCGCACCGGCCCCTGGAAGGGAGCGCCGCCGATTCGCTCGATGAACGGGAAATGCTCCGGGTCCCTCGCCCACTCGGCCGCTTCCCTGTCGAGGGAATCGTAGGGGTTGAAATTGCGGTATTCCGCCATCTCCGCCAGCATGATCGTCAGCCGGGCGAGACCCAGGCCGGGCATGTAGCGATCCCGTATCACCCCGATGCAGACGTCGCCGGTCTTGGGATGGATGTTCGGGTGGAAAATGGGGGTCAGCCATCGAACGCGGGGGGCTTCCCTCGGGTAGTCCGACGGCAGGACGATTTCGACCTGGTGGCGTTTGGAAATCACGGGGGTATGGCCGTCGGGGGAGAGGCACTTGAAGCTGTCCAGGTCGAACGTAATCTCGTACCGGGTGGGGGCGTGGCTCGTGTTGGCCTTGAACGAGATCCGGGGGTCCCATTCGGCGAGGTCCTCCATTTCGCGGTGGTCGGCTATAAGGGCGCGCATGCGCTCCCGTTGATCGACGGCGGCGGCCAAGGACTCGGAGGAGACTCTCAGAATAGCGCCGTCGTAAAGGGAGGCCTTGTCCACGGTTTGATCGCTGTTGATGCGTTTCGTATTGACCGGATTGTCGGGATCGACCAGGTCCACGACGGCGCGCACGCCCCTGCCGGAAGAATCGGCTCTGGGCCATCCCTGCTCGTCGTACAACTGGGCCACCACGTCGATGATGCTCATGTCGGGCGACACCATGCATTCGAACTGCTCGTTGCTCTCCGTCTGCAAAATCAGCCTTATTTCCTCCGCGCCGCGCGAATCGTTCATAGATTGATCCTTTCATCGCCTTCCAGTTTTCTGAATTTCAGCTTCTTCCTCTTGCCCTGGGAATTTTGCACGACCATTTCGCCGTCGCCTTCGTCCAGCTTTTTGTCGAACATGCGGACGATTTCGTCGAAGGTCATGTTTTTGACCTGTTCGCCGAAAAGCCTTGTAAAGAAAGTCTCCGAGAACTTTTTCAAGCCTTGAAGCTCGGAGTTCTCCAGTTCCAGTCGCTTGATTGTTCTGCGGTCTTCTTCGGCCTTTTCGAGTAGGCGTTGAGTGTCGGGAAGATTGCGGACGGCCTCCTCCGCGCAGCGGAGCCGGTCGCGAACGAGTTCGTGTTCGGCCGCGTCCACGGGTCTTCGGTCGGGGTCCAGGTTGTGGAAGACCGGGTTGGAGCTTTTGCGCAAGCGTTCGAGATCGGCCATTTCCCTCGCGATGGTCTCTTTAACTACCTTGGCGAATGAAATGTAATCGTGGATTTCTTCGGGGTATTTGATGAATTTGTACGTGCCGGGAAGAAAGGAAACCACTTCTTCGCTTTTCACGAGCATGATCACGGGCTTCAAAAGACCGTGGGCCATCCCGAGTTCGTAGACGATTTCGTTCCGCCCGCAGGACAAGTCCGCGACGACCACTGTGGCTTTGGATATGTTGGAAACCACGTCGGCGATCCGGTCTCCGGCGCCGAGGCCGTCGAGCTTTTCCCGGACGCATTCCATATTGAACTGAAAAGCGGCTTTTTCGACGCCGAGTTCGTAAATGACATCGGCGTCCTTGTTCTTCGGCATGATGACGAAACACAAATCTTTTTTTTCGGCCAACCTTTGATTTGGCATAACCAATCTCCTTATTTTAATTCGGACGCCGGTTTGATCGTCTTGACGACGCTTGCGAGTTCTTCTTCCAGCAAACTGCATCCGCGCGGCGTGGGAGAATACACGATCGCTCTCCAATGCCTTAGATTGAAGGGTATTTCCTGGGCTCTTTGGGCAAGCAGGACGACCTTTTTCCCCATGGCATGGCAAATTCCCAGTTCGTAAAGCACGTTGGGATTGTTGTCCGTCAGGTCGGCGATCACCAGCCCCGCGCGATTCAGCTGGGTCCAGATGCCCTGCACGATGACGTTGATTTCGGATATTTCGTCGTCTCGCTTCACCTCGAACCCCAAGCTTTCCATAACGCGCTTGACATGGTTTTCGTAAACCTGGTCGAGGACCTTGCTTCGAAAGGACATGATCACGAAGCAATAATTCTCGTCGACCGTGCCGTCGTAAACGCCGAAAACCGGGTGGATGCAATTTTTGAATTGGAGTTTTTCGATCATTTTATCTGCGATACGGTCGTAATCTTCGTCGGAGGGCTGTCGTTCGCCATTATCTGCGGGCGGCTCGGTGTTTGGCAAGGGATTTTGGGAGACTTTCGGTTTGGAGCGTGATCTTTTAAAGCGTACCTTTAGGTACGCCTCTTTGAAAATCGAGGCTTCGAACAAGGTCAGATGCGTATCGACGCTCTCGGTTTTACCCGGGTTTCGCGGAACGACCAAATCCACCAAAACCACAGAACCTTTCGGCCTCTTGCCATTCAATGGCGCATCCTCGAAATTCCAAAGTGCGTCAACGATATCGATTATTCGATCATCCGGGCTTGCGAAGCATTTGAATTGTTCGCCTTCCACTTCCAATACCAGCTTGATTTCGCTTTCATCGGGATTGTTCGCCACGGGAAACGTCCTCCTTGGTTGAAAACTCGCATGTCAGTCCGACTGTTCGCTCGTTGTCGGTCCTTGTTTTTTTATTCCTTTGTTCGGGAGGAATCAAGCCTTCTCGCTCGTATTCCCCAAAAGACCGCCGCCGTTTCGTCCCTATCGGGACTCTGGCGGAAAACGACTTTGGATTTCGTTGACCCGACTTTCTTTTCGACCCTGACCGGAACATATTGGGCTATCATTTAGAAATCGATGTTTCCTGTGGCCATATCCTTTCGATGTCGCCTTCGAATTCGAAAAAAGCCAGGCCGTTTTCGTTTCCCGCAGCCAACACTTCTCCCGGAGGCGTTCCAAGGTCGGCGAGCTTTCGGGCGGAAAAATCCGAATCTCTCGTCAAATCGGAAACGACTGCGGCTTCCCTCGCCGATCCGCATCGGGGGCACGCCCGGCTTTCCTGGGAAACCCGGCTCATGTGCTTTTCCACGATTTCCATTTCGCGGCATCGCGGGCAGTACAGTTCCAGCAGGAAATCCCTTCCGAGGAAAAGCGTTCCCGGGCGGCCGCCGGTCCGTTTTTCGGCTTCGTCGATCAGGTCGGCGGCGGAGAGGTCGCGGACGCCTGCGGGGAGGCGGACGATGTCGCGGTAGGGTTCGTGGCAGCGGCAGTCGGGGTCCCTGGTGAAACGGGAGACGAACATGGAGCGCTGCAATCCGTTGTACACGACGGCCTCGCTTCGGGGCTGGCGCCATCCGCAGAAAAAACCCGCGATCTCCTGGGAAAGAATCGCCCCGACGGCGGCGGTCGTGGCGATGGAGGCGGGTTCCGGCGGGGGCGGGGGAACGTCGATTCGAAAACCCGTGCAGGAGCGTCGTTCGAACGCGCGCTTTCGGTCCTCTTCGGTCAGACTGCATTCGAAGCACGCCTCCTCCCCAGAGAGGAACCATCGGACCTCGCCCCCGTGCGCCCACATGCCGCAGTCCAAAAACGGGGTGCCAGCCAGGGAGCAGCAGATTCCCGCGTGGGAGCGGGCGGCGATGCTGTCGAGGCAACTGACCACAAGGTCGGCGCTGCGGTAGAAGCCGAGGCCGACGTCGAAAAACAGGTCTCCGTCGATGAACCGGACGTCGATCTCCAGGTTGAGTCGCGCCATGGATTCCGCCGCCGCGCGAGCCTTGTTTCCTCCGATGTCGGAATCGGAGAAGAGGACCGTGCGGCTCAGGTTGGAAAGCTCGATTCGGTCGAAGTCCACGATCAGGACATGGCCGACGCCCATGAGGGCCATGTTCTTCAGGACCTCGTTTCCGATGGCGCCGGCGCCCAGGACCATCACGCGCGCGGCGGAGAGGGAATCCTGTCTCCAGTCGGAGATTCGGTTCTGGCGGTCGTAGCGGTTCATGGGCCGATCTCGTCCCGGCCGGGTTCGTCTGGTGTGTCGGGTTCGCGGGGTTCGCCAGTTTCGCCGTCTTCGCCGGGTTCTATCCTGGCGCAGGTGACGGGGCAAAAGTCGTGGCCTTTCGACCCGCTCCATTCGTTCCAGCAAGCAAGATGCCGGACGACATCCATATGAAACCACGTTTCGCACTTTCCGCAGGGGCATTTGACCACGTGGTCCCCGGCGCGGATGTACGACCGGCACCAGGGGCATTTCATTCCGACCATGCAGTCGTTCTCTTTCACGGCCACGACCTCTCGTTCCCCGAAAGGCTTCCACACCCTTTGCAGGCCGGCCACGAACTGAGTTTCCAGTTTGTTGAGACGACGGAAGGCGACGGCGGTTTTTCCGTCGTCGGACTCGGGGCGAGGGAGGTCTCCTTCGGGACGGAAATCGCATTTCTTGCGAATCAATACGCCGTCGCGATTCCGGATTTCCTCGGAGCAGAACGGGTTTCTGGCGAAGTGGCGCCGCCAGCACCGAAGGTTGTAGCGGGGATCATCGTGGTATGCGCGTCCGCATTGCGGGCATAGGCGGACGCGATCCTCCTCCCGGAATTCCAGCCCGCACAGGGGGCAGAGTTTCATGAACCAGGGGGAATACATGGTGGTCTTGCGAATCGCAAGATCGGGAAGGCCGGCGTTCTCGGGGTCCTTGGAGACCTCCACGCCGGCTTGCAGCTCGTTTGAAATCGACGATTTCAGCGAAAAGGCTCCCTTTTCGCCGCCAAATCCATCTTTGTCCTTGTCCTTGCACTTGTTCGCCATGTTTTTCTCCGCGCGCGTCTTCCTTTGTCCTGTGCAGCAATTGGCGATCATTGCGGCAACGGTCGCAACAGTCGTCGAACGGCCGGGAAAGCGAACGCGAGCGAAAAACCGAACCAATTTTGCGCCGCGTCGCTCGATTCCATAAGACGGAATTATTAGGACGGGGGGCCGCTTTTTGTCAACTGAAACAAGAGAAGCATAGGGCTTGGTATCAACGCCGCCCGTTCCCAGATCCGCCCGTTTGCAGGCGCTGCCCGTAGCATAAGCCCCTTGTGGGCGTCTTGTGCCGCCCCCCGCAGGCGGGGTCCGTAGCATATCCCCTTGTGGGCGTTTTGCGGGGCGGCTTTATTCCATGCCGGGACTTTGCCTTCCCTCCCAAACCGCCCACAAGGGGCTATGCTACGGGCCGAGGCGGTTCGTTCGCGGGTATTGCGATGATAGGGCCTTGAAACCTCCGGCAGCTTTCCGGGCCTGCGGGTTTTCGAAATCCGCCCAAATCCATGATAAGAATTCTTGCGGGTTTCTTTGCAGATCTTACTATATTCGTCTGTATTTCGGTTCGGCGTCGGCGGAGCTTGGCGTTGGATCGGACGGACGACGGATACCGTTAAAGGGGGAAAGGTTTTCATATGCACTACGAGGGCAACATCATAAGGCCGCCCAGCGAGGCCAACAGCATTCTGTTGCAGGTCACCGTGGGATGTTCGCGCAACAAGTGTACGTTCTGCGGCACTTACACGGGCGAGCGGTTCAGGGTCAAGTCGGACGAGATCATCATGGAGGACGTCGATTTCGCCTCGCGGTATTGCAGGAACCAGCGGAGGGTGTTCCTGTGCGACGGCGACGCGCTGGTTGTTCCGCAGAAGCGGTTGATGAAAATCCTGACGGAGATCGGGAAGAAGCTCCCGTGGGTGACGCGGGTGGGGGTGTACGCCAACGCCAAGAGCATCGAGATGAAAACGCCGGAGGAGCTGGCGGAGCTGAAGGAATGCGGGATCGGCATCGCGTACATGGGGTTGGAGACCGGCGACGACGTCACATTGAAGGACATTAACAAGGGCGCGGGTTCGGAAAAGATGATCCGGATGGGAAGAAAGCTTCGGGAGGCGGGAATCAGGCTGTCGGTCACCGTGCTTTTGGGCATCGCGGGAAGGGAGCGGTCCGAGATTCACGCCAGGGAGACGGGTCGGGTTCTTTCCGGGATCGATCCGGAATATGTCGGAGCGTTGAGCCTGATGCTCATCCCCGGCACGCCTCTTTACGACGACTACCAAGCGGGGCGGTTTCCCCTTTTGAACGCGCAGGAGATGCTTCGGGAGTTGAGGACCATGATCGACGCGACCGACATGACCGGCCTGTTCCACGCCAACCATGCCTCCAACTATCTTCCCATAAAGGCGAAGATGCCCAAGGACAAGGAAAGGACGCTGGAATTGATCGACCGGGCGCTGGCTGGAAGTGTCCGTCTCAAGCCGGAATGGCTCAGAGGACTCTGAGGAAAAAGCCTTGCTTCGAGCCGAAATTAATTGTAAAGAACCATACCGTTTTTACGGACAAGCCTCGGCGCCGAGAAGGTAACCAGACCATCCTGGTCTGGGCTGCCACGGTTCGGCGAGCCAGAGCTGGAAGCTCTGGTTGCCTTCGAACGCAACCGGAAAATCGGCGTTTGTTTGGTAATCGACCGCCATACGAAAACGATCCGAAAGATCGACGATTTACTCGAAAACTTTTCGCCGCGATTGTTCCTTGGAAGAATCGGCCGCAAACGAAAAAAGGAGACCTGATTGAAATGAGCGAAGGCAACACGGGAAACACCTGCGACATCAACGACATCTGCGTCAACACCATACGAACGCTGGCCATGGACGCGATCCAGAAGGCGAACTCGGGACATCCGGGAGCGCCCATGGGTTTGGCTCCGGCCGGATACGTCCTTTGGACCAAGATGCTTTCCCACAATCCCGAGAACCCCGCATGGCCCGACAGGGACCGCTTCGTGCTGTCCGGCGGCCACGCCTCCATGCTTCTTTACAGCCTCCTTCACCTCACCGGATACGATCTGAGCTTGGACGAGATCAAGAATTTTCGCCAGTGGGGTTCCAAGACCCCGGGACATCCCGAGTACCGCCACACGCCGGGGGTCGAAACCACCACCGGTCCATTGGGACAGGGCGTCGCCAACGCCGTGGGAATGGCCATGGCGGAGCGTTTTCTGGCGACCCGGTTCAACCGTCCGGGATTCGAGGTCGTAAACCACAATACGTACGTCATTTGCGGCGACGGCGACCTCATGGAGGGAGTCAGCGCCGAGGCGGCGTCCCTTGCCGGCCATCTGGGCTTGGGCAAGCTGATCGTCATCTACGACAACAACCGGATTTCCATCGAGGGCGCGACGGACATCGCCTTCACCGAGAACGTGGCGAAAAGGTTCGAGGCTTACGGCTGGCAGGTCCTGGAAGTTGACGACGGCAACGACGCGAACGCGATACTTGACGCCTTGCGAATCGCGAAAGAGGAACTCGAAAAGCCTTCGCTGATCATGCTACGAACTCAGATCGCGTACGGAAGCCCCAACAAGCAGGGAACGGCCGACGCGCACGGCGCGCCGCTAGGCGCGGAGGAGGTCTGTCTGACCAAAAAGGCGCTGGGGTGTCCGTCGGACAAGGATTTCTGCGTGGGCGACCAAGCTTTGGAGGTCTTTCGGGCTTGTGTAAAAAAAGGCCGAAAGGCGGAGGAAAACTGGCGGGGCGTTTTCGACGCTTACAGGGAAAAGTTTCCGGAATTGGCCAAGGAATGGGACGCTTTCATGAACGGCGAACTGGCGCCGGGCTGGGATTCGGAAATTCCCGACTTCGTCGGTTCGGGACCCGTTGCCACGAGATCGGCGTCGGGACAGGTATTGAACGCCATCGCGAAAAAAATTCCGAATCTGATCGGCGGTTCCGCCGACCTTGCACCCTCCAATAAAACCTTCATCAACGGGGAAAAGGAATTCCAGAAGAATACTCCGGACGGCCGCAACATCCGGTTCGGCGTGCGCGAGCACGCCATGGGAGCGATCATGTCCGGCATGGCCCTGCACGGCGGGTTGAGGCCCTACGGCGGAACGTTCCTGGTTTTCGCCGACTACATGAGACCTTCCATTCGTCTGGCTTCGCTGATGAAGCTGCCGATCATATACGTGTTCACCCACGACAGCATCGCGGTGGGCGAGGACGGCCCGACGCACCAGCCGATCGAGCATCTGGCGTCACTGAGAATCATCCCGAACCTTCTGACGATAAGGCCCGCCGACGCGGCGGAAACCGCGCAAGCCTGGAAACAGGCGATCCTGAGCAAGGACCGTCCCATAGCCTTGATTTTGAGCAGGCAGAAACTGGAAGTCCTTACGGCGGGCGACGGGGAAAACGCTCCGGCGAAAAATTTGGAGAAGGGCGCCTATGTTCTTTCCGACGCCGACGGAAAGCCGGATGTCATCCTGATCGCGACCGGTTCGGAGGTCCAACTGGCGATGAAGTCGGCGAAAGCCTTGCAGGAAAAGGGCGTGAAGGCGCGGGTAGTGAGCATGCCTTGCAGGGAATTGTTCGAGGCGGCTTCGGACGACTATAAAAAAAGCGTGCTTCCGCCGGACGTCCTTGCCCGGGTGGTCGTCGAGGCCGGAATTCCTTTCGGCTGGGAAAAGTTGGCGGGCGACTGCGGTGCAATCGTAGGGATCGACCATTTTGGCGCTTCGGCCCCCGGGGGGGTACTGATGGAAAAATTCGGCTTTACCGTGGAGAGGGTCGTGTCGGAAGCCATGGCGCTTTTGAACAAAAATGGATAGAACTTTAGCGGCGGATTTCCGTTCGATTTAGGAATTGTTGTGATATTTGAGAGCACCGGGACGTCGAAGTTCGGTGCTCTCTCTTTTTTGCCGAACGCGGGGGCAACGAGCGTTTAACAGCGTGGACGCTTGGCTTTGGCATCGGCCATTTCGATGTCTTCGCGTTTTCAGTTGGGGTTTAAGCCGTCGGGGGGGCGCACGGCTAAAGCCGCAACTGCGAACGCGGTAGCCGGAGTCAACGAAAAACCGGGCGGAGACGCCGTTTGGAATTGATTTCCAATAAAAGAAAACAATCGAAAAAGAGATTCAGGAGTGAACGAATGGATATTAAATTGATGCTGACGACTTTCGGAATGGTTTTTTTGGCGGAACTGGGAGACAAGACCCAGTTGGCCACGTTCTGCTTGTCCGCCGACTGCGGGACGTCGAAATGGACCGTGTTTTTCGGGTCGGCCGGGGCTCTTGTGCTAAGCTCTTTTCTTGCCGTTCTGCTGGGGGACGCCGTGGCGAAGTTGGTGCCTCCGCATTTCATCAAGATCGGGGCGGGGGCTTTTTTCATTGTCGTGGGGCTTTACACGCTTTATACGGCGTACAAGGGGGTATGCTCCCTATAATGGTATCTACCCTACGCACGAGACGGAATTTGCCGGTTTAAAATAGGCGGTTTATGCCGTCATTCCCGCTTTCGCGGGAATGACGGCACAGGGGGGGACGGAATCTTGGGTGCTGCGGTTCGAACCCTTTGTCGATTCCAGTCTTTTGTTCTTGTTCAGGAACAACCTGTTGGGCGGGTTTTATTCCAGGATTTCCAACACGGCTCTTTTATTCAACTTCGTGGAGGCGGCGCTGAGAATGGTTCTCATGGACAGCGCCGTGCGGCCCTGCCTGCCGATAACTTTCCCTAAATCCTCCTTCGCGACCCTCAATTCCAAAACGGTCGTCTGGTTTCCCGAAATTTCTTCAACCTCGACTTCTTCCGGGTAATCGACCAATGACTGCGCTATGATCTTTATCAAATCTTTCATTTCTAAATCCCTCGCATTTTGATGTTGAGACTTGGTAGTAAATACAGTTTCCCTTGTTTTTCTTTTTTGAAAAAACTCCTCCTCCCAAAGAGTCTTTTTAAAATGCCGCTCGAAATGATATCAACGATATTTCGGGGCCGGTTATTAATTGGCTATGTCGGATTTCCTTGCAACACTTGCGACGACTATATAGATATCCGAGCTGTTATTCAATCGGGAAAAAGCTGATTTTGCTGGGTTTAAACAATTATCAAACATGCGATACGCCTTACCGATCGCAGTACCAACAAAGGTATTTAAAGCAGCGGAATACAGATTTTCGACGGTTCTGCTGGCGGTCGAATAGAACAAAGCCAGATAAATAACGTCAAAAGACTTCTGGAGAACGTACTGCCCGCCGCTTTGATCGCATTTTGCATCTGTTCCGCCTCGAGACGGTAAAAACCCTTTTCCAGCTTGCACTTGATGCTCATCCGCGTTGATACTTTTAATCCGCGTTAATCCGTGGTTGTCTTTCATCCCGCGACGAACTTGATCCCGCAACCGCGCCTACAGCTCCACACGATTTCGCCGGCGGTTTTGACCTGTTTTCTGAAAAACGGGTCCTCGAAGGTCATGACGAGTTTCTCTCCGATGTTCAAATTGTCGCGAGTCTCGACGAACACGCCGTCGAAGCTCAAGTTTTTGATAAAGCCCCGTCTAAATAGCCCTCGGCAGCCAAAATCGATCAGTGCCAAACAGGCCATCCTTTTGTTGGACCTTTTTTCCTTGTTTTTCATGTCGCGCTTCTCCCTTTCTCCGAAAATACCAAGGCTATGCGCCTTTTCGAATGTCCGGCTCCGTTTGCCGGCATTCGTATCCTGCCTCTTTCTTCTTAGATCAATTGGCGGCCGACGGATTTCCGTGCAAAAGGATGGCTGCGAAAACAAGGGTTTTTCTGGATTTGGGATTCCGAGGCAAGGTTTGTCGATGGAGAGGGACTTGCCGGGATGAAATGCGCGAACGGAAGATAGAATGGAAAGCAACCGAATCGAAACTTGAAACTGTCTGATTTAGATATAATCCGATTGGAAAAGTCAAGGATTTTTACGGCGGAGTCTTTGAAGAGACTCCGCTCCAAATCGATCTCATTTGGCCAGTTTCGACGCGATCAAGGCCACGTGCCGTCCTTGGAAACGGGCGGCGGCCAGTTCGTTTTCGGTCGGCGTCCTTTCGCCCGAGACGCCCGCAATAGTGGAGGCGCCGTATGGCGAACCGCCAGTTATTTCGTCCATCTTCATCTGACCCTGGAACGTATAGGGCAGTCCTACGATCACGAAGCCATGGTGAAGAAGGGTTATATGAAAGGAGAGAATCGTGGATTCCTGTCCCCCGTGCTGGGTGTTGCTCGACGCGAACACGCTCCCGACCTTGCCGACCATTGATCCCTCGAGCCAAAGCTGGCCGGTGGCGTCCAGAAACTGTCGCATCTGCCCGCACATGTTGCCGAATCTGGTGGGAGTGCCGAAAATGACGGCGTCCGCCGACGCCAGTTCGTCCACAGAGCAAACCGGCACTTGCGAAATGGCTTTCTGCGCCTCCACCGCGCCCATTTTCGCCAAGACTTCCTCGGGAAGCGTTTCAGGCACGCGCCGCATTACGGCCTCCGCGCCTTCCACCTCCCCGACCCCTTCCGCGACGGCTTCCGCCATCTTATGTATATGCCCGTACATCGAATAATAAAGAATCAAGACTTTCATCGTCGGGTCCTCCTTTTTATTCGTCTCAAAGTTGATCGCATCTCGCCCCGTTACGATTTTTTCCGCGTGGATGCCTATTTTCTTCAACAATCGGACAAGTTCGTCGCGCTCTTCGGAGGTCAATGCCTCCGCGATTCTCTCCAGGTTTCTTTCGTGCTTTTCATAGGCCGCTTCAATTACCCTTCGTCCCGAGTCGGTGAGGTGGACAAGGAAAAACCTGCCGTCCGCCGGGTCCCTTTCTCGCCGGACGAAGCCTTTCCTTTCCAGGCGATTCACTGCGGCGGTCATGGAACCGCTCGTAAGAAGCACCTTCTGTCCCACCGTATTGATCGGAAGTGGCCCCTTGTGCAACAAGACCTCCATTATTGCGAATTCGCTCAACTGCAAACCCGTTCCTTCGATGCTGGCCTTGTCGGCCTTTTCGACCGCCTTGGCCGCTTTCCACAAAACCAGTCGTATGCGAGGCGCGTTTTTCATGGGATAACGGTAAAGCCCGTTTATCTTGATGTCAAGGTACAATCGCAAGTCGTTTGGGATCTAAAGGACGGATACGACGGATAAGAAGGACGGGGGCCTCTGCAATCGAATCGAGCCTGCGGCCTGAAATGCGGAGCCCCAACCGGACATGCCCCGAAGTTTCGCAACGTACGATTTTTTAGTCCAACCCTTTTTTCGGCATGCAGGATTTTATTGATTCGGCCCCCAACATATGGGATAATACTCAAAAATCGAAAAGGAATTTCCCATGGATGCATTTGGAGAAAACAGATTGGAATCGAAGTTTATGCGTGAAAACGTGCCTCTGTTGCTCGGACGTTTCACCTTGTCGTATTTTAAGGAAGGGCCCTGCATCGAATATTTCATCAGCAGGCGATTTTCGACGGAAACGATTTCGAGCGACCTGATTTTTTCATTCAATCCGGGCAGGAAAGACCTGCATGTATCGAGGTTCTATCCGGAGCTGTACCGCGAATGCAATTCGAGATTCTTGTCGGCCGCCTGTTTTTACCTTCTGATTCACCATTGCGCCGAAGCATACAACCTTGACGATCTCTGCCACATCAGCCTCGAAACGGTCCCGGCCGTCAACGACGAGTTTTACGGGAGGCTCAAGGATTTCAATTTCCATGTGCATAAGCGAGGTCTGGGAAATGTGGTGGAATTGGTCAGCGACTTGATCAACTCGACTATAGACACGAACATGATCGGGGAGCATGTTTTCGGGGAAGGCGAAATTCCGTTTTTGAAATAGATTTGGAGCTATGGATAACGTTTTTTTCCGCAACGCCCGAATAGGATTATAGTTCCCGACATGACCGGAACGATATCTATTCGTTTCGTCGTTTGTCTGGATGAAACAACGAATAAACGGCCGGGATCAGCAGCAGCGTTATCAGAGTCGAGCCGGTCAGTCCGCCGACCACTGCGCGGGCGAGCGGAGCTTGGGCTTCGGCCCCCTCCCCTATTCCAAGCGCGAGCGGCAGAAGGCCCAAGAGCGTGGTCAGGGTCGTCATCAGAATCGGACGCAGTCTGCGGCGCCCGGCCTCCGTGAGAGAGTCCGCAACGGGCATCCCCTCCCCGATCAGTCTCCCAGCCTGGTCAACCAGCAAAATGGCGTTGTTCACCACGATCCCTCCGAGCATGATGCAACCGATGTAGGACTGGACGTTCAGGGTCGTTTCCGTGACGAACAGCGTCACGAGAACGCCAATTGCGGCCACGGGAACGGAGAACATGACCACCAGCGGGTCGCGCAGCGATTCGTACTGGCACCCCAGCACCATGTACACCAGGATCAGCGCCAGCACGAGCGAGATCGCCAATTCCCGGGAGGACTTTTGCTGTTCTTCGAAATTTCCGGCCACGGCCAAATCGTAGCCGACCGGACGCGGGATTCGGTCCAGCAAGTTTTGCACGTCCGCAGCCACGGAACCCATGTCTCTCCCCGCGATATTCGCTTGGATCGTCACTCTACGCTGTTGGTCCTTGCGGTCGATCAGGACAGGCCCCCTGCTCGGCACAGTCTCGACCACGTTTCGAAGAGACGTCTTTTCTTCCGACTCCGTCGTCAGCGCGAGGTCCAGAATTTCGTCCAAAGAACGCTTTTCCGCATCCTCGAGCTTCACGAGAATCCGATAGGAATTGCCGCCGGACCTGTACTCGCCGGCCTTGGACCCGGCCACGGCCGTTTGCAAAAGCTCCGTCACGTCGCGAACGCTAAGACCCAGGTCGGCTGCCTTGTCCCGGTTCACCCGGAATTCCCGCTGGGGAACGCCCGCTTCAAGGCTGGTCCGAAAATCCGTGATTCCGGGAACGTCCGCGATCAACTCCTCGGCCCTCCTCGCAAGGGCCTCGAGCATGGCAAGATCGTAGCCCACGATCTCGGCAGTGACTCCTTCCTCGCTTCCAAGGATTCTTTCCATGATGTACTGGCCCTGGGGGGCGCGCACATGAATCTCCATGCCGGGGACTTTTCCCTTGAGGCGCTGCCGCAGGTCTTCGGCGATTTCCAGGTTCGAACGTTCTCTTTTGGCGGCCGGAACCAGCGACACGCGGATTTCGCCTTCGGCCCCGGCGTCGGCGCGCCACCCTGTCGCTCCGACGCTGACCACGTACGCAGCCAACTCGGGGATGGCGGGCACGGCGATTTCCTCCATGATTTTCGTCTGACGATCCACGAGTTCGAGTCTTGTCCCGATTTCCGTCCTGCCGACGACCCGAACCTCCCCTTCATCGCTGGGGGGAAGAAATTCGGTTCCGAGCAGAGGGAGTAACAGCAGGCTTGCGCCCAGTAGGGCCGCCGATATCAGGACGGCGAACAGACGATGTCTCAGGACCCGGCGCAACAGCAAGAGGTAGAAATCTTCCATACCGGAAAAGAGGGAATCTGCGGCGGCCGCCCATCGACCCTTTCCGGCGGCCGGCCGCCCGCGCCTTCTCCCGCCCGAGGTCAGCAGCTTGGACGCCAGCATGGGCGCGACGCTCAGCGCGACGACCAGGGAACAAACCAGCGCGAAAACAATCACGTAGGCCAGTTCCTTGAAAAGAATGCCCGAAACGCCTCGCACGAAAATCAACGGGAGAAAGATCACCAAGGTGGTAATGGTGCTGGCGACGATCGCCGGTCCCACTTCCCGCGCGCCCTCGACCGAGGCTTTGGCGGGCTCTTCGCCGTTTTCCTCGCGACGGCGGAAAATGTTTTCGAGCACCACGATAGAGTTGTCCACCATCATGCCGACCCCCAGAGCGAGTCCTCCCAAAGTCATCAGATTCAGAGTGAATCCTCCGAAGTAGATCAGAGCGAAGGTGGCGACGATGGAAATCGGTATCGAGAAGGAAATGACCAAAGTGCTTCCTACGCTACGCAGGAAAAGCAGCAGCACCACGACCGCGAGGCCTCCGCCGTAAAGCACGGAACGAGCCACGTTGGCTATGGAGCGCTCGATGAAATTGCCCTGGTTGATCACGGGGACGATCTTAATCTGTGGAAAGGCTTTGTTGACCGCCTCGATTTCTTCGAGCACTCGCCTGGAGACCTCGACGGTATTGGCGTTGGCCTGCTTGCGGATGGCCACGCGCAGTCCCCGTCCGCCGTTCACCCTCACGATTCGCGTAAGCTTCTCGTATGTGTCCTCGACCTTGGCGATCTGCCCCAGAGTGACGGCCGCGCCGTCGCGCCTCGCAACCACCGTGTCCCGAATCTGGTCGAGATTCGCGAATTCGGCCGGGGCTCGAAGCGTAACCTCGTAGCGGCCCTGCTCGATCTTGCCTGCTGGAAGATCCAAGTTCGAGTCGCGGACCGATTCCAGCACCCGATCCAGTGAAATCCCGGCCGCCTTGAGCCGGTCGGGGTCCACTTCGATCCTTACCTCGCGATCGAATCCTCCCAATACGTCCACCTGCGCCACGCCGGGAATGCGGGCGAACCTGTAGCGAATCTGGACCTCGATGAGTTCCGTGAGTTCCACGGGATCGAGATCGCTGGAAATTCCCAGCACCACCACGGGGAAACCGGCGATGTCGAACTTTCTGACTTGGGGCCTTACGATGTCTTCGGGCAGTTCGTCGATTTCGTCCTCTATTTTGCCTTGTACGTCGATGGCCGCCGTGTCGATGTCCGTCCCCCACGCGAATCGAACTCTGATCCTGGTGCTGCCTTCGGAAGAGGTGGACGTGATTTCCTCCACGCCCGGGACTGTGGATACGATTTCCTCGAGTATTTGCGTCACCAGTCGTTCCATGACCTCCGGGCTCGCGCCCTCGTATTCCGTCCGGACGGTCAGCGTCGGTATCTCGATGTCGGGGAGCATATCGACGCGCAGCCTGCTCAGGGAAACGGTCCCGAGGGTTATCAGGATCAGGGTCGCCATGGTGGTGAATATCGGGCGTTTTACGCTGAAGCCGGGCAGGTTCATCGGACGCTCTCCTGGCCGGGTCCCTCGGTCGTTTTCTTTTCGTCTCCGGAAACGACGACCGGGGAGCCGTCTTTTACAAGCTGCTGGCCCAGAACCACGACCCGACCGGCGATACCGTCGCCTTCCACCTGCACGCGGTCGCCTTCTCGGATTCCGACGGTCGCCTGCCGCCAGACGGCGGCAGGCGCCTTCTCGTCGATCACGAACACTCCGGTTTTGTCGTCCCGGATCGTCAACGCCTGTTCCGGCACGATAACGACGTCGGCGGCGCGGGCAAGGACTACTTCGGCTTTGATGAACATGCCGGGCTTGAGGCGATGATTCGGATTGTCGATCATCATTTCCACGCGGGCCTGGCGGGTGGTCCTGCGAAACACGGGGGCTATCCGGTCGATGCGACCGGAGAACCTTTCGCCCGACCACGCATCGGTGGTCAAGGAAACAGGTTGTCCGGGGGTGAGGCGGGCGTAGTCTCTTTCCGTCACGAACACTACCCCGACCATGGTATCCAGCTCCACGATGGAGAGAAGGTCTGCGTTTTCGGCCACCGTCTGTCCTTCGGCAACGAAGCGCTCGGCAACTACCCGGTTTTCGTCGCCTCCGCTCCAGTCCGCCGTCACTTTCGTGTAGCCCAGACGAATGTTGGCGGTTTCCAGGGACGATTCGGCCCTTTTCACCCGAGCTTCGGCCACTTTCAGTTGAGCTTGCCTGGCGAGCCTGTCCTGCTTGGCGACGTCGAACTCGGAATCCGACGCGATGCCGCGCTTCAGGAGCGATTCGGTGCGTTTGAATTCGCGTTCGGCGATCTCCAAGGCGCTTTGGGCCTCGGCAAGGATGGCTTTTGCTACCAACAGATCGGCCCGGGCCTGGGTGACTTCCTGCACATACTCGGCGTTGTCGAGTTCGACCACCACCTGGCCACGCTCGACCGGGTCGGCGATTTTCACGAGCATTCGCTCCACGCGGCCGCTTACCTTGGGAGCAACGACAAACTGGGCCGGGGCCTCCAACTCGCCCGAGAATGTTCGCCGCAACTCGATGGCCCCGCGTTCCACCGCTGCCGCCTCTACGGGAGCGGGCCGCACGCCCTCCCCTATCGCTCCGACCCGGGGACTGTCCCGCAATCGATCAATGATCAACCAACCGATCCAAGCTGCCGCTCCAATCAGCAGGACCGCAGCTATGCACAACCTTGCAGCACCCGATTTCATGCTTCCTACACGCCCTTTCCGTTGCGGTTCCGACGGGCCGTCGCCGAAATATTCGCCGATCGGTCCGAAAAGGGGAATAATGCATCCTTGCGGACAATATTGCAAGGAAAACGAAGGCAACCCCCTCCGCTCGAATTCTTGTTTTCGGTTGTCAGCGCAAATGAAAAGACGGTATAGTTCGCCCGGAATCAAGCACCCCCGACCGACGCGAGGCGCTCGAACGGAGGTGGGCCGCGACCGGCTCTAAGATGGACTCTCTCCGGCGAGACCGGACATTCACGAGCCGGTGGGGCGACAGTGACGACATTCGAACCGGCCTGACCGCCAAGCCCGCCCCATGGGTTAAAATTTCAATTCCCTTTTCCGGAACCCTCCGGTGGGGACGAAAAAGGGACAATCGAGGATGCCGTATGCCGAAATACAAATTTTCCGGTCGTTTGCCCGCATTTTTCGCCGTTTTGTTTATCTTCGCGAATTTCTTCTCTTGCACTTCTCTCGAGACGCATATCGACCGCATGGTCGGAGGGCCGAATACGCCTGCGGATACTGAGGTTCGAATTCTCCCGCCCAAGCTCTCCGAAAAGCCGCCCGAAGAGGTCCATGAACCAACGGCGCCTCCGGGACCTTTGAAACTGACGGTAAAGGAAGCCCTCTTGCTTTGCCTGGAGAACAACCGCGCGCTCATGGTCGAACGATTGAACCCCGCGATCCGGCAAACCTGGGAGTCGCGGGAAAGGGCCGCGTTCGACCCAGGGATTAGCGCCGAGGTTTCCGTCGGAAAGAAAAAGGCCGAGCGACTGGCAAGATCCGGTTCGGACACTGAAAATTACACGACCGACTTCGTCGCCGGCGTCATTTTCCTGGACCAGTATTTTCCGACCGGCACAACGTTTTCCGTGGAAGCCGACACGCAAATGGACGATTCCTCCCTTTACGAGGACAGCTTCTACTCGACTCGTCTCGGCATGACCGTCACGCAGGCGTTGCTCAGAGGCTACGGCACGGACTTCAATCTGGCGAATCTGAGGCAGGCTCGTCTGGATACGCTGATGTCGGAATACGAATTGCGCGGGTTCGCCGAAGCCCTTGCCGCCGAGGTGGAACGTACGTACTGGGATTACGCGCTGGCCGAACGCCAGATCGAAATCGTTGAAGAATCGCTGAAAGTTGCCCGGCAGCAACTGGAGGAGACGGAGGAGAGGATCGAAATCGGACGCCTGGCAAAAGCCGAACTGGCCGCCGTGCAGGCGGAGGTCGCCTCCCAGGAACAGTCCCTCATCGAGGCGCGGGCCGACAAGGAAATCGTCCGCATGCAACTGCTTCGCCACCTGAATCCGCCGGGCCCCGGCATTTGGCAGAGGAAGATCGATCTGGTCCATCGGCCCGCCATGCCGGACATCGAACTGGAGGACGTCGAACTTCATGTGGCGGTGGCGATGCGCCTGCGCCCTGTTTTAAACCAGGCAAGGCTGGAAATTTCGCGAGGGAATCTGGAGTTGGTCAAAACGAAAAACGGATTGCTGCCTTTGCTCGATCTCTTCGTCGCGCTGGGAAAAAGCGGGTACGCAAATTCGTTCGGCAAGTCCGTCCGCAATATGGACGAAGACAGCTTCGACCTCGAAGGCGGCCTCCGCTTCAATTACCCGTTTTTGAACCGGGATGCGAAAGCGCTCCACCGGAGGGCTCTTCTTGCCAGGAAACAGGCCGAGAAATCCTTGGAGAACCTTTCCCAGCTCGTGGAAGTCGATGTCCGAACCGCCTACATCGAGGTGGATCGCACAAAACGGCAGATCGCCGCGTCGGCGGCAACGCGCAAGTTCGACGACGAGAAGCTTCGCACGGAAACGGAAAAAATGCGAGTGGGAAAATCCACGAGTTTTCTGGTAGCCCAGGCACAACGGGACCTTCTGATCAGCCGCATCGCCGAAGTCCGCGCTCTGGCCAACTACCTGAAAGCGCTGATCGATCTTTACCG
>CAZNTU010000034.1:19398-34771 GCA_964575975.1 uncultured Desulfobacteraceae bacterium
AATTTCTTGTACCCGTAGTTGATGGGGGAAAACGACGTGTTGTTCGAAATGTACTGCCCCACCCTGCCGAGATTAGCCCAGCCGTCCTCGTCGGCGGTCTGTTCGGCCGCGTTGCGGAGCAGCCTTACCAAGCCCGCGTCCCCGCGGAGTTCGTTGCGCGATTTTTTCAATCCGTTGGTTTCGTCCACGGGCGTGTCGTCCGTCTCGGGGGACTGAACCAAGTGTTCCGTGTAAATGAATTGGGAACAGGCGTTTACGAAGGGGAGCGGGGTTTTCTTTTCCCCGAATCCGTAGACCTTTAGGCCGTTGGTGAGAATTCGCATGACAAGCGGAGTAAAATCGCTGTCGCTGGTCATGAGAGCGAACGCGCCCAGCCGCTGGGTGTACATGAGATCCATGGCGTCTATTATCATTGCGGCGTCCGTCGCGCTTTTTCCCGGCGTATACACAAATTGTTGAATGGGTTGGATAGCGAAAGGATGCAACTGCTCGACCCATCCTTTCAGATTGGGATTTTTCCAATTTCCGTACGCCCGCCTGATATTCGCGACACCGTATTTCGCCAGCTCGTTCAAAACCCCGTCGATCGCCTGGTAACTGGCGTTGTCGCAATCTATAAGAAGGGCGATGTTCTGGTCTTTCTCCATAGTTCCTCCCTTTTGTTTCGCCGTTCGATCCGGAAGTATGCCTCGTCCATGAAAAATTCATACATCCTAATCGGTTTCCAGGCAACTAAAAAAAGGAGGGGACGATGGATCAACCGCGATAGGCGAGCAAATGCTTGCAACGCAAAGGACCGCGATCAATCAAACAAAAACAATGGATTCTTTAACTTGGCCGGTACCGAATTCGACAACATGGAGGCGTTTTTTCCTCTCCCTCCCGCATGTGGTTCGACCGGGACGAACGGCTGTAAGCCCGTCGCATACCGGATTCGTCGCGGGTTGCGTCATAAATCGCGAATCGGCGGCGAGCCTTCTATTTCGTCAAATCCGAAATAAAATCCTTGATTCTGGCAAGGACCGGCTTTCGGACATGGACCTTCAAGTAAAGGTCTCCCGGCCTTCCGCCGCCTTTTCCATCCTCGCCCATTCCCGCAAGCCGAATGCGCTGGCCTTCGCGGATTCCGGGCGGGACTTTCACGATCAGCTTCTTCGCCTTCTTCTTGTGATAATAGGCGTACGGCCCGCCTTCCTTGGCCAATTCCGGGGTTATGTTGACAAAGTCGTCCACGTCGGCGCCGGGAACGGGGATTTCCGCTCCGGTCAACTTCTTGAATACGTACTGCGACAGTTTTCCAAAAGGACCGGGGCCGGCGATTTTCTCCGTTTCGGGCTTTTCGGCCTTTTTCCTGCCGAAAGGACCGGTGAAAACGAAACCTTTCATATAGAAACCGGGCTGCCGAAACTCGAATTTCTTGTAACCGGACCCGTAGAACTCCCTGAAAACCTCGTCGTAGCCTCGAAGATTGAAAGCTTTGGCAAGCTCCTCGAAAACGCCCAGGATATCAGAGCCGCTGAAAATATCCTGGTCCGTGTACGTGTTCCTGAATCTCGAATAGGCCCCCGATCCGAAGCGGTCTTTCATCAGATCGTACTCTTTTCTTTTGTCCGGATTCGACAAAACGGCGTACGCCTCGTTCACGAGCTTCATTTTTTCGATGTTTTCGGGATTGTTCACGTTGCGGTCAGGATGGTATTTCAATGCCAGTTCCCTGTAGGCGTCCTTGATCTGTTTGGAGTCGGCGGTCTTTTCCACTCCCAGAACCTTGTAATAGTCTTTTTGTTCCATCTGTTATTCTCGAATCCTCTATTCGGTCGTCTAATTTATTTCCGATCCTCGTTTTTCAAGTTTTCCTCTTGCGGCCGGTCGCTTCCGCCTCGGCCGGATTGTCGGGCCAGTAGTGCTTGGGGTAGCGACCCTTCAAATCCTTTTTGACGTCATGGTAGGTATTTTTCCAGAAACCCGCAAGGTCCGACGTAATTTGCACGGGCCTGCCGGCCGGGGACAAAAGGCGCAAAAGAAGGCCGACTCGCCCTCCGGCCAAGGTCGGAGTTTCGTTCAGGCCGAACATTTCCTGCAGCCGGACCGCCAGTACCGGGACTTCGTCCCCGTAACCGACCGGTATCCGCGAGCCGCTCGGCACCGTCAAGTGCGACGGGGCAAGCTCGTCAAGCATTCTTCTTTGTTCCCAAGACATCATGGATTCCAGTGCGGCTCTAAGATCCGAGGTTTTCAACTGGCCGATGCGGCTTATGCCGCTTAAAAACGGCGAAAGCCACGCGTCGATGGAATTCGGCAACGCTTCGTCCGACATGTCCGGCCAATCCATTTCCCCTTGAAACACCCTTCGGAGAAACTCGACCCTTGCGCGCCAATTATCAAGCTTCCCGTCCCAAGGCAGGATATGAAGCCCCGCTCGCCTTATTCCATCGGAAAGCGCGCGGACGACCTCGGCCGGGTCCGGGTTTTCCCAATTCTTCTCCTCCAAGACCAAGGCGCCCAGGCGAACGCGCTCTACCGCCCGCACTCCTTTTATCTTGTCGTTCCACTCGACGGTTCGCGTTCGTTCGAACCGGTCCCCGAAATGCTCCTCGATATCGCTTTTGGAAACGGGAGCGGCCAGAAATATGCGGGACTCCGATTCGGATCCGTCCAAATGGGCCGCCACCACGAACTCCTCGCCGCATATGGGTTCGATGTCCCGAAAAACGGCCCCCCGGCCGTTGGCAAGAAGATAGCGACGGTTGGTCCCCGGCCTTTTTTTGCCGATCCTTTCGGGATACGCCATGGCGAGCAGCGCCCCTGTTTTTTCGAGATTCGCCTCTCCGGATTCGATTCCGAATTTTTTCCCGAAATGCCGGATCTCGTCTAAAATTCTGCGACAAACCCCGAAATCGACTTTGGCGCGTATGTCGTCGAGCGGCCGGTTGTTTATGACGGAATCGAGGATTTCCATCCCGATTCGAACATCGGAGTCGCGCCCGCCCGGGTGTTGCAAAACGAAATCGCGCCCTTCCAGAAAAACCGCGAGTCGGCAGGCCAGAGCCCCCTCCCCCGTTCGTCTTGCCCCGACGACCATGTGGGACAAGCGCGGGTGAAGCCCTATTTTCGTCATTTCCTTGCCGTGGGCCGAGACGCGTCCGTCTTTTTCAATGGCGCCAAGCAAAAAGAGGAGCTTTCTGGCCTCCGAAAACGCCGCTTCGGGAGGAGGATCGATCCAGGCGAGTTCCTTGGGGTCCGAAACGCCCCACAATGCGAGTTCCAGCGCCAAAGGCGCAAGGTCGGCGTTCAACATTTCGGGTCGCGCGCGGGGAAGAAGCGCGTGGTCGGTCGCCTCCGTCCAAAGCCGCATGCATACCCCCGGGGCGGTTCGTCCCGCGCGACCTCTGCGTTGGTCGGCCGAGTCCCGCGTCACCCGCGCGGTTTCCAAACGGGTCATCCCGGTCTTGGGATCGAACCGGGGCGTTCGCGTGTATCCGGAATCGACGACCACGCGAACTCCCTCGATGGTCAGGCTTGTCTCCGCGATGGAAGTCGCCAGCACGACTTTCCTGGTCCCGTCGGCGCAGGACCTGATGGCTTCGTCCTGCAAACGCTTGGGCAACAGTCCGTAAAGGGGAATGATTTTAACGTTTTCTCCGACCCGTTTTTCCGTCAGTATGTTTTGGACGCGACCGATTTCCGCGGCTCCCGGAAGAAACGCCAGGATATCGCCTTGCGTTTTCCCCAAGGCCTTGGATACGGCGTTTACGACCTCCGGCTCCATGGGAAGCGTCAAATCTTTGGATTCGTAGATCGTCTCCACAGGATACGCTTTTCCCTCCGCGGAAATTTCCGGCGCGTCGTTCAGCAATCCCCGCAAGGCCGAGACATCCAGAGTGGCGGACATGACCAGGATTCGCAGGTCCTCTCTCAAGGATTTTTGGACGTCGAGGCACATGGCGAGTCCGGTGTCGGCGTGGATGCTCCTCTCGTGGAATTCGTCGAAGATCGCGATGCCCACATTTTCCAGGCCCGGATCGTTTTGCAGGCGTCTTGTCAAAACGCCTTCGGTCACGACTTCGATGCGCGTGCGAGGTCCTACGGCGGAGTCCATGCGCATCCTGTACCCCACGGTTTCCCCGACCCTCTCGCCTAGAATGTCGGCCATGCGGAAGGCCGAAGCCCTGGCGGCGAGTCTCCGAGGCTCCAACAGGACCAGTCTCTTGCCGTCCATCCATTTTTCTCCGAGCAGGGCCAATGGAACGATGGTGGTCTTTCCGGCCCCGGGAGGCGCGACCAGGACCGCGTTGCCATTTTGGCCGAGGCATTTTTTCAGCTCGGGCAGGATCGTTTCCACTGGATAGGAGGCGAAACTTATTTTTCCGGCCGAATTCACGTTTGGTTTCCTGTCTCGTCCTTTGGCTCCTATTGATGATCGACCTGAGAGGCCGAGTTCGGGTCATTGGCGAACAAGTCAAAATAGATACGAAAAAAACACTTGCAACAAGCAAGTTGGATTCTCGAGGAATTTCGGGCCGAATCGGAGCCGCGAAAAATGCATAATTTGTTTGCCAAATTTTTGTCGAATGCTGTATTGAACTTTAATTTTTAACATCGACGCGAGGTTCTGTCTTTTAAAATGAAAGTCTCGATATGCAAAAATACCAGGCGTCTCGCATTTCCATGCCGCGCCTTGCCGATAGTCGCGGTTTTGGCCCTGAGCTTCGCGGTCGCCTTTCCGTCCGCATGCCAGACGATCTATAAATGGTCGGATGTCGAAGGTGTAACGCGTTTTTCGGACACTCCTCCTCCGGCCGACGGCCGGCTGATCGAAAAATTCCAGGGGGAAAGCCGCAGGGAGTCCCTTCCCCCCGAGGACGGCGAAGACCAAGCCTTGGCGGAACTGAGCCGTTTCAAGGTCTCTCGTGTCTACGACGGGGACAGTTTCGAGGCCGAGGGATACAACATCACCGTCCAGGTGCGGATTGTCGGAATCGACTCGCCCGAGACCGGAAAAAAAGGCAGGCAAGGTCAGCCGTTCAGCCGAAGGGCAAAAAACTTTCTGGAAAAGTCTATCGGAAACAGAGTCGTGCATTTGAAAGGATACGGCTCGGACTCCTACAACCGCCAACTAGCCGAGGTGTTCGCGGACGGGAACAACGTCGGGCTTTCGCTCGTTGAAGCGGGTCTTGCGGAAACCTACGGAGGCGTTCCTCCGCGAGGCTTCGACTCCGAACCATATAAAAATGCCGAAGCTCGCGCGAAAAAAGCGCGCCTCGGCATCTGGTCCCTCGGGGACCGATACGAAAGTCCCTATCATTGGCGAAAACGAATGCGTTGATCCACTGCCGCTTTATTCCCGATCAAAACGGCATGTTCAATAGAATTGTTGCGTTTAAGAAATACATACGAGAAATGAAACAAAGGAAATGCTCGGTTCGAAACAGACGGAGGACCGCGACGACATGCAAGGCCGGAAATGGCAAGGAAGTTCGCGTTCTTCGGTTTCAGGAAAAAACAAAATGGACTGCCCGCCGGTCGCGCTTTCGCCCGACCGGCACTCGCGCGGAAGACTCGACGGGACTCGTTTTCTCGAAGTACAATTCCGTCGATCTGCGAGAATCCGCATGGAGTTTCGTCGGAGAGGAGGAACTCTCCGCTGACGAACACTATCGTTGCGGCCTCGAATTTTACGACCAAAACTTGATAAAAGAAGCCGTTGCCGCATTTCGCTTGGCGGTCGAAATCGATCCCTGTTATTACCAGGCGTGGTATTGCCTGGGCGACGCGTACGATTCGGCGGAGGACCAGGAGGAAGCCGCCGAAGCCTACAAGCGGGTCGTGGATCTTCGGGGGAGATACAAGGCCGTGTACTACAATTTGGCGCACGCCTACAGAAGCCTGGGAAAAAGGGACAAGGCCGTTCGCTACTTCAAATTGGAACTGGAACACGACCCGGACGACTACGCCACCAGGTACATGTTAGCTGCGCTGGAAGGCCGCGCGCCGGAGTCGGCGCCCAAGGAATTCGTCAGGGACGTTTTCGACGAATACGCGGATACGTTCGACAGCCATTTGCTGGACGATTTGGAATACGCGACGCCTTCGTTGTTGAGACGGGCGTTCGAAAAGTTGGGCGACGAAAAGCTGTTTTTCGAAAACGCTTTGGACCTGGGGTGCGGAACGGGACTTGCCGGGGCCGAATTCCGAGATATTGCCAAAAGACTGGAGGGCGTGGACATTTCGCCGTTGATGCTGGCGAAGGCCCGTGAAAAGAACATATACGACGCGCTCGAATCCGGAGATTTTTTCGAGATTTGCGAAAAGGTGGAAAATCGGTTCGATTTGGTCCTTGCCGCCGACGTGTTCGTCTATATCGGCAACTTGGCGCCCGCATTCGGCCTCGCGAAGAAAATCTGCGCCAAAGACGGCTGTTTTGCGTTTTCCACGGAGAGCCACGACGGCGAAGGCTACGCGTTGCACGACACCGGCCGCTATTCCCATTCGAGGAACTATGTCCGAAATACCGCCGCGAAATTCGGCTTTGTTCCGCTGGTTTGCGAACAGGCGAATTTGCGCATGGAAAGCGGGCGGTGGGTCGAGGGAGATCTTTACATATTTAAGAAGACCAGCGAGTTTTGAAGGGCAAGGATCAGATTCGAGACGCCTGACGATAAATTCTCGAGAGGTTCTATCCTCAAGGATCTTGGATGTTTGGCGATTTGGATTGCACCATATTTCGGTATTTGTTAAGCTAAGCTCAAATGCTCGCTTGTCGGGGGTGCAATGAAGTCGAAGCGCGACTGCTAAAAGAAAAGGATCGGGCCGTGGAAAAGAAAAACGGGTTGGATTACGCTCAAAACTACGACGTGATTGTAAAGTGGGTCGCCGAGGCGCTGAGAGGCCAAACCCTCGACGTGATCGGGGTCGAAACCGGCAAGATCGAGGATGTTTTCGGTTTCGAACCGGTGGAGATCCCGGTGGTGGCGGGTCGAGTGGACGTTATGGTTCGCGGCGAATCGCAAAGGTATTATCATTTGGAAGAGCATCGCGACCTGGAAAGGGTCGACCTGTATCGCTACGCCGCATATCATTTCATGGGGGCCAAACGATGGGGCGACTGCGTAACGGACATAATCTTGGCTTCGGGCAGAGTCTACCCCGGCGAAAAGCGGATCGTCACCGCAAGCGGAGAATACAGGCCCGTCGTTGTCGATTTTAGCGAGAAGGACTGCGGAAAGCGTCTCGAGGAAATCCGGAAAGCGTCGAAAAAGGAAAATTTCGACGGTTGGTTGGAACTGGTTTTCCTTCCCCTGTACGGAAAGGAAACCGGTCAGAGACGTTTCGAATTGGTGGAGCGAGTGATCCGCTTCGAAATCGAGCTGTTCCGGTCGGAACGAATACCGGCCCGCGTGGTAGTCGCCACGTTGATCATGTCGAACAAGCTTATCGACAAGGACAAACTGAAAGAATTATGGGAGGAAATTAAAATGTTGGACATTCTCGAAATAGCTAGAGAGAAAGGCATCGAGGAAGGCATCGAAAAAGGCATAGAGAAAGGCATCGAAAAAGGCATAGAGAAAGGCATCGAAAAAGGCAAGAGCCAAGGTGCAAGGGAAATGCTCGTGGAGGTCTTGATGGAAAAATTCGGATTGGGTGTTCCGACCCGCGTTTTAGAAAAGATCGGAAAAATCGAAAATCAGTTCATCCTCAAAGGCCTTTGCAAACATGTTCTGAGAAGCGATTCCATCGACGCGTTCGAGGCGGTTTTGGACCGGTTGTAATGCAGACAACCGGTCCATCCTGGAATCGTCGTCGGTAAATCAATCCCCGACGGCCCGCCTGAGATCGTCGATCAAGGCCTTGATTTCGCTCCGGGTCAAGTCAGTCTCCATCGTGCCTCCGCCCGGATGAGCGAACCTTATATTCGCGCCCTCCCCCGTCTTTTCTATTACCCATTTCTTCCCCGGACGCAATCTGACCGAAGCGTCCAGATAATCGTCGGGATTGAACTGCGCGATTTGTATCAGCACGCCGAAGGCGTCTTTCGGGTGGATGAACAGCTCTTTCCATTTGTCGGCCTTGTCGTTGAATCCGAAATAGGGAATGCCGTGGCGTTCGAGGGTCCTGGCGGCCTCCTGGAGGTCCGGGGTTTCCAGTGTGATATGGTGTGCTCCGCCTGCGGGATGCTTCTCCAGAAAATGGTCCAGGAAGCTGCCTTCGCCGGTGGGATTGAGCAATTCGAACCGGGAAAGGTCCCCGAGCGAAAAAACTCGCCACGAATATTTCATGGCCGGGTCGGTTTCCCCCGCCCCCGGCTTGGCCCCCAATATTTCGGTGAAGAAACGAACGGCCTTGTCGATATCATTGACCGCGACGGACACATGATCGATTCTGGAAATCATCGAAAGCTCCTTTCTTTTTCAGAAAACCCGCATTTTTCCGTGCCTTTTTCCCAAGACCTCCAAGGTGTCGTTCACCACGATGAAGGCGTTGGGATCTATCGTGAAAGCGATTTCCTTCATTTTGGCCAATTCGGCCATGCTGATGATCGTGAAAATGATTTGCTTTTCCTTGCCGGTGAAGGCGCCTTTCCCGTTGAGATAGGTGACGCCGCGATTGACTCTCGTCAAAATCTCGGAGGCTATGTCCTCCGACTTGTCGGACACGATCATCATGGATTTTCTTCGGTTGAAGCCGGTAAGAACGGCATCGACCGCAACGCCGCTCGTATAGACGTAAATGATGGAATAGAGCGACAGTTCGAAATCGTGGGAGAAGGCGCCGACCCCGATGATCAGAATATTGGTCAGGCTGATCACCGAACCGGGCCGCAGACCGTATTTCTTGTTCAAGACCACGGCCAGAATGTCCAGGCCCCCCGCCGAGCCCAGGGACCTCAAGATAATGCCCGCTCCCGCGCCGCAAACCACCCCCGCGAAAAGCGCGGCCAAAATCGGGTCCGTGATTTCCGGCGCCGGCACGTACACCGCCGACGCCATCGCGGAGAAGGCGACAATGCCGACCACGGTGTAGAACATGAACCGCCTGCTCACATAAAACCATCCGGCGGCGACCAGCGGAATGTTCAACAGAAGATAAATCAGTCCGACGTTCAACTGGGGCGTCAAGTAATGCAACAAAATCGCGATGCCGGCCACCCCGCCGGAAAGCAGTTTCGACGGAATCAAAATGGAATTCATTCCGACGACGTAAATCAGACTTCCCAAAAAAATCAACCCCAAGTTGATCGCGAGCGATTTCAAGTTTCCAAATATTTGCCGTTGTCCTGCGGGCGCGCTCGTAGTTGCCTCCATTGAACAACCCCCCCCCTTCCATTGTTCGAAAAATAAAGATCTCGGACCTTCCGGAAAAATCGAAAAAAAAATCCTATTGGTCTCCAGATTGTCTAAATCAAAGGCTTATGGCTTCATCCGTTTTTCAAGGAGGCGATTTTAACGTATTCGGACCGTTTTGAAAAGCCAACGGCGCGAATTCGATAAAAATTCAACCAAGCCAAATCCGCAGCCCGAAAAAATACACGACGACCGAAACGATCAAAGCGACGCATGGATAGAGGAGGTACGGGTAAACTTCGGTCGAACTCGTTTTGAAATATCCGTTCGACAGGACGAAACACAAGTGAAGCGGGGAAAGCAACACCCCCACGAATCCAGAGGCAATCCCGAGGGCCATGTAGGCCATCATCGCTTGGGACTCGCCGTACGCGTGTACCAAAGAGATAATGATCGGAAAGGTCGCGCCGACGAACGCTATGGTGATCCCGGCGACCATTCCCACGATAAAGGGCAGTATGATCGCAATGGACATCAGCGGAATCTCGAGCGCGATCAGGTCCTTGCCCAACAACCCCACGGCCCCGCATTTTTCGAGCGTGCCTTGAAAAACCAGAATGGACGCGACCATGAAGAACATGTCGAGCAGTTCCTTGTTACATAAGAGATCCTTTCGCGCCCGCGCGGAAAGGCGATTGGCTTTCCACGCCCATCCGATGGCCGCCGAAAGTGCGACGACAAGCCCGGTCTCCTTTGAAACCTGCAACTCGCGAAGCGCCGGAACGAAAGAAAAAAGAAAGCCGAGCCCCAAACCGCCGACGATCGAAATCAAAATGGGAGCAAGCTCCGCAAGGAACCGCGAAAGCTCCACCTTCTCCTGGACGGCGCGCCCTTCGCTTTCCCGGACAGCGCCGTACCCGAGGGCGTCGCGGACCGGAATGCTCCCGACGGCCGTCGCGACCACGGTCAGCGGAAAAAGGCAGAGCACGTACGTCCACAGGTTCAACCCGGCCAGCGCCGTCGTCAAAAGCACGCCGGGATACAGGGGCCACCAGTATTCCCAAATGTGGCGAAACCAATAATTGATGTAGCTGAGTCGCGCCCCGGAAAGATTTCTGCCTTCGCCGATGGATTTGACCATCGGCGCCGAAAATACCGCCCCGCCGGGCATGGGCAGCAATCCGATGATCGCCGGAAAAAACACGAGGTTTATCCCCGGATGCCTTATCAGGCCCTGGAAGCTGTCGAGCAACCGCTTCATTTGCCCCGCCGATTCCATGGAATGGCTCAGCACGAGAATCAACAGGACGACCGCAGACAAGGAAAGGGTTTTCGGATGGAAAAGAGACGCCCCCGCGCTATTGAAAAAACCGACGAACGACATGCCGAACAGAATTCCCAAGGCTGCGGCGCCCGTCAAAAAAGCCGCCCCGATCGCGACCTTCTTTCGAATCGCCAGAACAACCAATAAAAATACCAATATTATCCGGACCGTGGCTGGAATCCATTCTATCGAAAACATATCCACCTTGTGTTATCATTTCTGTTTCGGGTTCGGGGCATCGGCGCGGCCAGCGCCAAAATTTTTCCGCGAAAAGACTCGACTCGAGAATTTTTCGGCGTTTCGATCCGCTCCCCGACAGTTTTCCCTTTTAGGCGCGCGACTGCGGATTGTCAACGAACTTCTACCCTGTATCGTCATTTCGGATAGCGCGTTTGCAGCGGCGGCTTTAGCCGCGTGCGTCCCCAAACGGCTAAAGCCGAGACTGAAAACGCGTCGATGTCGAAACAGACCAGACGATCCGCCCCGCACCCTTGATAACACGGCCGGTCCGATGTTATAAAAGACGGCCAAGAGACGATAGGAGCCAGTTGTTTGAAAATATCCACGACGCGGTGTTTTCAGGGACTTTTTCCCGATTCCAGGAACCCGAAGCATGGAACACCGCCATGCGCAATATACAAGGAACAAGTATGCCAGACTCGGAAACAACGAAAAAATGTCCGCGTTGCGGAGAAGAAGTGGAACAGGATTGGAGGATTTGCCCGGCCTGCGAGCACCCGTTGAAATCCTTCGTATGCCCGGGATGCGCGAAACCCATGAAGGAGCACTGGGCAAGGTGCCCCTTTTGCGAATCCCGCTTGCTATGTGCGACTTGCAAGCGGCGGTTGGCCAGCGCGGACGGCGTTTGTCCCGCGTGCAATCCGGCGGAGCCGGAAAAGAACGGACGACTGCCCGAGGCAATAAGGGAACCCGTCGCGGGAATGGAGTTCGTGCTGGTCCCGGAAGGCTCTTTCTTAATGGGGGACTTGTTCGACGACGGAATCGAAAACGAAAAACCGATCCACGAGGTGCGGCTCGATTCCTTTTACATAGGACTATACCCCGTCACGCAAGCCCAATGGACCGCGCTGATGCCCGAAAATCCCTCCTTGTTTCAAGGAGAGCGGCACCCGGTCGAAAGAGTGGCTTTCCACGACGCGGAGGGATATATCAACCGGCTTGCCGAAGCCAACCAAGGGCGCTACATTTTCGGCCTCCCAACGGAAGCCCAGTGGGAATACGCGGCCAGAAGCGGAGGCAAAAAGGAAAAATACGCCGGGGGGGATTTTCCCGAAAAGCTCGCTTGGTACGACGAGAACGGCGACGGAACCTCCCAGCCGGTCGGAAAGAAATCGCCCAACGGGCTGGGGATATACGACATGTGCGGAAACGTGTGGGAGTGGTGCTTGGACTTTTACGACGAAAACGCCTACAAGTTCCACGACGACCTAAACCCGGTTCGCGAAAAGAAAGGACCGGACCGCGTCGTCCGCGGCGGAGGCTGGAACATGGACGCCTGGAGCGCCCGTTGTTCCCGAAGGTTCGGTTTTCGCTCCCAGGATTTCGGACCCGCCCTCGGGTTTCGGCTCGTTCTTCGCCCGAACAGATAAAAAAAAGCGCGCCGACCGAATCGGCCCGCGCGCTTTATGCCGCTTCGAGGTTCTTTATTCCCGCGACTTACTGCCGGTTTCTTGCTCCGTGACGCCCCGGTCCACCAAAATCGTCGTCGCCGAACCCTCTGCGATGTTTCCGACGTTCCATGCGGTTTTCCTTCAGCTTGTCGATTTGTTCGGGGGATAGAATCTTCTTCGCGGTCAGCCACGACTCTATGCGCTGCATGAACATCTCTCCCCGGACATCCTTCATTTGCGCGGCGATTTCACGAACCCGTTTTTCGTTCACAGTGCTTGCCGAGAAGGCCTTTTCCAGTTCCAGTCCGTAATTTTCCATTTTCGAGCGCAGATCAAGCGCCTTTTCGCGGGTGGCGAAATCGGCTTCTTTGAGCTTGCTTACCTGCTCGTCGGTCAAACCCAGTTCCTTCGCGATTTGCGGCTTGTCCCAGACGCCCAGGATCCAGCCATGGCGGCTCCCCTTTTCCGGTCCGAATCCTTTCCCCGTGCAAAATCCCTTGCCGTCGCGCCAACCGGGGCCTCCGTCCCAGGAAAACGCCAAGCCGGGCGCCAAAAAGATACCGACCAACAATACTGCGGCCAATCGTTTCGCATTTCGTTTCATCGCGGTTGCTTTCATGATAGAATCTCCTTTCGTTTTTTGGTTTGCGAGAACTTTTTTCTCGTTTTGATCGCAATATACGTGTCGGTTGTAAAGAAAGCATGTCGAACCGCGTTAAGATTTGTAAAGATATCGTAAAAGGATTTGGCTTTTCTTTGCCGTCGGCTTAATCAATGGAATCGAACATGGATTTGAAAAGCCGGGGAAAACGGGACAGAAGAATGAAATCGGAAACAAACGGAGCGGCCGTAAAGGTTTTGATGATCGACGACGACATCAAGCTTTGTCGTTTGGTGAAGGACTATCTGGAGCCGATGGGATACGAGGTCGGCGCGGCCCACACCGGGGCGTCGGGTCTGGAACTGGCCTTGTCGGGAGACTATCGCGTGGTGATTCTGGATGTCATGCTGCCCGAAATGGACGGATTCGAGGTGCTGAAGGAGCTTCGGAAGGAATCCGACATACCTGTCCTGATGCTGACTGCGCTGGGGGACGAAACGGACAGGATAGTGGGTCTGGAAATGGGAGCCGACGACTATCTTCCCAAAACCTTCTCGACCAGAGAGTTGCTCGCGAGGCTCAGGGCGGTGACCCGGCGCTCTATGAGGTCCGACAGGGGGGAATCCCGAACGGACGAAAAGGATTCGAAAACC
Source organism: uncultured Desulfobacteraceae bacterium (assembly GCA_964575975.1). GTDB lineage: Bacteria > Desulfobacterota > Desulfobacteria > Desulfobacterales > SKZT01. Next base: position 32,889 of record CAZNTU010000034.1, read on the forward strand.
CTCGGGGAACTCGCGATCGACTTCGGGTCCCGGAGAGTCCGGTTCAAGGGGGAACCGCTGGTGCTGACGCCCATCGAATTCGATCTTCTGGCGGCGCTGGTCAAGGCCGCCGGCCGGGTGCTGACCCGGGACCAACTCCTTGACATCGCGGCCGGCAGAGACTACGAGGTGTTCGACCGTTCCGTGGACGTTCACATCAGTTCGTTGCGAAAGAAGCTCGACGACAATCCCAGGTCGCCAAGATTCATTCAGACGGTCCGTTCGGCCGGCTACATGTTTATCGACCAACCGGATGACGACAGATGAAACCGTTTTCCACCCTGTTCGCCAAAATTCTGCTCTGGTTCTTTTTGAACCTCGCGCTGGTTGCGGGAATGTTCGCCGTGTTTTTCACGGTGCAATTCCAGAACGATCTCCAGGGGCTTTTGGGCATGCACGCCAGAGACCGAATGCGAACCGCCGCCAGGATCATCTCGCACGAACTCGAATTCTCTCCGAAAGCCGAGTGGCCGGATATTCTGGGCAGGCATTCGGAAATCCATCAAGTGGACTTTTTAGTGATTACATCGAACGAACAGATCGGGACTACCACGGTTCTTTCCTTGCCGCCGACAGTCAAGGCCGAGGTCGACAAAGCCCTTGCTTTCGACTTCCGGCGCCACGCCCGAAAAAGAATCGTCGAGGAATTCTTCGACAAGGGACCTCCGGGCGCCACCGACATGGAGGCGATGGATTCGAGGCGACGCGGGGACCGCGGCCCCAAGCTGATCTTGAAAACCAAAAACCCCACAAGATACTGGACCGGGGTCTACATGTCCCTTTTCCATTCTCCAAGGCGCCCCCCGGAAAAAGCCGTTCTCTTGGCGGCGTCGGATTCCCTTACCGGAAACGGATTCTTTTTCGACCCCTACCCGTGGATAATCGCGGCTAGTCTGGTCGCGCTTTTTTCGGTCGTTTTCTGGACCCCGTTGGTCCGACACATTACGAAACCGTTGGAACGTATGACCCAGGCGGCGGAAAAGATCGCCTTGGGACGTTTCGACGTGAGAATCGAGGAGAGGAGGGCGGACGAAATCGGCCGCCTTGGACGAGCGATCAACCACATGACCAATCGTCTGGCCGGTTACGTGACGGGACAGAAAAGATTCCTGGGGGACGTCGCCCACGAACTGGGCTCGCCCATCGCCAGGATTCAGTTCGGCCTGGGGATTCTGGAGCAGCGCTGCGACGAGAAAAACCGGGAGCGGGTACGAGACGTCCTGGAGGATGTCGCCCACATGTCCAATCTGGTGAACGAACTGCTTTCCTTTTCTAGGGCCGAAATCAGCCCGGAGAAAGTCAAACTGGGCCCGGTGGATGCGGCCGCAGTCGTCGAAAAAGCCAAAAACCGGGAAATCCGCCCGGGCGTGGATATCCATGTCGCGATTCCTCCCGGCGCGGAGGTGTACGCCGATGCCGAGCTTTTGACCCGGGCGGTTTCGAACCTCTTGAGAAACGCCGTACGGTACGCGGGCAACGACGGCCCCGTCAAAGTAGAAGCCAATGTCGAAAAGGAGGAAGTCGAAATCAAGGTGACCGATTCCGGCCCCGGAGTGGCAGAAGAACTGATGGACCGGCTGTTCGAGCCCTTCTATCGCCCCGAACCCTCCAGAAACAGACAAAGCGGAGGGGTCGGTTTGGGACTTGCCATCGTGAAAACCTGCGTGAACGCCTGCAAGGGATCTGTGAGCGCGAGCAATCTAAAACCGAAAGGGTTCGCGGTGGCGATTCGTTTGAGAAAACGGGACGGACGACGCTCGGCGAATCTCTAAAGGGGAGTCGGCTGGGATGATGGAAATGTCGGGTTTTCAGTGTTGAAAATTCATACGGATTTTGTTCCGACA
>CAZNTU010000035.1:0-33978 GCA_964575975.1 uncultured Desulfobacteraceae bacterium
TTGATTATTAACCGTTGATTATTAACCGTTGATTATTAACCGTTGATTATTAACCGTTGATTATTGATTATTAGTTTGTCCTCACTCGGTTTCGCCGGAACAAAAACCGATGGATTAATATAGCTTGATCGACGATAATTTTCATCACCCCAGGTATTGGGTATTGGGTTGAAGGTGTTAGATACTAGGTCAAAACCTAACGCCTACTACCTAACGCCATTCAGGTCCGTTTGTGCCGTAATTTCCCGGTACGAACGATCGGAGGTAAAATGTTACGTAAGATTCGTTTGGTTTTTTTGGCCGTTTTTGTGCCCGTTTTTGTCTGCGTCGCCAACATTTACGGCGACGAAGAGGCCAATCTGGAAAAAATACCCCGAATTTCATGCCGGCAAGCCGCGATTTTGCATCAGGCCAACCAATTGATCGTCATCGACGTGCATACCGACGTTAAAAAAACTCCCGTTGTCGGCGCCTACACTCTGTCGGTGGGGAAAATCGACAAGGTCAAGCTGAACTTCCCGAAAACGCAGCCGATAGCCTGTTTCTGCCATTGAGGGGCTGAAATGAACGAGCCATTGGCCGCTCGGGCAGCGGCAAAGCTATACCGGCGCGGGTATAAACGCGTATATGCGATAAGGGGCGGCTTGTATGATATGCAAAGCTGCGGTTTCAAAATCAAGGAAAGCGACGGGACCATTTATTATCGCGACGTAACCGGAAAAGTTCATAAATTCGGAGGAAAGCGTTAAGACGATTCGGACCCGGCTTTCAAAACCTCGAATCGAGCGACGGGAAACACGCCGCATGAGTTTGAAAACGGAGATGGCAAAGGGGGCGTCGTGGACCGTGCTGTTGAGGTTCGCCGTCCGAGGTATCGGATTCGTCAGCACGCTCGTTCTGGCTCGTCTCCTGGTTCCGGCGGATTTCGGCCTCGTGGCCATGGCGACGTCCGTGATCGCGCTGGTGGATATGCTGGGGGATTTTGGCTTCCATGTCTTCCTGGTCCAGAAGGAGAAATTGACCCGAGAGGACTTGGACACCGCCTGGACGGTCCAGTTGTGCATCGCGGCGATACAGGCGGCATTGCTGGCCTTGGTCGCCGTTCCCGTGGCCCGGTTCTACGGAGACCATAGACTGCCGAACATCGTGTGGGCGCTTTCCATGGCGGTGCTTGCGACCGGCTTCAAGAACATCGGGACCGTTTTCTTCCTGCGCGACATGCGTTTCCATCTCGATTTCTGGCTCAGGGCCACGAGCAAGTTCGTCGGCTTTATCGCCACGGTTTCCATTGCGTTCGCCTGGAGAAGCTACTGGGCGCTCGTGATCGGAACGGTAATCCATCGGCTTGCGGAAGTCCTGCTAAGCTATGCTCTCCAACCCCACCGTCCGCGATTCCGATTGGCCGGAAGCAGGGAAATCTTCAACTTTTCCAAGTGGGTCTATTGCAATACGACCCTGATGTTTTTCGAAAAAAGATCGCCGGATTTCGTGTTGGGGAGACTGGCGGGCCCCGGCTCTTTGGGATTGTTCTCCATGGGGTACGACATCGCCATGCTCCCGACTTCGGAAATGGCGGCTCCCATAAACCGGGCGGCGTTCCCGGGCTATGCCAAAATGCGCAACGACCCCGACACTCTGCGCGACGGATATCTGAGCGTACTGGGAATGATCGCGCTGGTTTCCTTGCCTGCGGGATTGGGCATTGCCGGAACGGCCGGGGTTCTTACTCCGATTCTCTTGGGGGAAAAGTGGCTGGACGCAATTCCTATCATAAGGCTTCTGGCTTTCGTCGGCGCTCTGGAATCTCTTCAAACCAATGCTATTCCGCTTTTCAACAGCCAGGGAAGACCTTGGACGATAACTTGGCTTTCCCTTGCGCGCATCGCATTGCTTTTGCCGTGCCTGATCCTGTTCGCGAAGGCGAACGGAGCGGTCGGGGCGGCGGCGGCTTACCTTGTCGTGTCCTTGGCCATGAAACCCGTAGAATTCGGCGCTGTTTCCCGCGCATTGAAATTAGGGGTTCGAAAAATCCCGTCGGTGCTTTACAGGCCCGCAGTCTCGGCCCTTGCCATGTACGGAGCGCTTCATTTCTGGCTGAGTCCCGCTGCAATGTCCGTTGCCGTCGGATGGCGACTTCCGGGAGCGCTCGGGCTTGTGGCGACCGGAGCATGTCTGTACATGTCGTGCGTGCTTCTTTTGTGGCTGGTCTCCGGCAAGCCGGAAAACAGCGCGGAAGGCGTCGTTATGGGGCTGGTCAAAAAACAGGCGGCCAAAAGATTTGGGCCTGCGCGGGCGGGGATTCCCGTCAAGCGAAAAACTCCCTTGTCCCGGTAGCGCCGCCTTCCACGGCGGCGCGGCGCCACGCGCGGTCGGATTCGGAAAACGCCGGGCGGCAAACCCGTCTCCCCCGCCGCCGTGGAAGGCGGCGCTGCCGCCGTGACTCGAATCAATCCGACCGACACGGGCAGAAAAGCCTTCACTGATCAACCGAGGTTTTGATGATGAGATCGTCAACCGGCGAAACCGGAACGGAGGAACAAGTTCGCCCCGTATTTATTTTCGGAATGGAGCGCAGCGGCACGACTTTGCTTGCCATGATGACCGGAGCACACCCGCGGATCGCGGTTCCCCTGTCCACGACGGGCATGTGGTACGATTTGCACGACCGTCTCGCCTCCCGATACGGCAATCTGGCGACGAAAGCGGATCTGCGGCTTCTGATAGACGAAATCCTGGCTCACAAGCGCATTGGAATGTGGCGGGTCTCCCTGGATCGCGGAAAAATCGAGGAGCGTTGCTCGACAGGCGATTACGGTTCCCTCGTTCGCGCCTTCCACCAGGAATACGCGAGACTTTGCGGAAAGACCATGTGGGCGAACAGCGACATTTCCACCCTGTGCAACATGCATGTCGCCAATTCGTGGTTTCCGGACGCGCTTTTCGTCCACCTCGTGCGCGACGGGCGGGACGTGGCGCTTTCGCACCGCAATTATCCGTTCGGAGCGGGAAACATCGCCGAATGCGCCGAAAAATGGCGCGTCGAAGTCGGACAAAATATACGAATGGGAGCGATGATCGGGCCGGAAAGATATTGCCTGATTCGGTACGAGGACCTCGTTTTGCGTTCCGAGGAGACTTTGGGAAGGCTTTGCGGATTCCTGGGAATATCCTACGAAAAAGAAATGATGGAGTACACGAAAACGGTAGAGGCCAGAGTGCCTTCGGAACGCTTGTGGCTGTGGCCGGAGCTTGGGAATTCGCCGAAAAAGTCGAAGGCGTTTCGTTGGAAAAAAACGATGGGCAAGGCGCAGAGGGCCGTGTTCGATTCGATCGCGGGGCCTCTTTTGGACGAGCTGGGCTATGAACGCTCGGCATCCGGTCGCATGTCTGTTTCCGCGAACGCGCTGGAGTTTTTGTACTTTTTGGACAGAGGCCATCGATGGAAGCGTTTTCGAAAAAGATTGGGACTGGAGACGAGGAGCGAATTGGAGCGAAACGCCTCCAGTCCATCGTGATTAAAAATAAGCAAAGCAAGGAAAACATGATAAAAGCCGTTGCACGGAAAGTCGGCCTCTGGTGGATTATGAACAAAACTCCGGAAGCCGCAAGGTTCGAGGTAGCAATAGACTGGACGACGGGCCTTGGCTCCGACCCGGGGGCGAAAGTCGCGGTCGAGGCTTGCGGCCGGTGGCTTTGTCGAGCCCAGGACAACTCCAGAAGCTTCGACGGCGGAGTCGCCCGCCATTATGGTCTTCTGGACGGTTGGGCGGCCTCCTACCCCGAAACCACCGGCTACATTGTACCGACGATGATTAGGCTCTCCCGCGAGTTCGACGACCCGGACTACCTGGACAGGGCCGAAAGGATGCTGGATTGGCTGACGGAAATACAGCTTCAGAGCGGAGGATTTCAGGGCGGAACCATCGACAAGGCTTCCATGGTTCCCGCCACTTTCAACACGGGACAGATCCTGCTGGGACTCGCGGAAGGTTTTCGGATCTTCGGGCATGGGCGTTACGAAGAGTCCATGCACAGGGCCGCAGGTTTTCTTCGGGATTCCCAGGACCGGGACGGCTGCTGGCGCAGCCACCCCTCTCCCTTTGCCGAAACGGGAGAAAAAGCCTACGAAACCCATGTTTCCTGGGGATTGCTGGAGGCGGAACGCTTGGCTTCCGGATTCGGGTACGCCGACGCGGGGCTCAGGCAGGTCGAATGGGCGCTGACCAAACAACATCGGAACGGCTGGGTCGAGGATTGCAGCCTCGACGATCCGTCCGCTCCGCTTACGCATACGCTGGGCTATTTTCTCCGGGGAGTTTTGGAGGCTTACCGTTACAGCGAGCGGGCATCGTTTCTGGAAGCGGCGAAAAGAACGGCGGACGCCTTGGTTAAAGCACAGCGAAGAGACGGGGCGCTTCCCGGAATGCTTCGCAAAGATTGGTCGCCGGCCGCCAAATGGTCGTGCCTTACCGGGAATTCTCAAATCTCCGAGTGTCTTCTTCTATTGTTCGGATTCACCAATGACGACGGCTATCTGGCGGCGTCGAGGAAACTGAATTCCTTCGTAAGGCGAACGCTTCGGACCGAAGGCAAGGGAGATGCCGTCGGGGGCGTGAAAGGCTCCTTTCCGGTGGACGGCGAATACGGTCGTTTCCAGTATCTCAATTGGGCGGCGAAATTCACCGTCGACGCCAACATTGCCGAACTCGATTCGGAAAAATTTTACAAGGAAAACATATGAGCGGAATAGCGGGATTGTGGAGCGCGGACGACGTACTGCGGCAAAGTCCGTCGTCCTTGACGGAGATGGCGCGGGAACTTGGCGCCGAAGGCGAAAAAAGCCGAATCCTTGCGCCGGGCGACAATTTTTATTTGTGCTGCGCGTCTTCGCCGGACAATCGAACAGTCAAATGTTACTCGGAGGGACCTTTCGATTTTCTTCTTTTAGGCAATGTCTACAGGAAATCGTCCGGGCTCCACGACGATTTCGAGGGACTCGGGAAACTGGCGCGCGAGTCGCTGGTACGCTTCGCGGAGGAAATCGACGGTTCTTTCGTCATGGCGATTTTCGACAAGGAACGAAAAGCTCTTGCGCTTCTTAGAGACCGTCTGGGCACAAGACCTCTTTTCTATACGAAAAAGAGAAACCATTTTGTCTTTGCCACTTCCATTCGGCCTATTCTCAAAAGCGGCTTTTGGAAATGCGGCGTGAATCTCGAAGCGCTGGACCGGTTTCTTTCCTACGGGTACGTCCCGAATCCCGAGACGCCGTTCGAAGGCATATTTCAAGCCAAACCCGGAGTTTGTCTCATCCTCGAGAAGGGGTTCTTGAGGGAAAAACGCTATTGGGAATTTCGGGATTATCTTTGCAACGGCGAACGCTTGCAGGGTGAAAAGGCCGTCCCCGTATTTGCGCAGGCTATCGAAAATGCCCTGGCCGTTCGGTTGAAGGCCCATCCCGAAGCCGGCTTGTTTTTGAGCGGAGGGCTCGATACGAGCATCGTGGCCGCAGTGGCGAAAAAGCTGACCGGAGGCGAAATCAGGGCTTTCAGTATCGGATTCGAGGAAAAGGCGTACGACGAAACCGAGGATGCTCGCGCGGTGGCCGATCACTTGGGACTCGAGTTCCATTCCGAAAAAGTCCGGTTCGGTCCCGATTTCCCGGGCCTCTTGGAAAAGATCGTCTTTTATCATGAAACGCCCTTCGGCGATACGTCGGCTATTCCTTCGTATTATGCGGCCCGACTCGCAAAGGAGCATGTCGATACGGTGTTGACGGGAGATTTTCCGGACCAGTTGATCGGCGGCTCCGGGCATCAAGTCGCGGCCCTTGCGCGAAGCGCGAACGACCCTTTTTACAAGAGATGTATGCGAAACGGCGTACTTCGTTCCACCGTCGCGCGGATGCCTTGGAAAACAAATGGAAGCCGGTTTTCGGACAAGATCAAACGATTCGTCTATCGAGAGAGCTTTTCGCTGGAGGAGCAACGGATTCTTCTCAACATGCCCGTTCCTCCTCTCTTGAAAAGAGCGCTTTACAGCCCGGACATGCTGGACGCGAATCGAAAATCCGACCCCATGGAAATCGCCCGGACCTTGTACGGCCAAGTCCCCGGACAAAGCTTGCTGAACAAAATCCTCTTCTTCGACATTCATTCCTATGCGCCGGACGATCTCATGGTCAAAGTGGATCGCATGACACGGGCGCATTTTCTGAACGCAGTCAGTCCCTATCACGACAGAAATGTCGTGGAACTCGTAGCCTGCCTTCCCGACGAGCTGAAAATCGGCCCGGACTGGGAACGCAAGGTCGTCATGAGGCGCGCTTTCGGCCATCTTTTGCCCGAGCGAACACTCAAGAAGAAAAAGCAGGGCTTTGCCATGCCGATCGGGGAGTGGCTGGTCAAGAACCTTCGGGAATACGTGCGCGAAATATTGCTCGACGGAAGGACGTTGCGGAGGGGCTATTTCAACCCGGAATTTCTTGGTCGAATGCTGGCCTCCTTTTTTTCCGGCGAATCCGACTATGCCAGCGGCTCGGAATCCACAGTGATATCCCTTCTGACAATGGAGCTATGGCATAGACGCTTCATAGACGGGTGATTCTTTAATATGCCCCTTTCAGCCATCCTGTTTTTCTTTGTATTCGTAGTCGGAACGTTCCTGTCGTTTTTAAGAGGACCGTTCTGGGGGTTGCTGGTCTATCTGCACGTGTATTTCAACACTCCCCAGCACCAGTTTTGGGCGGTCCAGGTCCCGGATTGGCGTTGGGCGTATATGGCGGCCCTCCTGCTCGTAGCAAGCTGTATCCTGCACAGGGACAAATTGAGTTCCGCAAAGCTTGCAAGCCTCTGGCCTTTTCGGTTTCTCATTGCAATGCTGATCTACATGTTCGTTCTTGCGCCTTTCACCCTGTATCCGGACGTCAGCGTTTCCAAGGCGTACGAATTCTTTCGATACGTGGCGATATTCGGCCTGACCGTAAAAATAATTCGCGACCATCGGCAGTTTCGAATATTTTTCGCGGCGTGGCTCGTGGAGTGCTTTTTGCTCAGCCGACTCGCCTTTCATTATTTCGGAGGCGAAAGGCTGGAGTATGGAATCGCTGACGCGATTTCGGCAAACCTGGCCGCCGCCTTCATGGTCATGTCCCTCCCGCTTTGCCTTTCCTTCTGGATGGGGGAGGACTGGAAGAAAAAGCTTTTTTTCGCGGGAATAGCCGCTTTTTTGCTCAACGCGTTCATGATGTATCGGAGCCGGGGAGCTTTTGTTGGGCTTGCGGCATCCGGCATGGTTCTCGCATATTCCATCGGCTCGTTCCAGGGGTATCGCAAAAAATTGTTCGTCGCGGCCGTTGGCGGACTGGCGGCCCTTGTCGTTTTGATCGATCCCCTTTTCATCGAGCGGTTGAGAGAAATAAGCTTCGATCAATTGAGCGAGGCTTCGACCGGCCGGATCGACATATGGACGTACGGTATCGAAATGTTCAAGGATTTTCCGTTCGGAGCGGGAGGAGACGCGTTCGTCCTGCTGAGCCCGGCATACCTTCCGGAATACCTTCTGGAACAAACGAGCGGAACGAGGGCGTCCCACAACACCTTTCTTCAAGTGCTGGTCGAACAAGGCATACCGGGAACCGTATTTTACGCGTGTTTTTTTCTGAGCACCTTTCGGCAGTTGAAAAAGCATAGAAGGCGAATTCTGGGAGGGGCGAAAGATTCCGAAGATCGAATTCTTGGCGCCGATTCAAGGACACTGATCGACAATGTGGCCCTGCAATGCGCATTGGTCGGGATTCTGGCGTCCGCCTTCTTTATGGACAGATTTTACTTTCTAGGCATCTACTGGTTTTCGGCTCTCGCAGTCGCGCTCGCGAATCTGGAGCCTGTCCAACGCGACATAGAAGCGACAAACGAAGGGCGGGAACCGGCGGAGACGATGAAAGTCGCAACCAACCCCTGATCTTTTTTCGGGAGCGAACGAACATGTGCGGAATTTGCGGAATATATTGCGGCAACGACGGTCGGATCGACAAGGAGACGGTCGTCGCGATGAACGATACGCTTGCCCACCGGGGGCCGGACGCCGAAGGCTACCACTTGGAAGGGCCTGTAGGACTGGGACATCGACGTTTGAGCATCATCGATCTGAATACCGGAAACCAGCCGATCTACAACGAGGAAAACAACATATGCGTTGTTTTCAACGGCGAAATCTACAATTTCCAGGAACTTCGCAAGGAACTGGTCCGAACGGGCCATGTATTCAAAACCAATACGGACACGGAAGTCATCGTCCACGCATACGAGCAGTGGGACACGAATTGCCTGGAAAAGTTCCGAGGCATGTTCGCGTTCGCCATATGGGATTCCGTCAGGTCTCGATTGTTTATAGCCCGGGACCGTTTGGGGATAAAACCTCTGTACTACGCTGCCTATGGAGGTCTTTTCGCTTTCGCCTCCGAGGCAAAGGCCCTTCTGAAAATACCCGGATTGAAACGCGATCTCGATTTGGAGGCTTTCTGGGATTACCTCTCCTTTGGCTACGTTCCCGCGCCCAAGAGCATATTCCGATGCATCAGGAAGCTGCCGGCCGGACATTATATGATCTGCGGCAAAAACGGAGTCCGCGTCCGGGAGTACTGGGATGTCGATTTTATCGAGAAGCACGGAATCTCGGAGAAACAGTGGACCAGATCCCTTGGCGAAATCTTGCAGGAGGCGGTCCGGCTTCGCCTGATCAGCGACGTGCCTCTGGGGGCTTTCTTAAGCGGAGGAATCGATTCCAGCCTGGTTGCGGCCTTGATGGCGAAAATAGCCGACGGTCCCGTTGTGACCAATTCCATTGGATTCGAGCTTGACTCCTATGACGAACTTCGGTTTGCGCGTCGAACGGCTGAGCTTTTCAAGACCCGGCATTACGAACATACGGTAACGCCGAATATAGCGGAGGTCTCGGAAACGCTCGCCCGTTTCTTCGACGAACCCTTCGCCGACGCCTCCGCCATACCTGCCTACTATGTTTCGAAAATGGCGAGGCAAAACGTGACCGTATGTCTTTCCGGGGACGGTGGGGACGAAAATTTCGCGGGATACAGAAGATACTATTTCGATTTGCTTGAAAACAGAATCAGGGAGATCGTTCCCCCTTATGTTCGTCGATACGCTTTCGGAGGCATAGGCGCTCTATATCCGAAAGCGGACTGGCTGCCGCGACCGTTGAGGGCGAAAACCCTGCTGCAAAATGTCGCGCTGAGTCCGCTCGACGGCTATTTCAATTCCGTTTCTCGATTCTTGCCGCAGGAAAAGGAAAAAATCGCGAGCGGCGATGTTCGTCGAAGTCTTGCCGGATACGACTCGAAGGAGGTCTTTCGCTCCCATTTTCGACGAGCCGGGACTGCCGACCCGTTGAGCAAAGTGCAATATCTGGATATCAAGACCTACCTGGTCGACGACATTCTAACGAAAGTGGATCGGGCCAGCATGGCGAATTCTCTCGAAGTCAGGGTGCCGCTTTTGGATCACCTGGCGGTGGAGCTTGCGGCAAAGATGCCTTCCAGTTTCAAACTCAGAGGCGGAGATACGAAATATATTCTGAAAAAGGTGGCCGAACAGTATCTTCCTCGGGAAATCCTTTCCCGAAAAAAAAAGGGGTTCGACATGCCGGTCAAGGAGTGGTTGAAAAAAGAGTTGCGCCCGTTGGGAGAAGAGGTCCTTCTGGGAAGCAGGTTCAAAGACCGGGGCCTGTTCGACCGGAACTGCGCGAAACGGATGTGGGACCGGCATCTGAGCGGCGTTCGGGATTTCAGCCAGCAACTGTGGGGACTTCTTTCTTTCGAACTGTGGGCTCGAACGTACATGGATCGGAGCTGAAGCCATGCGGGTTCTTGTCTATACGTCTCTGTTTCCCAACAAGCAAGAGCCGAACAAGGGGATATTCGTTCGCCAGAGAATGTTCCGTTTCGCCGGTATTCCCGGCAACGAAATCCAAGTCGTCGCTCCCGTGCCCTATTGCCCTTCGTGGTTTCGCGTCGCTCCCTGGCACTTGTATTCCAAAATCGAACTTCTGGAATATCAAGACCGCATTCCCGTGCATCATCCCCGATATCCTCTCGTGCCGAAAGCAAGCATGATTCTTCATGCGTTTTCGCTTTTTCTGTCGTCCATGGGAATTGTCCGGAGGATTTTTCGGGCGTTTCCGTTCGACCTGATCGACGGCCACTACATTTACCCGGACGGACTGGCCGCGGTTTTTTTGGCCAAGGCGTTCAAGAAGCCCGCGGTCCTTTCCGCCCGAGGGTCGGACATCAACCAGTTTTCGGGTTTTCGGACCATCAGGCCGATGATCAGGAGCGCCTTGGCGAATGCCGACGCGATCGTCTCGGTGTGCAAGGCTATAGAGAGGGACATGAACAGGTTGGGCGTTTCCTCGGATAAAATCACGGTGATTCCGAACGGGGTGGATACCCGGAAATTCTTTTTGATGGATCGGACGCTTGCTCGCCGCAGTTTGAACATACCTCCGGAAAAAAAGATCGTTCTGTCCGTGGGGAGCCTTATTCCGCGCAAAGGGTATCACGTGCTCATCGAAGGAATTCCGGAAGTTCTGGAAAAGCGGCCCGACGTCTTCTTCCACATAATAGGAGAAGGTTCGTTCAGAAAAGAACTTGCGGCGCAAATCCGACGTCTGGAATTGGAGGACAGGATTGTTTTGGCGGGGGAAATCCAGAACGAGGAACTTGTAAAATGGTACAACGCCGCCGATGTCTTTTGTCTGGCAAGTTCCAGGGAAGGATGGGCCAACGTGCTGATGGAAGCGATGGCGTGCGGATGCCCTGCGGTGGCGACGAACGTCTACGGCGCTCCCGAGATTGTAACGAAACCCGAGGTAGGCCTGCTTGTGGAAAGAACGCCTCGCGCGCTGGCCCGGGCTTTGCTCCTGGCCCTCTCGACCGAATGGGACAGGAGCGCAATCAGAGATCACGTGGCTTCAAGGGATTGGAACGTTGTCGCCCGAGAGGTGGAAAAGGTGTTTCAAAAATGCATGGAGGGAACGGCCGGTCGTCTCGGATTCGGACCCGCCTCCGTCCCGGATCGGGTGGAAGAGGCGTCCGCCGGTTCTGAAATCGGCGGACGCCTTTGATGCGGCGAACGATCGCCTACGGAAAAGGTCCCGATATTCCGTCTATTTCAAGGCTGCAAAATTTTGACGTTGCGAGGTCCGACGATGGAAGTCGCCCCGCTGGTCACTTCGATCCTGACGACGTTCGAGATCGGCGCAATATTGGACGATTCGTCGTACGACCGAACGGCGAAATAATAGGTGCCGGCGCCAAGGCCGTCGAGGACCATTTTTTCCTGGGCGCCGACTCCGGACGGGACCGGTTCCCCCGCCGCGTTATTGGCGGCCCACCAGTTGCATTGGTCGGGTGCGACCTTGACAGGGGCGGACGCGACGGACGTCCGGTTTTCCACGAGAGGGTAGTCCGCGAATTTGACTTGGTAGCGACGCGCGTCTTTTGGAGCCGTCCAGGTGAGCGTCGCCTGCCCGGCCCCCGACGCGACGGCTTTCAAATCGCCGATCGCCGATGGCGACATCGTATCCGTCCGCGGAGCTTCCACCATTTCGCTCAAGGCGCTGTTCCAAGTGTGAAAATTTCTGCCGCCCGTTTTTTTCACGCCGTTTTCGTATACGGTGGAGAACATGTCCTTGTACCTGCTCTTCCCCGTGTATCGATAGGCGAGTTCCAAGAGAGAAAGGATTCTCCATTCCCTGTATTCCTTGCAATCGGAATATTCCCGGCTGCCGGACGCGTAGGACGAGCAGTCGCAAGCGGTCGTGGACGAGGCCAGCGCTTTTTTTCGGGCCGTCTCCACTTCGGTCAAAGGAATCGGGGATTCGTAGAGCACCGCGTAGCAAGGGGAAACGTAGGCTTCGTCGATCGCGAAATCGGCTATTCCGGTGATCATGTCCACGATTCTTTCGTCGCCGAGCACCCCGTACGTTTCTTCCAGTCCTTCCGCCAGATAGCCGAGCATGAAGGTTTTTTCCACGCCGTTGGGATATGCCGCGACATTTTTGTTCGGAACGTAATAGCCTCGTTCCTTGTTCACGGTTTTCCAAATCGTTCCGAAATATTTCGCCAGGGACGACTTGATGGCCGAGTTCCCCGTGATTCTGTATGTCTCGGCGAACACGTTTTGCGCCAAGGAGTCCACTCGCGTTTCGCCAATCCCGTTGGTTTTCCTGTAATCGGACCAGAATTGCAAGTACTCTCCGATTTTTTGGATGGCGTCGTAGGCCAGCGGGTCCCCGAATATCCGCCATCCGTCGAAAACCTCCGAAATGGTCCAATGCTCCTTGTTCCAAGGTTGATAGCCGTGAAACCGCATGTTTTGTGGATATTGCCCTCTCGCCCTGAAAGCGCAGCAGTAGCATCGCATGCGGAGTTCCCCCTCGTCTCTGGGATAGGCGTAATCGTCGATCCACACCGGGGTCATACTCGAAGAATGGCGCATGGCGATCCTGGTTTGATAGGCATGATACGGATCGGAAGTTTTAATGAAGCCGTCGACGGGATATTCGTGGTATCTTCTGCGGTAACGGTCGTTGTAGTTTCCGCCCCAATTAACCCAACCGTATTCCCAGGAACCGATGTTTCCGGGATTCGGCTCCGCCGACCGGGCGTCCTTGGAAATATATCCCATGGCGCCGGTTTTTCGATACCAGTCGAGTCCGCAGTGTATGACAAGGGGATTGTTGAAAGCCTGGGCGTCGTTTTCGGTAAATCCACCGCTCCTGAATGTGATGTCGTGGTCCTTGCGCTGGGCGTCGTCGAGCCAGTGGACGCCCCCGTGGCCTTTCCAATACTTGGGCCAGAGACGGACGATCAGTTTGCCGGGCTGCACCTCCACGGCTTTCGGAAACTGCTGCCAAAAATGGCGGACGCCTATGCCGGCATTGTCGATTCTTGCCCAGCCGAGAGCGTGGTAGCCTCTGGAAAGTTCCTTGGCCCCGTCGGAAACCGTGTAGCCCCTGAATTCCGGAATTCCAAGCTTCCAAAGCTCGTCCCCGGCCTGTACGTACGCTCCTTTGCCGTCGCCGTATTCGCCCAGTTTGTTCCATTTTTCCGTCCCGCTCGAATCCTGGTACAGATGAATCGTCTGGCCGGAATTCAAGGCGTTCTGCACGGACTGGCCCGAATCGCCTCCGATCGCATAGTTGGAGCCGTTTTGCTTCCAAACCACGGAAAAATCCTTGAAAAGCATGGGCCCATACGATTTTTCAAAGTTTTCGGTTTGGGGAGTGTTTTTCAGTACCACGGTCATGTCCCATCGACCCAGGCCGGAATAGCCGTAAATATAGGCGATGAAACCGAACTTGTCCCTGGTCGGGTCGGCGGATCGTTCGGTCGCGCTCTCCGCCTTCAGCATCGTCCGCACAGGCCCGTTTTCCATGACTTCCCACTTGATCGTGCTCAGATCCGAAGCATGCACTTGCGTACCGTCCGGTTTAGTGAAAACCAAGTCGAATTCCCCGGAAAAATTCTTGGGAAAGGTCTTCCCCGCCATCTGGAAGGCTGTGCCGGTGTCCGCGACGGATACCGGATTCGCGGGCTTGGGATTGCTTCCGTTTTTAAGGCGATAGGTGACTGCGGAATTGGCGGGAACATCGGCCAAAAACGTCACTAAAAGCCACTTGACCGAGTTGTCCTGGCCGTGGTCTCTCCAGCGCTCGAGGACCTTGAACTGCGCCGGCACGACGCTGCCGTCCGGAGCGTAGACCGCGATGGAGGCCGGTTCTCCCAGCGTTCCTTTCGGCAGCGGCACTCCGGACGATACGACCTCCTTCGTTCTGTTCACGCCCGAGACGTCGCGAATTTCAAGAGGAATGTCAAACGTTCCGACAGGAATATTCGGAGGATCGAGAGGGGTTTCCGCGACGGGAGGCGGAGACTGTGTCGAGGAAATTCGAAAGCTTGGATTGTATTGCCGGAAATTCCAGTTCTTGTCCCAAGCCACAGCGCGAAGCCAATATTTTCCGTCTTCCATTTGGGAAGCCTTGAGGGTCGCCTCGTACGGCGGTGTTCGATCAAGCCCGAAGCTTTGATGCAATTCGCCGTCCTTGGCGCAGTAGAAAACCACCATTTCGATTCCGGCGTTGTCGACGGCGTAGCAAGATACTGTAACATCGCCGGTAACGACGTCCCCTGGCTTGATCGAACAAGAAATGTTCGGCTGTTGTATCTCCGTGCGCCCGTATTTTTTATCGAGCGCCTTGTTCATGGCCTCGTAGCCGATCGGGTCGAAAACCGGACTGGTATCCAGACTGCGCAATATACTGTCTTTCGTCGGTCGAAAAATGCCGGTCGAGCGGTGATTCCCTCCTTCGAAGGGCGGGGTGGTTACGAATTCGTTCCATTTCCGGTTCGAATCGACATCGTCCAGGTTCCGGCACCAGTGGGCGCCCGAAGCTCCCGGCCCCGATTCGTATTCGTCGCACAACACTTTGGCAAACCCGTCGTGAGACCACTCGTGGGGATACTCGTAGGCGCTCGCGTTCAGTCCAATGTAAAAATGGCCGTTGGCGGCGCCGCCCACGAGATTGTGTTCGTCGATGACCACGGATGGAAACGTTTTGCAAAGGACATCCTTCAGGAAATCGCAGCTTCCCCAGTCGTTCGGCAGGGCGGATATCAGCTTTTTGACCTCTTGGACCGACTTCCTCAAGCCGTCTTCGTCCCAAACCGGCACGGGTTCCGTGCCGTCGTCCCCCTCGATACGGTATACATCGAAAAGATGCTTGTGGTCCTTGAACCAATTCACATTCCACATGGCATTTGTGGTTCGTCCGACTTTGTCGAAGAACATGTTCTTGCGGTCTTGCCTAAACCCCGAAGGAATCCATATGATCGTCATTTTGTCCGAAGCGCTCCCTTCGTGGATTTTGCTGAAAAAATATTCTGCGCGCACTTCTTCGTTCGTTACCACAGGAACGGCAACGCCCAGTAAAAGAAAAGCAACAAGGATTTTATACGGGACTCTCGAAAAACGTATGCAGGTAAACTTGTACCTAATGCTCAGCATTGTCTCCTCCATGAAATTTTTGTTTTTACGGAAAGAACATTCGTTGCGGCGTAGGGGTATCGGGATCGGAAATGCGAAATTTTTTGTTATGCGCAATTCGAAAAAAATCGAACCGAACGATTTTCGGCGCCTCTTCATATATATCATAGCATCAAAAGGGAGGCGTTTCGAGCTTAAATTGAATCCGCAATTCAAACATCGATTCCATGATCGCGTTTTCATAGCCGCAATTGCATTTGCAAGATTCGAACCACCCGTGCTCACAATAAATTGCAAGGAAAATAATCGCGAGGGCTTGTCTTAATAAAGCGGAAAAGCCGCGCGAATGCCGCCGTAAAATTCGAAGCAAACGTTTTCGAATCGGTAACAGCAGGGAAAACTTCGTTATCCGTCTGCGAATTTCGTAAGCGAAATTCCCTTATGAAAAAAACGCGAGTACTGCACGTTCTCCATTCCTTCGGTTTCGGCGGACTGGAAAAGGGAATCGCCACTTTGGTCCGCCATGGGTCGAGAGACTTCGAACATGTCGTTCTTTGCCTTGCAAGCGCCGGAGAGTCGGAGTCGCTATTGCCCGAAGGCACTCCGCTAATGAGATTGGACAAAGGCGAAGGAAGTTCCATGCGTTTTGTTTTGAATCTGGCTCTACTCATTCGCCGCCTGAAGCCGGACGTGATACATACGAGAAACTGGGGCGGCATGGACGGAATAATAGCTTCGAACCTGGCGGGCCTGGGAAGAAAAGTCGTTCAAGGGGAACACGGATGGGGGATGGAGGATGCATATGGCAAAAGTAAAAGACGGCTTTTCGTTCGAAGGGCGCTGTCTTTGGGAGTAAGACAATTCACCTGCGTCTCGGGGCAAATGCAAAAGTGGTTGCGGGAGGAAGTCAGGGTTTTTCGTCCGGTGACTCGGATTTACAATGGAATCGATACGACGCGCTTTTCCCCCAGGGGCGCCAAAGCGGCCCTGCGTCAGGAGCTTGGCCTGAAAGACTCTACAGTGCTTGTCGCATGCGTGGGGCGACTGGACCCTATAAAAAACCATGCTGGACTGATCGAAGCGTTCCAATTGGCGCATCGGTCCTTTCCGGATTCCGCCTTGGCGATCGTCGGCGACGGTCCCGAACGCGAAAGATGGGCCGGGACGCCCCCGCCGGGCGTATTCTTTGCCGGGGCGAGATACGATATTCCGGAAATATTGCGGGCCGCGGATGTCTATTCTCTCGCGTCGTTCAACGAGGGCATTTCCAACACGATACTCGAGGCCATGGCTACCGGGTTGCCGGTGGTTTCCACCAGCGCGGGAGGCACTCCCGAACTGGTTTTCCACGGACGAAACGGTCTCCTGTCGAAAGCCAAGGACGTCAGAACGCTCGCCTCCCACCTGCTGGCGTACTTTCGGAATCCGAACATGCGCGCCGAACACGGGCGTCTCAATCGGATCATTGCGGAAAACAGGTTCGGAATAGGAAAGATGGTGGATGGCTACGAACGGATATGGCGTCGGGTCGCGGGAATATAACGGCTTCGGAGGATATGTCCGACCGGCTTCGAAAAAAAATGCAAGGGAGATAAACTAACAATGGCGAAAATAGAGAAAATCGAAATCAAACCGTATTTCGAAATGGTTTCCAGAAGAAAATGGTGGATAATCATCCCGTTTCTCTCCGCTCTTTTGATCGGGCTTGTCTTTTACGTGGTGTCGCCAAGAGTCTACGAAGCGAAAACTCTGATCTTGGTGGAGCCGCAAAAAATTCCGGATTCCTACGTGAGGCCAGTCGTAAGCGGAACCGTGGAGAAAAGACTGGCGACAATAACCCAGCAAATACACAGCCGAACCAATCTGGAAAACATCGTAAACAATTTCGGATTGAATCGGGAGAGCGAAAAGATATCCGGCAGTTGGACGGAAAGGATAAGAAAGGCCGTCGGATCGGAAAAAAAAACGTCGAACAGCCGGGATTCGATCAAAACGGTTACCCTGGTCGAAAAATTGAGAGAAAGAATAGCGGTGCAACTTCGGGGGAAAGGCGACAACTATGCGTTCAATATTTCGTTCGCTTGGCACGACCCGAAAATCGCGGCCGACATCACGAACTTCATAGCGAACAAATACATCGAGGAGAACCTGAACGCACGCGAAGAAATAGCCATGGCCACGACGGATTTTCTCGAAAGGGAAGCCTTGAGGATCAGGTACGAGCTGGAAGGCAAGGAAAAGGAGCTGGAGGATTTCAAGAGAGTGCATATGGGAGCGCTTCCGAACGAGCTTCGGTCGAACATCAGCATTTTGAACCAGTTGAAGGAAGAATTGGCCAATGTGGAAAAAAGGTGGGACACGGAAAAACAGATGGCGCTGATGATGGAGACCCAAATGCGGCAAATGGAGGAAAACATGGCCGCGGCTTCTTTCGCGGTTCCCGACGAGGATATGTTCGAAGAGGACGAAACCTCGAGGGAAATCAGGGCGCACGAAGAAGCTCTGAAAAGTTTCAAAGGCAGATACACGGACAACTATCCCGACGTCAAGGGTTTGAAGCGTCGAATCGAATTGCTGAGACAGGAGGAAAAACAGCGGACCAAAACGAGACCGAAACCGGAACCCGTCCCCGAAAGCTTCATGCCGGCGGAAGACCCGATGGCTCTTCAACGAACCATGTACCAAGCCCAAATGGATTCCTACGCCGTTCAGATCGACGATTTGAAAGGACAGATCGCGGCTTACAAGGAACGGGTCGAGCGGACTCCCCAAGTCGAATTGGCCATGACGAAGATTCTTCGGGATTACCAGACCGTAAAAGCGCGTTACGCCGAACTTCTCGCCAAAAGTTTGAGCGCCAGGATGGCGGAGGAACTGGAGAGGCGCAAGAAAAGCGAACAGTTCAGGATCGTCGATCCGGCCGTTGCCCCGGCGAAGCCGATATCTCCTGATTTCGGGTTCGTCATGCTCGTCGCGGTTTTCGGAGGCTTGGGTATTGGATTGGGTCTCGCCTATATAAGAGAAACGACCGACCCGTGCTTTTACGACCGGGAGGAAATCGAAAACGATCTCCGCGTCAATGTCGTCGCAAGCTTGCCCTTGGCCGAACTCGAGAGAAAGGACGCAAGCGCTCGAAAACCGAAGCGAAGGGCCGCGATAAAAAGATGAACCGTTGGAGTTTTCAATAGCCGAGAGGTAAAACGATGAGTAAATTCCACGAAGCTCTGGAATTGGCGAAAAGGAAAAAGCAAGCGAAATCGGAAAGCAGGCAGGAGAGCAAAACCGTATTCCTGTCCGAGAGGATCAAGACAGTCTTTGGGCGGGACTTGGTAGTCTTCAACAGACCCGAGTCCGAGATGGCCGAATATTTTCGGTTTCTGCGAACCGCAGTGACGCGTCGTCCTGGGGTCGGAGAGTCGCCGCGCGCGATCATGGTGACGAGCGCCCTGACCGGCGAGGGAAAAACTTTCGTGTCGGGCAATCTCGCTGCCGCGATAAGCCAAAGCCTCGAGGAACACGTCCTTCTGATAGACGCAGACTTGCGCAATCCACGGCAGCACAAGATATTCGGAATCGGTTCCAACGATCCCGGACTTTCCGCCTACCTGGCGAAAAACCTCCCTCTTTCCGACCTGCTGGTCAAAACCGCCATGGACAAGCTGACGATCCTTCGCGGAGGCAATTCCACCAAAACCCCGGCAGAATTGCTTTCTTCGGAGAAAATGAGAGGCCTGATCGAAAAGGTGAAGGAACTCCACCCGGACCATTACGTAATCCTCGACAGCTCGCCTCTGGAGATCACCCCGGAGTCCTCGGCCTTGGCCCGCATCGTGGACGGCGTCCTCTTGGTGGTCCGCTGCGGCAGAACGCCTCGCAATGTCGTACGCTCCGCCTTGGAGAAAATACCCCGGGAAAAATTGATGGGAATAGTATTCAACGGCAGCCGAGTAAAAATCAGCGAAATGTACGAGCCATACGGGAACGTCGGCACGGGGATGTAGGCGAGGAAGAAGTGGTTCGGTTGTTATGGGGGCAGGGCGAAAAAAAACAATCTTCGACTTAAAGGAGCATTTCATGAAGCGAATCGGCTTTTGCCTGTTTTTGCTTTTGTCTTTCCGGGTAGTGCTTGGATGCGCTCTTTCTCCGGAGGAAAGCCTGAAACGACATTTGAGACGGGGAGACGAATATTCCGCAAACGAAAAGTACAAGGAAGCAATCATCGAATATCGGAACGTTTTGAAAATCGATAGCGACAATGCCTACGCGCTCGGTCGGATCGGCGAGGCTTTGTTTCAACTGGGAGAGATGGAGCAGGCGTTTCGATTCTTGACGAAAGCGAGGGAGCTGAACCCGGAGAATCCGAAAGTGCGGGTAAGGATCGGCTCCATATACCTCATGGCCAGAAAATTGGACTTGGCCCGGGAGGAAGCGGAAATCGCCCTCGCGTTAGATCCGGGGGACATCGATGCGCTTTTTTTACTGGCGGGGTCGTCCAATACGGAAGAGGAACTGGATCGGTCGATATCGAAAATGAAAGAACTGGAACCGCTGTTCGAGGACAACTTCAAATACCATGTCGCCCTGGGAAACCTGCATATGGTCAAGAAAGACTGGACGAGGGCCGAAAGCGCCTACAAGGAAGCTTTGGCAAAGGAGCCGGATTCGGCTTGGGCGCATAGCGCCTTGGGTTCCTTTTACGTCGCAACGAAAAGACCGGATTTGGCCGAGACCGAATTCAAGACGGCAGCCGATCTTGAAACCGAGGGGGCGACCCAAAAGATGAAATTGGCGGACCTTTATATCATGACGGGGAAAAGAATGCAGGCCAAAGAGCTTTTATCCCGGACAGTGGACGAAAATCCCGAGTTTTTGCCGGCTCGCAGGCGTTTGGCCCGGCTCGCGTTCTCCGAAAACCGGTACCAGGATTCTTTGGAGTCCCTCGAGCCCGTTTTCGCCAAGAATCCTTCCGATTACGACGCCGTTTTGTTGCGAGGAAGAATCTACATGGCGCTCGGCGAATTCGGCAAGGCCATTGTCGATCTGAAGGAAGCGTTGAAGGTCGAGCCCGAGCTTCTTTGGGCCCGTAATCAATTGGCTATTGCATATTGGAAAACCGGAGAGGCCGAAGAAGCGGAAAAGGAATTGAACAAAGTTCTCGAAATCGATCCGGAATTCAAACCGGCGCGTTTGCAGCTCGCGGAATTGGAAATCAAGAAAGGCGACGCCCAGGCTGGAATCGAGCGGTTGAATCGGTTCGTCTCCGAAAATCCGGCGTCTCCTGTCGCATATACGCTTTTGGGCATGGCCCATCTTTCCTTGGAGCGTCTGGACGATGCTTTGAGCGCTTTCCAAAAGGCTTCGGACATGACCCCGAAAGATCCGACAAGCTTATATTTGGTAGGAACGGTTTTGCAAAGACAGGGAAAATCGAAGCAAGCCCGGGCGAAATACGAGGAAGCTTTGTCCATAGCCCCAGACTATTCGCAGCCGCTCGAGCAATTGGTGGCCATGGATTTCGCCGAGGGCAAACGCGACAAAGCCTTCGAGAGACTCGAAGAGCAACTTGAGCTTGCGCCCGACGCGGCCTCCTTGCACTATCTCTTGGGGAAAATGCATGCGTCCGCCAAGGAATACGACCATGCGAAAGCTTCGCTTGAAAAAGCGCTGGAATTGTCGCCCGATTACGTCAAGGCGTATGCGACGCTCGGAGAAATTTTCCTTGCGCAGAACGACGAGGGGCAAGCGTTGGTTTGGTTCGACAAGGCCCTGCGGAAAAACCCCGACGATTTGAATGTTCTTATGCGCTATGGAATGTTGATGCAAAAGAAAGGAAAAATGGACGAGGCCAGGAACGCTTTGGAAAAAATCATGGAAATTCAACCGGACTTCGCCCCGGCGGCGAACAATTTGGCGTATATCTATTCGGAATACTACGGCGAACTGGAAAAGGCGTCCAGGCTTGCCTTGAAAGCCCACAAGGCCCATCCCGACGATCCCAGGATTTCGGACACGCTGGGATGGATTCTCTACAAGCAGGAAGATTACCAATGGGCGCTGGAACTCGTCGAGCGAAGCGCGTCGAAACAAATCGACGACCCCGAAATTTTGTACCACAAGGGAATGATTCAATATAAACTGGGAAAACTGCAAGACGCAAAAACTTCTCTGAAGAAGGCGCTTGCGATAAGCACCGATTTCGCCGGCGCCAAGGAAGCCGGGGATACACTTGAATCGATAAGGTAAACGCCGATGGATTTTGGCGGACAAGAACAGGAATGAAAAAAAAACTTTTGATCGTCGAGGACGAGCATTCCCTTGCGAAACAAATGAAATGGGGATTGAGCGAAACCTACGAAATCGTCGTCGCGAACGACGTCAGGCAAGCCGTTCGATACCTCGGTTCGGGCGCCTTTCCGGTCGCGACCATGGATTTGGGGCTTCCTCCCCGCCCAGATACTCCAAAGGTGGGATTCGACCTGCTGGAGAAGATACCGTCGTTGGCCCCGAATACCAAAATAATCGTCATTACCGGGAACTCCGAGCACGAGAACGCCGTCAAGGCGATTTCCCTCGGCGCCATCGACTTTTGCGCAAAGCCGGTGGACCTGGAAATATTGAAAATCATTTTGGACCGGACCTTCAAAATCTACGAATTGGAAGAGGCAAACCGCCAGTTGAGAAAGTGCGGCGACCCCTCGGTTTTTCAAGGCATGCTGGGAGCGTCCCCAGTAATGGAAAAGCTTTTCGGCCTGATTCGCCAAATCAGTTCCACCGACTATCCCGTCCTGATCCAGGGCGAAAGCGGCACCGGAAAGGAAATGGCCGCCCATGCCGTCCACGCGTCGAGTCGACGCGGCAACTCCCCTTTGGTCATCATAAACTGCGCGGCCATTCCGGAAAATCTTTTGGAAAGCGAGCTTTTTGGTCATGAAAAGGGAGCTTTCACCGGGGCCGTGACAAAAAAAATCGGGAAGTTCGAGCAGGCCGAGAAGGGAACCCTTTTTCTGGACGAAATAGGGGATATGCCCATGGAACTTCAGGCCAAACTGCTGCGTTTCCTCCAGGACGGATCAATAGAGCGGGTAGGGGGGACTACCGTGAAAAAGTTGGACGTGCGCATAATCGCGGCCACCAATGTCAGTATGGAAAAGGCGATCCGGCAAGGCCGTTTCAGGGAAGACTTGTTTTTTCGGCTCAACGTCGTGCCTGTCGAAATACCTCCCTTGAGAGATCGTCGAGAGGATATTTTGATCCTGGCACGGCATTTCATTCAAGAAGAATCGAGATGTTTGAAGCGCGGAAAGGTTGTCCTTTCGCCGACGGCCGCCGCGAAACTGACGTCGTATGATTGGCCAGGAAACGTTCGGGAGCTTCAAAACCGGATCCGCCGCGCAATGGCGACGGCCATGGACGGCGTCATCGACTCGTCGAACCTGGGATTCCGCGAATCCGAAAACTTGCCGGAGAACAAAGTACCCATGACGATAAAGGAAGCCCGGGACTTGGGAGAAAGAAAGGCAATCGAAATGGCGCTTTCCATTGCAGGAAACAATATCACCAACGCGGCGAAGGTGCTCGGCGTAAGCAGGCCGACCTTGCACGATCTTTTGAAAAAGCACCGGATTTGACAAGGACATCCAAGTCGTTCGAATTCTCAAACCCCTGCAACCCGGACCGAAACCCGGAAGTCCGACTTGCCGTTGAATCGACCAACAAGAATCGTGAAATCGTCGAGATATTTTACAATTAAAACGACACGCTCCGTCTTTGTTGGCTAACCTGCCGGAATTGTTGAGCAAATTGTTTGCGGCACGTGATTTGCATCCACTTTGATCGGCTGTAAATCATTCAAAAGATTTTAGAAAGGAAAAAAGATGAAAAGATTTTTGGCCATAGCGGCGGCAGTTGCAACTTTGTTGGGTCTTCAGGCGTCCGGCGTCTACGCGACCGTCTTGATCGACATGATAGACGCGGAAAACGTGGCGAGTTTGGATTGGCTTCCAGGCAACGCTCTCGCCGTGGGCGCCATCCCGGCTGCGGAGACGCGGGAAGAGTATTCCTTCGACATTTTTTATCAAGGGGCTTTGGGAGGCTATCTGAACGCGAACGGGCGGGAAATTTCGGGCACCGGATTGAATACAGCGTACGAAGTAACGCTCGTCGCCGGTTTCGGGGAAAACGCCCAACTGAACACTTGCGGCAAAAGGACTACGGTCGATTTCTCTTTGGATCCCAATGCCGAACACAACTATTTCCGGATATATTACGACGAATCGCTCGACAGCAACGCTCTGGCGGGCACCGGATACGACAACGGAACGCTTATCATGGAAGGTTACGGCACCAGCGTCGATGGAAACTTCGCCATTTTCAACGAAAGCCTTGCGGCTATGGACTCTTTCCTTGAGGACGATTACGAAATCGACGGTCAAACCATTGGAACATGGGCCAGTGCGGGAGGCGTGACGATTTTGGAAGGAGTGGTCGCATTTGTCGATCCCGATTTCTTTTTATCGCCCGCGAACCTTTTCATATCGGAATTGTTCTTCAACACCAGCCAAGTAGTTCCCTTCCGCGAGGTCGACCCTTCCCGGGAATTCAACGTCGGAATCGGCATGCCCATTATTCCCGATTATGGTCCGGGAGTGGGGCGCTTTTACGCGACAAACGGTCTTCTCCCGAACGACGACGGCTCCCCCTCCGACTTTCAAATCCAAGCCGACGCCAACAACTGCTTCGCCGTTATTCCGGAGCCATCGACGATTTTGCTCTTCGGAGTCGGTCTTGTAGGCATCGCGGGAATCGGAAGAAAGAAGCTAAAGAAATAACGGAATCCTCGCGCGCCAAGCGGCGACGCAAAAACGAAAGAATGCAAAAGGCGGGAGCGAAAGATCCCGCCTTTTTCAGTTCCGTTCCTTTAAAAGCCCGCACACATTCACATGCGCCTCGAACCGGTTGGCAGCGACTCGCGGGACGAATCCGAAGCCACTGATCGCATTATGATTTTTGGATTTGAGTTGCCCTACCACATATGCTATATACCTTTCCACTTTTACGAACCTGTTTTCGGTTATCGCCCGACAGCCGGTCGTCAACCTCGTGTGTTTTCCATGTCCTGATACGGGAAACGCTTGGCAGGAGCCGGCCGCTATCGCATGCTTGATCGAAAAAATGCAATGAGGTACGAAAATCACGGATGAAGTTCAAAACCGTAACATTCGCCATGGCCTTTGCGCAAACCGTCGAGGCGGATTCGAATGCGTTTTAAAACTTGAACATCGATTATTAATATAATAAAGTATCGGCCGCGTTAAGGACACCGTTTTTTATGCATTGCAGACAAGCGTTGTTTTCAGCACGCGAATGCGGAACGCGCTATGTTCGTTCGACTGCAGCGTGATCCTTTTTTCCCCGTGAACTTCCCATCCAGCCAGCCCCCGTTTCTGTCGAATATGGAATTGCGTCGGTTGCCCCCAACCTGAGTTCCCGATCGTGATCAATCCGGGAATAACGGGATTTTCGGGCATGCCGATCGACGCCGGGACCGCCATGATTGCGACCGTCGCATTGGGCACTGCGGTAAACGATACGATTCGTCTTTTGCACGAGCATAGAGTTCGACGTCTGCTTGGAATGCCGAGATCGACCTCCATGGAATCCTCGACGACAGAAAAGGGAAGGGCGATATGACGATAGACCATTTCATTTACGGACTCGAGGCCGCGCTTCTGTTTTCGGGCTTCGCCGGTCTGCGCTTGGAAAGCAGCGAACGCCTGTTTTCCATGTACTTGGTGCAGTGCATTCTTGGTTTGCCCGTTCTTGCGGGAGTCTATATTTACGCGTCGATGGAATTGATTCCCGTCAGAATGCCGCTTGTGCTGTTCGCCGAAAGCGTGTTCGCCTATATATGGGCATGTTTGGCCTATTGGCTGTACCATGCCGTCACAGGCAACGCTTCCGGAAAAAAACGGTCCGTTTGGATAGGAATCGTTCCCCGCCTTGCGATTTTGGCAGGAGTCGCATATGGAATTATCGAGACCGATCTGCCGGACAAGGTTGATGGCGCGATCGTTTTTTCCCGTCACGACGTGTATTTTTTCTGCGCCTGTTTTCTGCTTCTTTCGTCCGTGGCGATGGGATGGCGAGTGGAGAATTTCTGGCGAGGCCTTTCCACCGCCCAGCGAAGGGCGTACAAGTACTTTCTGGTGGGCGCCTGTCTCGTGTGCGGCGGACTGGTATGGATAAGCTCTTATCGTTTGAGCTATCTTAGCATCAGGTCGGATCAATTTGCGCTTTTGGCGGCGATACTCGCGTTGGGATGGATGTTTATGGTTTATGCCGTAGTCCGGCACCGGTTGCTCAACAGAAAAATATATATTTCCCGTAAAATCGTCTACAACTTTGTCGTTCCATTGGCCTTCGGAGTTTATTTGATCGGCCTTGGAATTCTGATCATGATCATGCGCTATATGGACTTGCCCATGTCCTACGTGTTGCGGTGGTTCCTTCTGGTGGCCGGCCTGTCGTTGGCGGCGGTTTTGTTGATGTCCGGACGTGTCCGCAAAAGGGTGAAATTTTTCATAAGCACCCATTTCTACGTTAACAAATACGAATATCGAGACGAATGGCTTGCTTTCAGCCGACAGTTGCAAGGCGCCCTGAACGAGCCGGAAATCATCGGGGCACTGGAGTTGCTTTTGGAGCGGAGTCTGTACACGGATGTAGTATGCATATGGACAGGAGACGAAGACCGGGGGTACCGTCTTGCGCTGAAAAAGGGAAGCTTTGCGCTTGGCGCAAGCAAAGGAGCGTTTTCCGTTCCATCGACCGATCCGGTCGTTCGGCGTCTGAAAACGCACGACTACTGTCACGGGGGGGAAAAACAAGAGCCCGAATTCGAAAAAGAGATCTCTTCGGAACAGGGGCGGTCTTCCATGATGGAATTGGGGTTGGTGCTTTTCGTTCCCATGATATCCGGCGAAAGGCTGATCGGCTTTATCGGGCTGGGCCCGGAAATCAGCGGCGGAAAATACAGCCACGACGACTTCGACCTGTTGCTCGCCCTGGGAACCCAGGCCGCCTCTGCAATTCAGGCCGGAAGAATGGCGGAGGAGCTTTCGAGGGTTCGTCAGCGAGAGGCGTGGAACACCATGTCGTCGTTCGTTCTCCACGATGTGAAAAACGCGGCGAGCATGCTGTCGTTGATCAGGCAAAACGCCAAGGGCCATTTGGACGACCCGGAATTTCAAAAGGATTTGCTGGATGCGATCGATGACGCTCTCAAGCGGATGGCCAAGGTGCAGAACCTTCTGGGAACTCTGAAGGGCGAAACCGGCCCGCCCCTGAAGGAAACCGATCTTCCCGCTTTTTTGAAAAGATTGAAGAGCCATGCGGCCAAAAGACTGCCGGGGCTGAACATCGTTTTAAACTGCGATTGTCCGATCGCCGTCAAAGCCGACGACGAAATATTGTTCCGGATAATGGAAAACCTGCTCATAAACGCGCTTGAAGCGGGCGGGGACGGGACCACGGTCGAAATCTCGTGCCGGGACGAAATCGGCAAAGCCCTTGTCGAGGTAAGAGACAACGGCCCCGGCCTGCCCCGCGACTTGCCGCCCGATGCTCTTTTCGAACCTTTCAAGACCACGAAACCCGATGGAAACGGGGTCGGTCTATGGCAAGTCAAGCGTTTTGCCGCTATCCTCGGAGGGGAAGTTCACGCCCGAAACTACGGATCGAACGGCGCAGTTTTTTCCGTTTCCTTGCCGGCGGTCCGAACAACACCGGAAAACCGTTCGTATTCCGTAAAGGTGTTCCATGAGGCGATTCGCTGACGCGGGGAAAATCACATAAAAGAATCTTAACCGTTTACGCTTAACGGAACTGGTAATTCGTGCAAAGCATATGAGAGACAACAGCTTGGAATTGAACAAAATATTGATCGTCGACGAATTGGTCGAGTGGTGGAGCCCTTTTCAAACGGAGCTTTCGAAAGAATACAGCTTTTTCGCCCGGCCATTTCAAGAGAACATAGCCAACCATCTTGAAAACGAGGATTACGAATGCATCCTGCTGGGTTTTTACGAAAACCGCCCGGAAAGCTTCAACGTCCTAAAGCAAATAAGGCGCGTAAACCCGCATACGCCCGTTATAGGCGTCACCGACCAACAGGAGCCGGAACTGATCGCGAAGGCCGCCAAGGAAGGAATTTTCGATTTTTTGATCAGACCCTTCGTGACGGAAAAGCTGAGACTGTCGATCGCGCGAGGACTCGAGAACCTTTATCTGAAAAACGAAATGGACTACATGAAGCGCCAGGACGACGTCGTGTACGATTTCGACCGGATCATCGCGGAGAGCGCGTCCATGAAAAAAACCATCAAAACTCTCAGGAAATTCGCTTTGACCGATTCGAACATCCTGATAACCGGAGAAACGGGGACGGGCAAGAGCTTTCTGTCCGGTTCGGTCCATTACAACAGTGTCAGGCGCAAAAGGCCGTTCGTGAAAATCAATTGCGCCAACCTTCCCGAAAATCTTCTGGAAAGCGAACTGTTCGGCCACGAAAAAGGCGCCTTCACCGGCGCCGACAAGCTGAGAATAGGACGCCTGGAGCAGGCCAGAACGGGGACGGTGTTTCTGGACGAAATCGGGGAAATGAGCCTGTCCTTGCAGGCGAAACTGTTGAGGGTCCTGGAGGAAAAGACGTTCGAAAGAGTCGGCGGCAACAAGACCATTTATTCGGACATCAGAATTATAGCAGCGACCAACCGCAAGCTCGAAAATCTGTTAGCCGCGAAAGCCTTCCGGGAGGACCTTTTCTATCGTCTGGACGTGCTTCGAGTGCATCTTCCGCCTCTAAGGGAAAGACATGAATGCATCGAGCCCCTGTCGAATTTTCTGTCCGACAAAGTTTGCCGCAATTTGAAAAAGGAAATAAAAAGCATCAGCCCTGAGGTAATCGAATGCTTTCGAGAATATTCATGGCCGGGAAACATCAGACAATTGGCGAACACTATCGAACGCGCCGCCATTCTGACGGACGACGACCACATAAAGCTTTATTGCGTGAGCTTGCCTCGACATTTGGAGTTGGAAAGAAGCCCGGAAAGCCCGGATGTTTCCGATTTTTCTCCCCCCGCATCCTTGGAGGAAAGAGAGAAAGCCTCTATTGTGGAGGCCTTGGAAGACAGTCTTTGGATCCAGAAGGATGCCGCCAGGAAGCTGGGAATAAGCCCCAGGGGGCTCAACTATAAAATCAAAAAATACGGGATTACGCATCCGCGCTGGAAAAAATTCAAATGATTTTTTTCCAATGCCCTGACGGCGGCCTGGTTTGCAAGAGCCCCCGAGGTCTTGCCCGGGCTGATCGAATACGTCGAAACGCAAGGCGCATAATTGGAAGATCGAATGTTTTGGGCGCTTGCGTTTCTGGAAACCAAATCGGATAGAAGAGGTGTTTTATGAGGGCGAAAATTCTGATCGTCGATGACGAGGCGGATGCTCGCAAAGCTTTGAGGTCCATCCTGGAGGACAAGGGATTCTTTGTCGAGACGGGGGCGGGAGGGAAGCAAGCGATAAAGCTTCTCGAATCGGAGCGGTTCGATTTGCTGATTACCGACTTGAAAATGCCCCACATGAACGGCATCGAACTGTTCAAGAAAGCCAAGGAACTCGATCCGTTCATCGAAGGCATCGTGATGACCCGCGCCGGAAGCGTCGAAAACGCGGTGGAGAGCTTGAAGCATGGCGCTTTGGACTATTTGACCAAACCCTTCGAGGACATGGACAAGTTCGTCGCAAGCGTCGATCTCGCCTTGGAAAGAAGAAGGCTCAGGAAAGAAAACGATCTTCTTGTCAGCGACTTGAACGCTGAAAGGAAGAGATTGTCCGTCATTCTTCAAAGTATCGCCGACGGAATAATATCGACGGACAGGGAAAGTCGCGTGGTTTTCGTGAACAGGGCGGCCGAGAAGCTGACAGGATGGCCTGGAAAGGAAGCGTTGGGAAGATCGATCGGCGAAATATTCCGCGCCGCAGACGCCGACTCCGGCGAGCCCATAGCCGATCCTGCCCGACAGGCGGTCGATCTGCGCAAGGTCGTCCGCCATCCGGAATATTCCGTCCTGCACGCCAGAGACGGGAAGATACGGTACGTGACCTTCGCCGCCGCCCCCGTTCGAAACAACCGGGGAGAGCTTTTGGGGGCCGTGCTGATATTCAAGGACATGACCAACAGAAAGATAATGGAGGAGGAACTGGTAAGGGCCAAGAAAATAGAGACCGCAGGCGTTCTCGCGGGCGGAATCGCCCACGATTTCAACAACCTTTTAACCATAATAATGGGGAATTTGAACATGGCGAAAATAGAGTTGCGTTCCGACGCCCATATCTTCGACTATTTGACGGATGCCGAATCGGCATCGTTGCAGGCAAGAGATTTGATCAAAAAATTCACGACATTTACGACGGGAGGCTCTCCGGTCAGGAAAAGACTGGCCATGGAAGATTTGGTCCAAAATGTCGTGCCGGTTTGCCTCGGCGGATCGAATGTGGAATGCCAAATGAATTTTTCCGAAAAACTGTGGAGAGTCTTTGTCGATCCGAAACAAATCCACCAGGTCGTCAACAACATTCTGATGAACGCCATGGAAGCGATGCCTTCCGGAGGAAGAATTACAGTCAAGGGTCGAAACTATGAAATAGTCGATCCGGAAAGTTCCTGGGTCCCGCTGAAAAAAGGAAAGTATGTGAAACTGACCATAGAGGATCAAGGAACCGGCATTTCGGGGGAAGATCTCGAAAAAGTCTTCGACCCTTACTTTTCGACCAAAACCAGAGGGGAGCAAAGGGGAATGGGACTCGGCCTAACTATCGCGCGCTCCATCGCGCTCAAAAACGATGGTTTCATCCGGATCGAATCCGGATCGCCGGGAGGAACATCCGTCCATGTCTATCTCCCCGCCGCCCCGGAAGAGCATGCGCCTGCCGTCGAAAAGACCGAGGACGCAGGGAAGGCTCCCTCCAAGAGGTTTAAAGTCCTCGTGATGGACGACGACAGGATGATGAGGGATGTCGTAAGCGTTATGCTCAAAATCCTGAAGCACGACGTGGAACTCGCCTCCAAAGGGGAAGAAGCAGTCGAAATGTACATCCGGGCCAGCGAAAGCGGGGCGCCTTTCGACGCGGTAATTCTGGATTTGACCGTAAGAGGTGGAATGGGAGGCGAGGAAACGATAGACAAACTCAGGCAATTCGATCCCGACGTCCGGGCGATCGTGTCCAGCGGCCACTCGAACAGTCCTTTGGTTACCGAATACTACGACTACGGCTTCAAAGGGGCGCTTCCCAAACCCTACTTGAAAAAGGACCTCGAGAAGGTCCTGAACAAGGTAGTACACGGTCGCTCTTAAAAGGCTATAGGAACGAAGCAATGCGGTTTTTCTTGGAATTCCTCGACGCCTCGAAGACGGCATCCCCCGGTCCCAACAAAAAAAACGGCAGGGACGATGTCGGTCCGCGAACATTTTGACAGCCTCCACCGTTTCGACCGGAAAAATCCTCGTTCAAACCCTCGTTTACTTGATGTAATACCCGGATACTCTCCATTTTCCATCGCCGTCCATCATGGGAGTGACGGTTTCCATCGCCGACTTCTTGTTCGCGAACGACGTCGAGAACTCTACGACGACGTATTCGCCGTCGGGAGCCCCGGGAAGGGAAGTCGCGTAAACGGCGCTTTTCGCCTCTCTCGCTACAGCGTTGCCGAGAGGCTTTCGAACCGCCCGCAATGTCTGCTCCCATTGATCCTTGCCGACAGCGTTCTTGAAATACGCGGCGGTCTCCTCCCAGCTTTCTCCGTATTTGCCCTCGTCAACGAGGAATAGCCACTCCAAAGCGGCGGATTCCGCCGCCCTTTCCTTGGAAAGTTCCGCCGCCCCGCCCGAGACGCTCGCAAAGACCACAACGATGGCGAGCACGCCCAATAGTTTGTATCCCGTTTTTTTCCTCATTGTCTCCGAGTCCTCCGTTGCGAGGCTTTCCCGCCGGAAAGCCATTGAGTAGATCCATGGTTTTTGTTATAAAATTCCCCTTTAATACGACTTTGTTGTATCTAACATTTTGCTCTTTGTTTATCAATGCGTATTGTTCCTTTGATTTAAATTGTGTATCTATGGTTTCGTTTCCAATCCAACCCGGGCAATTCACGGGTATTGCGTTTAACCTCGAGTGCCTCTTCGAAGCAAGCATTCGCAACGGACGGAAAAGGATAGAACCAATGACGGACGCGGCTGCCATTGTCGAAAGGAAAATACTGGCCGGAGAGGGCCGTTTCACCCAAACGGAGGCGTCGGCCGCCACCGGACTCTCCCTGGACGCGACGAAGGACGCCCTTGGCGCCATTCTGGAAAAATACGTGTGCCGGCTGCAAGTCACGGAAAACGGCGACTTGATCTACGATTTCGGCAAGCGGCCCCGAAGGAGGGGCCAAAGAACCATCGGGGAACTGCTCGAAATCGCAGGCGACTGGCTCTGGAAGGCGTTCACCGTGATTTTCAAGATTTGGATCGCCTTGACCCTGGTGGTCTATTTCGTCGTGTTCCTGGCGATTCTGGTCGCGATCATAATAGCCGCGGCAAGTTCCGGAAGAAAGGACGGCCGGGGTCGGGGCTCGATGGACGTCGGCTTCGCCGGCGCGACCAGGCTGTTTCTTTCGATCTTCCAGTGGAATACCGTTACCGGCCGCACGGACTACCGCACGGACGACAAGGGATACCGCTTCCGCAAGTTCGAGCCGAAACCGGGCGCGCTGAACCAAAAGAAGAAAAGCTTCGTCGCCTCGGTGTACGATTTCGTGTTCGGCCCGCCCCGGGTCGAGTTGGACCCCCTGAACAACGAAAAGGAGGTTGCCGCCTATCTGAGGAACCAGAAGGGAATTGTCACGACATCCGAACTGATGGCCCTTGCCGGGTGGACCCTTTCCCAAGCGCAGTCCTTCTTTACGGACTGCCTGGTTCGATTTCACGGAGAGGTCGAGGTAACGGAAGAAGAAGGCGTCATGTTCGGAGAGTTCGACCGAATCGTGCGGGGCGTGGGGAAAATCGAGACCGGAAAGGTGGTTCGCTACTGGGACGAATACGAGCCGGTTTACGAGTGGACCGGCAATACCGCCGGACGCAATGCTCTGATTGCCGGCATGAACTGTTTCAACCTGGTCTTTGCGGTCGTCCTTCTCTTCAATTATCCGGACATCCTGCAAATGCTCGGCTTCGACGCCGTTTCCGTCGACGCCGTTTCAGGACCCGTATTGGCGCTCGGTTGGATCCCTCTGGTTTTTTCCCTGGTCTTTTTCCTGGTCCCGCTGCTGCGGTATCCGAAAATTCGTCGCGACAACCGCAGACGACACGAGGAAAACATTCGAAAACGCATGTTTCGCGCGATATTCGAATTCAAGGGCAACCCGGCCACAGTCGATCGGTTCGCGGCGGCGGTCAACAAGAACGCTCCGGAAGAGAAACTGGACCGCGAAACGGTTGTTCGCCTGCTCGACACGCTGGTCCTCGATATTGGCGGAAGCACCGGAATTTCCGAATCCGCCGAAGTGATCTATTCCTTTCCCAGGATCAAGGACGAACTGAATGTGGTTGATCGCTTGAGGCGAAAAAAAACGTTGGATCGGGATCTCGGGGGCGTAATCGCGGAATCCTTTTAAACCTGTGTTTTCGAAGAATACAACGGAGTGAAAAAAACGTCATGGAAGAAGTCTACAAGAAACTCGCGAAACATTTGGACAACTTGCCGACCGGGTTTCCCGCGACCGAGTCGGGGGTTGAACTCAGGATTTTGAAGCGGTTGTTCGCGCCCGAGGAGGCGGAAATAGCGACCGCCCTCAAAATGAAATTCGAGCCGCCGTCCGAGATCGCCAAGAGGTTGAAAATGGACGAAGCCGCGCTCTCGCCGATTCTTTACCAAATGTCCCGGAAGGGACTGGTCTTTCGCAAGACCAGGGGCGACAATGCCATGTACATGGCGGCCCAGTTCGTGATCGGCATCTGGGAGTACCATGTCAACAGTCTCGACGAGGGTTTGGTGAAGGATTTCAACGAATACATCCCGTACTTGGTGCAAAGCGGATGGGCGAAACAGAAGACTCAGCAGCTCCGCGTGATTCCGATCAACCGAAACGTGGTGGCCGAAACCTCGGTCATGCCGTACGAGCAGGCGGAGGATATAATTCTCCAGCAGTCCAAGATCGTCGTTGCGCCTTGCATATGCAGGAGGGAACACAAGCTTGTCGGCAAAGGCTGCGACCGTCCGGAAGAGATCTGTCTCGTTTTTTCCACGGGCGCGTATTATTACGAGGAAAACGGCTTGGGAAGGGCGATCGGGCAGGAGGAAGCCTTGGCTTTGCTGAAAAAAGGAGTCGAGGCGGGGTTGGTAATCCAGCCGAGCAACGCAAAGAAGCCGGCGAACATTTGCATGTGCTGCGGGTGCTGCTGCCAGGTGCTCAAAAACATCAAGGCGTTTGCGGAACCCGCGAAGGCCGTCAGGTCGAACTATTTCGGCGAAGTCGCCGAGGACGCCTGCACTGCCTGCGGAGAATGCGCGAAACGTTGCCCGATGGAGGCGATCACGGTGGAGGATTTCGCGAGGGTGGACTTGTCCCGGTGCATAGGGTGCGGACTTTGCGTTCCCGTTTGCGATTTCGACGCGGTCCGGCTCAGGCGAAAAGAGGGAAAGGAAAGCTACGAACCGCCCGACAATTTCGTGAAGACCTATATGCGCATCGCGATGGAACGGGGTAAATTCAAATTATAGCAAAAGAGGACAAGCAATGGGAAAGGCGGTCGTGATTCATAAAACAGGCGGGCCGGAAGTTATGAAATGGGAGGATTTCGATCCGGGGAGGCCC
>CAZNTU010000036.1:0-8682 GCA_964575975.1 uncultured Desulfobacteraceae bacterium
CTTTCGCTCTTGAATATAGCCATAAATAAAGTTATTCTATGTCCAAAACTAACCTTGGCTCGGATTGAAATTATGGAGAAACAAATTTCTGTCACCGAGGCGAAAAACAAATTGCCGGCTTTAATACGCGAAGTGGAAAATGGTCCCCCCGCAGTTTTGACCCGGCACGGGAAAAAAGTTGCGGTTTTGTTGTCGATCGCCGAATACGACCGCATGCGGCCGGCCAAAAAAGGATTTTGGAACGCTTTGACTGAGTGGCGAAAAGAAATAGAAGACGAAAATATGCTCATGTCCGATTCGGATTTCGACGGACTAAGAGACCGGTCGCCTGGAAGAAACCTGGAAGTTGAATGACGAAATGTTTGTTGGATACCGATATTCTATCGGAGCCGTTAAAGCCCCAACCTAACGCCTTTGTTCTATCCAGGCTTAAAATGCATGAGGACGAGATCGCGACGGCCTCTCCTGTCTGGCATGAGTTGCATTTCGGATGCAAACGCTTGCCGAATTCTAAAAAGCGCGAGAGGATCGAATCCTTTTTAATGGAAGCGTAAACAAAAACATGCCGATACTGCCGTATGACGAAAAAACCGCCGTGTGGCACGCCGAGCAAGGGGCGAGACTGACATCGAACGGGATGGCGCCCGCGTTTGTGGACGGTCAGATTGCCTCTATCGCGAAAGTTAACGGTTTGATTCTTGTCGCCGGAAATGTCAATGGACTACGAGGGGTTTGCCGGAATCGAGATGGAGAACTGGCGAGAGCAGCAAGTATAAGGGGCTTTTTGATTCGGTCGGTCTCCGACAAATTAAACCTGCAATGGGAGAAATACTGTGAAAAGTGGCATCGGATTCGGAAAAAGACCGGTTTTTTTGTTCCTGCCCTATCTATTTAGCTTGTGTTTCGGGTGCGTTACCGTGTCGCCCACCGGCATGCCCCCGAATCCTGGCGTGCTTTCGCACAGCTCCGGGTCGAGTCCCGCGACGGCGCCGGCCATGAGCATCGACCAATTGGCCCAAAGCCTTGCCGGCCAACTCGACGCCGGCGTGCCCCTTTCGGGCAAGAAAATCCAGACGAGCGAAAACAATTTCTGGCAGGGCCGCACCAAATTGAACCTTCCTTTTTCCTCCGCGCTGAACAACGCGTTGAGTACCGCATTGTCCCGGAAGGGGGCGATAGTCACCGTTCAGGAAGTGGGCGACGAACCCATGCTTTTGCTGGGTTCCTACGACGTCGAAAACGTAACGCTGGCGGTCACGGTCAAAATTCGCGCGATGGGCGAAACCTCGAGCAAGGACGTTGCGTTCGCAAGGGGCGGGATCATGATGTCGAAGCTCGACGGAAGCTGGTTCGAGCCGGAATTTCCAAGAGTCGCCAGGACCATTGTCAGGCTTCTGGAGGAGAATTTCACCTCCATGGGATTTTACCAGATGGATGTGGATATCCCCGATATGAAGCCCGGAATGCAAGGGCAGCCGAACCTTTGTCTCGAAAAGGAGTTCTCTCGCTTTCTCGAAAACGCCGTCGCCGCCTCCTCGGTATTCAGGCCGTCGGGCGTGACGAGCAAACGCATAGTCAAAGCCAGGATGAACGGCAAGTACGTCAACTTGGAGAACAAGATGCGGTTTCATGTCAAGGCAGAGGACCTGTCGGGAAAAACGTTGACTTCCGCCGTGTTCGATGTGGATGTCGCGAGCATTCCCGCCCCCCTCATGAAACCGTGCGGATCGGGCGGGGAATCCGTTTGCGTGTCCTATTTGCATTCTCCCTCGGCGAACGTTTCCGCGGATTCGTTCGCAGTCTCCACCTTGGTTGACAACACGAACGAATCCCTGGCTGCGCACGGATTGTCTTCATCGGTCTGTCCGAACGAAAAAGGAGGGAAATCCGCGACCGTGGTGTTGAAGATGGAGGTGCGAACCAAAATGGAATTCGGCAGGAAAGCTACGAAAGCCACCGTGCATTTCCGGGTTTTGGACCCGAACAAAAAGGTGTTGGGCGCGTTTTCGGAAAGCGGAGTCACATTCAGGCCCCAAATAGACGATGCGGCCGAAATGGTCGTCAATCAAATCTTCCAGGACGAAAACATCGGAGAGAGACTTGCAACCATTATTCTCGGACGATGATGGCTCGGGGAAAGGTGAAAGCTGGAAGGTGGAAGCTGGAAGGGGGAAGGGGGGCTCGAAATTTGGAAATTCATGCTTCGCCGTGGTTTATAGGAACTGTTGAGGTTTTTGGAATAGCGTTGATGAAGCTGTTGCGAAATATAGAGTGTTTACGGAAAAACAGGAGGTTGTTCATGAAAGATTCGAAAGCGAAAATCGGTTGTAAAGACACGGTTGTTTTTTTGCGGGTGCTTTTCCTTTGCGCAGTGTTGTCGTCGATGCTGGCATCTTGCGGGCCTGCCCGGAAAACTTGCTCCGTGATCGTCCCTCCGAAGGTAAGCATCAAGTCTCCGATCGCGGTGCTTGGATTCAATGGGTCCGAATCCTATTCCAAGGAGCTTTCCGGAAAAATCGAGTCCTTGCTGGTCAATTCCCGATGGAAAGGAAAAAGCGTCTACGAAGTTGTGGACAGACAAAACATCGACAAGGTGATCGGCGAAATCAAAAAGACCAACGAATCCTGGCTTTTCGATCCGGAGAAGGCGGCGAGGGCCGGCAAATTGGCGGGCGCGAGCACCGTTATCGTGGGAGAGGTCCTCAGGGCGGACGTAGTGGATTCCTACGCCAAGAAGGAACAACAAAAATGCCTTAAATGGAAAAAGGGCGCTTCCGATTTTGAAAAGGCGTTGGGGATCGGATGCAAGGAATGGGAACCCTATTATATTCCGTGCGTAAGCAGGAAAGCCTATTTTTCGTTCGGTTACAAGGTGATCGACGTCGCGACGTCACGGATCGTTCATACGGAGGTCCTCGAGAACACGTCGGACCAGACCGAACAC
This sequence comes from uncultured Desulfobacteraceae bacterium, assembly GCA_964575975.1. Lineage (GTDB taxonomy): Bacteria > Desulfobacterota > Desulfobacteria > Desulfobacterales > SKZT01. Next base: position 2,945 of record CAZNTU010000036.1, read on the forward strand.
TGCAATTCCAACAGGATAATCGGCGCGAACGCAAGTCCCCGCGAGACGTCGGAGGACAGTCTCAGGAGAATGCTGAGCGGAGAGGGCTCGGGAACGCTTCAAGAAGAGACGGACGCATTGAAGGAGGCCATGTCCAAGGGTGTCACCGCGCTTTCGAGGAACATCTCCGTCCACTCCATGGATGCCGCCATCAAGACGTCCTCTGCGGTCAAACCCTGCGAAGAGGCTTTGAACCTCGGTTCCGCGTACATTACGCCGCAAGTCCAACTGTGGGACAAGGCCTGTCCCATTTGGGAGACCGCGTACCAGAATTTCCCGAACTCTTCCGAGCTGGCCTACAATCTCGGCCTTTGCAGCGAGGTCAAAGGAAATTACAAGGAAGCCATGTACTATTACGACACGGCCTACGAAAATATGGTCGGCATCGACGAGGACGTTGTCGGAGCCAGGCAAAGGGTGATGGCCGTGATGAATAAAAAAATGGAATGACGAAACGGGGACGGCTGCTTCGCGACGGAAATGAAATCAATCCGCATTTTGCTAATATAAAAGGAGAGAACGATATTGCGCTTTTTAAAGAAACTCTTCTCGGGCAAAACGGCCGAGGAACACGAAAAAACGGGCGATTCCCTTTGCGAGTCCAAGCATTGGGGCGAGGCCAGACTGGCTTTCGGGAAAGCCCTCGAGAAGGTGGAAAGGGAAGAGACTCCGGACGGCGCCTTGAAAACTCGAATCGAAAAGAAGCTGGAGGAAGCCACCGAAGCGCTTGCCCGAGAGCATTTCGAAAACGCACTGGAAATGATCGAAAGCGAATGCTTCGAGGAGGCCCGGGAACTGCTGGATCTTTCCTCGGAGCTGACAAGGGACGATGGACTGAAAGCCGGACTGGCGAAAAATATGGCGGTTGTCGAGGAGCGGATGGAACGGGCTTTGGAAGACGATCCGGGCGATTGCGACTACGGTTTGGACGACGAGGAGGAAACGGAAGACTACGAAACGGAAGACCACGAAGATTACGAAGACACCCGGGAAGATCCCGAGCGAGCCATCGAGGATTTCAATGCCTTGATCGAATCCCTTCCCAAGGAGGTCCGGGACGAATACCTGGGGTACGGTCGGAATTTCGTCATGGGATACATTGCGTTGAACGACGAGGATTTCGAGACCGCAGTCGAATATTTGCTGGAGGCCATGAGGGAAAACGAGCCGAACGAGGGATACATTCCCATGGAACTGGCGACGGCCTACATGAACTTGGACAGGTTGGAGGATGCCCGGAAGCTGTTGGAAAGAGTCGTGAATAACCGGCCGGACGCGCTTCCGGCTTACCAGCTCCTGTGCGAGGTCTGTTGGGAGCAAGACGATTTCGGGGCCGTAGACGCCCTCTTGCAATCCGTGCCCGAAGACAAGCACGACACTCTGGCCATTCAAATGCTGAAAGGGAAAAATCTTTACCGTGAAGGAAGGTACGACGAGGCCCGTGAACACTACAGCGATTTTTTGAAGAACTACGGGTGGAACGAGGTCGCGGCCAGGGGGCTTGCAAAAGTTTGCGAGGCTTCTGGCGATTTGGAGCAGGCGAGGGGATTATATCGCGAAATGATGTCTCGCTGCACCGGTTGCGGATCTAAAGCCGATCCGTTCGTCAAGAAAAAATACGCCGATTTGAGCTTCGCGGCGGGAGAGCGGTCTCCCGCCATATTGGAGATGTATTTGTCGGTGGCCAGAGAAGTCCCGGAGACGGCCGCCGAGTGCTACGACAAGGTCAGCCGAATTTACCAAGGACAGGGAAACCAAGTGGAGGCCAAGCGGTTCAGGACTATTTCAAAAAGAGCATGGAGAAAATCCTGGCGAGACGAAGATTTATCCGTTTAACAGAACCCTGACGTTGGCGGTCGAATTCTTTTTTTTGAGCTTCAGGCGCAGCATAGTCGATTCTGCGGAGCGAACAGGGTGGTCAGAACGAAAAACCTTTTTCCCTGAAAACGTAGACGCATGCATCCACCGCCTGGGGATCGAAGCCGATTCCTCTTTGTTCCTGAATGAATTCGAGAGTCTCCTCAAGGCTAATTCCGGGGCGGAAAGGGCGGTGAGCCAACATTGCGTCGACTACGTCCGCGACGGCCAAAATTTTTGCCTCGTAGATAATTGCATCGGATTTCAGCCCGTAAGGATAGCCGGAACCGTCCAGTCTCTCGTGATGCTGAAGCGCGATCTCCGCCAGAGGCCATGGGAATTCGATGGTTTTCAAAATGTCGTATCCAGCCTTCGGGTGGGTTTTCATGAATTCGAATTCGAGTTCGGTCAAGGCTCCAGGTTTGGCCAGAATTTCGGAGGGAATTGAAATTTTCCCCAGATCGTGGATAACCGAACCCATGCTGAGTCCCTCAAGTTGAACTGGCGAAAGGCTAAGTTCTCTTCCGATCGCCCTCGCCAAATTTGCCGCCCTTCGCTGATGGCCTGCCGTATAAGGATCGCGGATTTCAATGGTCATAGCCATGGCGTAAATGATTCCGCCGATGGCTTTTTTCAGCTTCTTCAGCGAGTCGAGGTGTTCCGCCAGAATTCTCCTTTCCCGGAGAACCCGTTGAACCCGCAAATTCAACTCCTTCAGGACAATGGGTTTTTGGATGAAATCGCTGGCCCCGTGGACTATAACGTTTTGGTAGCTGAAATCCTTGGTAAAACCCGTCATGATAATAACGTCCGAATCGTACTTTTCCTTGATTTTACGGGTGAGATCGATTCCGTTCAGTCCGGGCATATTGATGTCGGTAATGACAATGTCAATGAAGGATTTCTCCATTATCTCCAGCGCCTCTTCCCCGTCCGCCGCCTCCAGGCAATCGAAGCCGTCTCGTTCTAATCCGCGAATAATCATTTTTCGAATAGGCTCTTCATCGTCGACGACCAGCATAATGCAGGTCCTGGTGTCCGAGTCTATTAAAAAGTCCATCGCTCCCCTCCTGATTGAACTGTTTTTATGGAGTTCGCCACGCTTCCAACCTCTATTCTGTTTTTTCCGTTTTTTTTGGCCTGATAAAGGAGTCTGTCCGCTTGCGATACCAAAATTTCGAAAGTAGCGTCGTGTTCGGTTCGGGGATCGAGATCGGCCACGCCGAAACTGGCAGTTACATCGATTTCGAAATTTTCGAAAGTTATTTTCTCCTGCGAGATTTTGGTCCGAATCCGTTCGCTCAATTTTTTAGCTCCGGCAATGTCGGTTTCGGGAAGAACCAGAACGAATTCGTCGCCTCCGTAGCGGCAGAGCCAATCCACATCGTTTCTAATGGATCGACGGACGCGGTTAACCACTTCCACCAGTACTGAGTCGCCCCCCTGATGGCCGTAAGAATCGTTAATGGATTTAAACCTGTCGATGTCGAACATAACCACCGACAAAGGACTTTTATACCTCAATGCACGTTTGACCTCCTTCCGCAGGCCGTTGTCGGCGTAGCCTCTGTTGAAGCAACCCGTAAGGGGGTCCGTGAAGGAAAGCATCCTGATTTCCTCTTTGGCCTTTATTAGCGATCTCTCTAATTTCAAAATCCTGATGCCTGTTTTGATTCTCGCTTTGAGTTCGTCGGGATTGAACGGTTTGGAGAGATAATCGTCCGCGCCGGCTTCCAATCCTGTGACGATATCTTCCTTCGCATTCTTTGAGGTTAGAAATATGATGAAAACATAGCTTGGGCTTTGGGTCGATCTGACGGCTTTGCACAATTCTATGCCGTCCATTTCGGGCATCATCCAGTCGGAAAGGATGATCGGAAAGAAATGCCTTTCGAAAAGATCGAAAGCCTTCCGGCCGTTTTCGACTGACGTGACTTCGTGGCCGGCTTTCCGAAGCGTTTTTTCGAGAAGCAGCCGGAAAATGGGAGAGTCCTCGGCGACAAGTATGGGAAAACAATCATCGGTGTCGTTTATCCTCGCCCTATCGATTTGCGAGGTCGATACGAGACTTGTGTCTTTGTCGATATCCACCCTCATCAAGAACAGCTCCAGTGACGAAAACGATATTGGAAAATTGTATTTGCGTATCTTTTGTTATCATTATACCTATCCTTTGGTCAATGCAATCGTAAAAAATGGTATGCGCATTCCTTTAGGTTTCCGCAAAAAAAAAGGCCGCCGAAACTTATCGGCGGCCTTTTTCGGTTGTATTTCAGATGTTAGCCGACATCTCTCAAGGAGAAAATCTGCGCAAAGACTTGGTCGTTGTCGAAGCCGTTCAGGTGGATTGCCCCGGAGCGGCAGGATGCTACGCAAAGGCCGCAGCCTTTGCAGAGAACCGGGTTGATTTGGGCTTTGCCCGCGTTGAAACGGGCGTCCGCCGCGATAAACGAGGGCGCCGAGTAGGGGCAAATCGATACGCAAACTCCGCAGCTGCTGCAAAAGTTGGGATTGACTTCAGCGACGTTGCCGCTTGCGAAAATCTTATCTCTGGCCAGCAACGTGACGGCTCGGGACGCAGCGGCCCTGCCCTGCACGATCGATTCGTCGATGGGCTTGGGATAATGCGCCAGTCCGCAGAGGAAGACGCCGTCGGTGGCGAATTCGCTCGGTCCGAGTTTCGCGTGCTTTTCCACGAAGAAACCGTCGTCGTTCAAAGGCACCTTGAAAAACTGGGCCAAGGCTTCGTCCTTGTTGGGGAGAATCGCGGAAGCCAAGGTGAGCAGATCCGTCTCGATTTCGACCGGCCTTCCCAATATGTGGTCGGTAACCTTGACGGAGAGCCGCCCGTCTTTCAATGAGACCTCGGGTTTGTCATCCAATTTGTATCTGATGAAAACGACGCCCTTTTGGCGAGCTTCCTTGTAGATGTATTCCCTCTCCCCGTAGGTCCTGATGTCGCGATAGAGAACGTAGACGTTCATGTCGGGGTTGCGCTTCTTCAATTCCAACGCGTTGTCGATAGAATGGGTGCAGCAAACCCTGGAACAATACGGCCGGTCCGGTTCCCTTGAACCTACGCACTGGATGAACACGGCCGCGTTCATTTTCTCGAGCGACGGATCGTTTTCGATCAGCTTTTTGTCCAATTCGAGACTGGTCAAAATCCTGGGGTCTTCTCCGTACTTGTATTCTTGGGGCTTGTAGGGCTGGCCGCCCGTCGCGATGACCGCGATGCCGTGCGCCAGTTCCGTTTTGTTTCCGTTTTCGGAGAGCGTCGATTTGAAATTGCCGACGAAACCGTCCACCGCTTCCAAACTCGTGTTCAAATGGACATGGACTTTCTCGTTATTTTCGATCTCCCAGATCATGTCGGCGAGCTTGTCCTTGACGAAGTCGCCTTCCAGGGTCTTGAAGAGATTGCGGGCCTGTCCGCCAAGCTTGTCGCTTTTTTCGACGATATGCGTTTCGTAGCCCTGCAAGGCCAGACTTCTGGCAGCCGCCATGCCGGAGATGCCCCCGCCGATCACCATGGCGGTGGGATTGATTTGGAGTTCCGCCTCCTTGAGAGGCTTGATCAAGGCCGCTTTCGAAACGGCCATGCGAACAAGTTCCTTTGCCTTTTCCGTGGCCATCTCCGGGTTGTCCTTGTGTACCCAGGAATCATGGTTGCGGATGTTGCACATCTCGAAAAGGTACTTGTTTAGCCCCGCCGCGATGAGGGTTTCCTGAAAGAGCGGTTCGTGGGTTTTCGGCGTGCATGCCGCGACCACGACGCGGTTCAGGTTTTTCTGCTTGATGATCGTGGCCATGGAGTCCTGCGTGTCCTGCGAACAAGAGTA
>CAZNTU010000036.1:8782-33969 GCA_964575975.1 uncultured Desulfobacteraceae bacterium
CCCTGGAACGCGCCGCAAACGTAGATTCCCTTCCTGGAAGTCTCCACCGGCTCGAAGGTCGACGTCTTGCAGAAATTGCCCTCCGTCAGCTCGATTCCGAGCTTGTCGGCCATCTCCATCAGTTCCTTCGGGACCTCGAGGCCGATCGACAGGACGATCATGTCGAATCTTTCCTCCTGGAGCGTTCCGTCTTCCATGACGTAGCGGACGGAAAGCTCGTCGGAGTCGCGGACCGGGTCGATGGTATGCACGCGGCTTCTGACGAAGCGCACGCCTTGGTCCTGGGCCTTGTTGTAGAATCTCTCGAAGTCCTTGCCGTGGGTCCTCATGTCCATGAAGAAGATTGCGCAGTCCAGGTCGCTTCCGGAATGCTCCTTGGCGATCACGGCCTCCTTGATGGCGTACATGCAGCATACCGAGGAACAGTAGGCGTTGTCGCAACGATTCATGTCCCTGGAACCCACGCACTGGAACCAAGCGATCTTCTTAGGTTCCTTGTGGTCGGACAGGCGCACGAGATGTCCGCCCGTGGGACCCGACGCCGACAGGATGCGCTCCATTTCCATGGAGGTGATCACGTTGGGATGCTTGGCGTAGCTGTAGGAATCGAACTTCGAAGGATCGAAAGGCTGGAAGCCGGGGGCCAGTATGATGGAACCCACGTCGAGTTCCACGATTTCGTCCTCCATGGAGTGGTCGATCGCGTTCACGCCGCAAAACTCGGTGCAGACCTGGCATTTGCCGGTCTTGAAATGCACGCAGACGTCCCGGTCGATGGCCGGCGTGTTGGGCACGGCCTGCGCATAGGGCACGTAGACGGGCTTGCGGCCCTTGAGCCCCATGTCGTATTCCGAGCCGATGAGTTTGACGTTTTTCTTTTTGGTGACTTCGGCTTTGATTTTATCCAGAGTGATATGTCCGGTGGGACAGACCGAAGCGCACGCGCCGCAGGCCAGACACGATTCGGTGAAGTCGTGGTACGGCGTGTCCACCTTCATGTCCACGCCTCGCCCGGTCAACTCGATGGCGCTGGCGCCCATTCTTTCGCACATGCGCACGCAGAGACCGCAGAGAATGCAGGTGTCGTCCTCGGCCTTGAACCGGGGTTTCTCGATGCCGTATTCCTTGGCCATTTTTTGCAGCAAAGGAACGCTGGGGCACCTTGCCAGAAGCATCTCGACGATCAGCTTGCGGCCCTGGTGAACCGCTTCGCTGTCCGTGAAGATCTCCATGCCTTCCCAGATGGGATAGTTGCAGGCGGTGACGAAGCGCGAACGCCGTCCGTCGAACATCTCCACGGTGCAGATACGGCACATTCCGGCGGGTTCCAGCGCCTTGTGATGGCACAAGGTAGGGATCTTCACGCCGTATTTGTCGGCGACCTGCAAAACATATTGGCCTTCTTCTCCCTGGACCGTCTTGCCGTTGAGCTTGAATGTAATCATGACTATTGCTTTTCCATAATTTCAAGGGTTAGCATATTTTTACTGCATCAAATTTACACCCTTCATAGCAGATGCCGCATTTGATGCACAAATTCTGATCGAGCTGATGCGGTTTCTTTTTCTCGCCGCTGATAGCGTTCTGTGGACATTTTCGGAAACATACCTGGCAACCGGTGCAGGCCTCCTGGTCGATTTCGTAGTGGAACAACGCTTTGCATACGCCCGCCGAACATTTCTTGTCCCGAATGTGGGATTCGTATTCGTCGCGGAAATACAAAATGGTGGTCAACACGGGGTTGGGGGCCGAAGTGCCCAGGCCGCAGAGGGAAAATTTCTGGACCATGCTTCCCAGTTCCTCCAGAAGCTCGATATCGCCTTCCTTGCCTTCGCCCTTGCAAATGCCGGTCAGAATGTCGAGCATCTGCTTGATGCCTTCCCTGCAAGGATTGCACTGTCCGCAGGACTCCTCCTTGAGAAAATCCAGAAAATACCGCGCCACGTCCACCATGCAGGTGTCCTGGTCCATGATGATCATGCCGCCGGAGCCCATGATGGAACCGACTTCGGCCAGTTTCTGGAAATCGACGGGAAGATCCATGAAGCGCTCGGGAATGCATCCGCCCGAAGGACCGCCGGTCTGGACCGCCTTGAATTTCTTTTTCTTGGGCACGCCGCCGCCGATGTCGTCGACGATCTTTTTCAGGCTGATGCCCATGGGGACTTCGACCAAGCCGGTATTCTTGACCTTGCCAACCAGCGAAAAGACCTTGGTCCCCTTGCTGTGCTCGGTCCCCATGCCCGCGTACCATTTGGCGCCCTTGAGCATGATCGCCGGCACGTTGGCGTAGGTCTCCACGTTGTTCAAATTGGAGGGGCTGTTGCGGAACCCTTTTTCGACCGTGTGGACGTACTTCGCCCTGGGTCTTCCGACATTGCCCTCCAAGGAGGCCATCAGCGCAGTGGATTCTCCGCAGACGAACGCTCCTGCGCCTGTGGAAATCTTGATGTGGAAGGAAAAGCCGGTGCCAGCGATGTTGTCGCCCAGAAGACCGTAGCTTTCCGCCTGCTTGATGGCCGTTATCAAACGCTTTACCGCGAGGGGATATTCGTTTCGCACATAGATGTATCCCTGGCTGGAGCCGATGGCGTAGCCCGCGATCAGCATGCCTTCCAGAACGCTGTGGGGGTCGCCCTCCAGAATGCTTCGGTCCATGTACGCGCCCGGATCGCCCTCGTCGGCGTTGCAGATGATGTACCTGTCTCCGTGATGCTTGGCGCAAGTCGCCCATTTGATCCCGGTGGGGAAACCGCCGCCGCCTCGTCCCCGGAGACCCGACGCCTTGACGATATCGACGATCTGTTTGGGTTCCGTATGGGCGAGAGCGTCGATCAGAGCCAGGTAGCCCTTTTTGGAAATGTATTCCTCTATGGAGTCGGGATCGATGTAGCCGCAGTTTCTGAGGGCGACCTTGACTTGCGGCTTGTAGAAAGGAATGTCCTCCAGAAAAGGAATCCCCTCGATATGCTCCACTTTGTCGATCGGATTGTCGAGTTCGTCCTCCAGAACGGAACGGGGGTCGCGCATTTGACCCAGAATCCATTTTTTCTGGGATGTTCCGTTCTTGTAGTCGGCGATGGCGTCGAGGATTTTGTCCGGGGTTATGTTCTTGTACATCACCCGGGGGCGGTTGTCGGCCAATATTTCCACCAGCGGCTCGATCTCGCAGTATCCAATGCAGCCGGTCTGGCAGATTTCCACGCCGCCGTCGCCCGCGAACGCCTCCCGGGCCTTGTCGTAGGCGGCCTGGGCGCCCGCCGCGATACCGCAGGAGGCCATGCCAACGTTGACCTTGACGGTTTTCGGATGATAGATCTTCTTCTGATACTCCTGACTGATCCTACTTAAGTCCTGAGCAGACTGGATTTTCATGGTTGTGCCTCACACTGTTGCGATTATTCGTATTGATCCAGGATTTTCACGATCATGTCCGAATCGACCCTGCCGTGCATGTCCTCGTTGATTTTGACCACCGGGCCCAGGCTGCAGCACCCGATGCAACGGACCGACTCCAAGGTGAACCGCTTGTCGTCGGTGGTTTGCCCGTCCTTGATGTGGATCGTGTCGCAAATCCTCTCCCGCACCCGTTCCCCGCCCCTGACGTGGCAAGCCGTGCCGAGACATATGGAAACGATGTTGCGTCCCCTGGGCTCCAGGCTGAAAGTGGCGTAGAAGGTGGCGACCCCGTAAATCTTGCTGTACGGCACGCCCACTTTGACGGCCAGATAGTTCAGCGCCGGGCGCGGCAAATAGTTGTATCTCCGTTGAATGGCCTGAAGAATCATGATCAGGTTCTCCTTGTCGGAACCGTATTGGTCCTCGATGATGTCGTCGAGTTCCCTGAAATCGATCTCTTCCGCCATACCGTTGTCCTGTTTGACAGCTGGTTCGTTCATCTGAAAAACTCCCTGGTCAATATATTGGCGTAATTCCGGACGACCGCCGGAAACCGCGAAACGAATTGGAAGGTTAAGCCGCTGTCGTTTGAACCACAGGGCAGTTCTCTACGCATGCGCCGCAACCGGTGCACAAATCCATTTTGATGCTCCTGGCGCGTTTTCGAACCTTGACCTTGAAATGTCCGGGCTCTCCTTGCACCTCTTCCAAATCCGCGTACGTTATCAATTCTATGTTCAAATGCCGGCCGACCTCGACCAGTACGGGCGAGATGATTCACATCGCGCAGTCGTTGGTCGGAAAGGTCTTGTCGAGCTGCGACATCACGCCGCCGATCGACGGGGATTTTTCCAGAAGATATACGTAATAGCCCGAGTTCGCCAAATCCAGCGCCGATCGCATGCCGGCTATGCCTCCGCCGACAACGAGCACCGAACCGATTACATCCTTTGCCATGGCCTTGTTCTCCCGCTAAAAGGTTCACAATTGATACTGTTGCTGAAACTTCGAAACGAGATAGATCCCATAATAATGGGATTCATCTCAAAACAATGATTTCTACAGGATTCGACATAAAAGGTCAAGAATATTTTAGGTTGGAAACGACGCACTACAGGCTTGGCTTTAACATCGGCCATTTCGAGGTCCGCGCGCTTGTAGTTGCGGCTTCAGCCGTGAACGAACCGCCCCGACCCGTAGCATAGCCCCTTGTGGGCGTTGTGGGGGACGGTTTTTTCTCTTGACGCGCGGTTCTCCTCCCCACATCGCTATGCTACGGGCCTTGCGCGCGGTGTTTCTCTCCGCAACGCCCACAAGGGGCTATGCTACGGGATCCCCGACGGCTGAAGCCGCAAGCGCGCGCTGGCCGGAATTGAAACCAAGCTCCGCACTACTAACGAGCGGGGGAGGAAATTAACCAGGCCCGTATTTCCAAATGAAAAAGCCCGAAAGATTTCTTTCGGGCTTTTTTGGGGCTTTCCGATTCGAAGTCGGAAAAAGTCGCCGGTACGGTGTTTTTTCTAGGTTTACGCCGCTATTTTAAAGGCGTTCTCGGTCGCCTTTCGAATTTCGCCGGGCGTGAAGGGTTTGGGGAGATAATCGACCGCGCCCATTCGAGCGGCCTCCACGGCCGTTTCGATGCTGGCGTAGCCCGTTACGATGATCACTTTGGCGGCAGGCTGGCTTTCCTTGATCGCGGCCAGAAGCTCGAGACCTTGCACGCCGGGAATCTTGAGGTCCAGAAGGACGAGCTTGTAAGCCTTGCCCGCGATTTTTTCCAGAGCCTCCGCCTTCGTGAAGGCCTGATCCACGTAGTAGTCCTTCTTGGCGAGGATTTTACGGATGTTGTTGTTGACAGCCGCCTCGTCGTCCACGACCAGTATGTTCCTGGTGACCGGCGTCTCGGGGAATACGATGACGTCGGCTTTCTTTTGATCTCTTTCGGCCGTCATCCTCGCCACGTTGGCCTTCAACTGCTCGTAAGGCATCTGGACGACCCCGTCGTAGACCAGATATTCCACGTATTCCGGTCCGGCAATCGCGGCCACCTCGTTGTAATCGAAAGGCATGTCCACTCCGATGAACTTTTTCGCGTCGAAACCGACCGCCTTTTTTGCCGCTTTCTTCCCCTTGGCCAGTTGCGGGCACTTGGCGCCTTTCACGCCGGCTTTGCAGGTGGCGCCCAGCTTCTTGAAAATATCGCAAACCATCTGGCCCACTTCGCAAAAACCCTCCAAGGGCTGGATCGCGGTCACTTCCACGGTCGGAATGTCGGACCTTCCCGCTTGTCTCGCGTATTCCTCGCCCGTCGCCTTCGCCACCTCGTAGGCGTCGAACGGAACGTCAACGTCGATCCGGGCGAGCTTCATGCTTTTTTCCACGGTGGCTTTCAACTCTTCGTAAGTGGGCATGACGACTCCGTCGTGCCGCAAATAGTTGATGTATTCGGGACCTGTGACCGCCTGGACCTCCTCGTAATTGAACGGCTGGTCCACTCCGATCAACGTCCTGCCGTCGAATGCCGGGGCCTGCTTCGCCGCTCCTTTGCCCTTCTTGGCCTTCTTCTGCGGACAGGCGCCTTTGTTGCCCGCCTTGCAAGTGGCGCCCAGCTTTTTGAAAATATCGCAAACCATGTCGCCCACTTCGCAGAAATTTTCCAGCGGCGCGCGGGTCTTGACCTCCACCACCGGCATGTCGGACGGTCCCAACGAATCCGCGTAAGCCTCGCCGGCCGCCTTGGCGACCTCGTCGCGGTCGAACGGAATGTCGATGTCTATCGCGTCGATAAACTCCCGCTCCTCTTCCGAAACTTCCGCCTCGACCAGTTTTCCCTCGATGGCGGCTTCCACGGTCCTTCTCAGCTCGTTGGGCGTAAAAGGCTTCGGAACGTAGTCCAGGGCTCCAAGACGAATGGCTTTCATCGCCGTGTCCGTGGACGCGTAGGCGGTCATCATCACGGCCTTGGTCAACGGCCATTGCGTTTTAACCAGGTTCAACAATTCCAGTCCGTTCTTCCCGGGCATCACGATGTCCGAAATCAACAGCGAATACGATTCGCGCGCCATCTTTTCCAAAGCTTCGTCCGCGCTGTTCGCCGTTTCGATCTCGTAATTGTTCTTCCTCAAAATTTTCGCGACGTTCTCGCAAATTTGTTTCTCGTCGTCGACTACCATTATTCTGGCTTTTGTATTCATGTCTTCCCCCTTGTATTTGTTAATCGTTTCAATTTTTCGTTTTATTGTTTTCGTTCAATTTTCTCTTTTACAAAGCATGTTTCGTGCCAAACCGAATTCGATATGCATAACAACTTGAATTTATTGCATATATTTCGATTAAAATCCGTTGGGCGCTCCATTCGTGTATAAAAAAAATATACGCGCGGGATTGCGTACGCATCTCTTGAATGGATCATCGGCAACAGTGGCGGATCGAAGCGTACCACGCTATTGTCGCGGATTCCACTAATCCGGGGATCGGTTTCGGAAAGCGACGGCCGTTCGCAAGAAAAGAGCGTATGTGAAAAATATACAGTGTATATGGAATGGGCTTGGTTTTCATACCGGGTAGCGCATTTGGAGAGCGCCAAGTCTCAACCTGCCTACGAACCGCTATACCCAAACGCGCAGGTCGAGAAAATTCGACCTGCGAGCTTGGCGACCTCCGATCAGGAACCAGAGGTGGACAGACCCGGTAGCGCCGCCTTCCACGGCGGCGCTACCGTGACATGCGAATCTTTTCTTTAACTTCGGCCTTCTGCCGCACAGGTCGAAAAGATTTGGAGGCCGGGGGAACTCGAGCGCAAAAGTCGGCCAGGAAGAGTTATGCCTTGGGAAGGGCGATATTGTGCTTTTTCATCAAATTGTGGAAATTGGTTCTTTGGAGGCCGACGGCTTTCGCGGCGCGGGTGACGTTCCAGTCGTTTTGGGCGAGAGCGTTTCGAACGAAATTCTTTTCCACCTGGGCCACCGCCTTTTCGCGGATCTCCTTCTTGGTTTTTTTCAGTTCTTCGTTGGTAGCGGGGACATTTTCGATCAGGTGTTCGATTTCGCCGATTTCGCTTAGCACGGGCAGTTCCGCGAGAGCGATCTGTTTGCCCTCGCACAGAATGGCGGCGCGCTCGACCGCGTTTCTCAGTTGGCGGACATTGCCCGGCCAGTTGAAATTGACCATGCGGTTGGCGGTATTCTGTTCGAAGCCATCGATGGACTTGTTCATTTTCCGGTTGAACTGTTCCAGAAAAAAGTAGGCGATGGGGAGGATATCCGACCGTCTCTCGCGCAGAGGGGGCAGCATGATGGGATAGACGAAAATGCGGTAATAGAAGTCTTCCCTGAAAACGCCCTGCTCGACCATGTCCTGAAGATTTTTGTTGGTGGCGAAAATAAGCCGCACATCCACTTTGACGGGTTTCGTGGAGCCGACTGGCAAGAACTCGCGGTTTTCCAGAAAGCGAAGGAGCTTTCCCTGGACTTCCAGATCGACGTTGGCGATTTCGTCCAGAAAGACCGTGCCTTTGTCGGCTTGGGTGAAGATGCCTTTCTTTTCCTGGTGCGCGTCGGTAAACGCCCCCTTGGCATGGCCGAAAAGTTCGTTTTCCAGCAGGTCTCCGGAGAGGGTCCCGCAATCGACGGCGAAAAAGACCCGGTCCTTTCTCAGGCTGTTGGCGTGGACCGCGCGGGCGACCAGCTCCTTTCCCGTGCCGCTTTCGCCGTAGACGAGAACGTTGGCGTCCGTGGGAGCGACTTTCTGGATCATGGAGACCACTTTTTTCATTTTATCGCTGTCTCCGACGAGCCGGTGGGAAACGGGTCCGGAAGGCTTGTCCCGCAGCTGCCTCAACCGCCGGTTTTGCAGCATCGATTCCCTTTCCTCCAGCGCCTGGAGGACCACGGAGCGCAATTCGTCGGGGGAGAAGGGTTTGGGAAGATAGTCGAACGCCCCCAGTTTCATCGTTTCCACGGCCGACGACACGCTGGCGTAACCGGTAATGACGATGACGCGGGTTTCGGGCGAGGATTCCACGACTTGGCGCAACACCTCCATGCCGCCAAGGCGGCTCATCTTCAAATCCGTGACCACCACGTCGAAGTCCTGCTCGGCTACCATGCGAAGAGCGTCGTAGCCATTGAGGGCGTACTGGACCTCGTGACCCAGCTTGCCGAGAATTTTCGCGCAATTTTTGCATATTTGGACTTCGTCGTCCACGACCAGAATCCGGGGGACTTCAGTCTCCATGACATTCTCCCCGAGCTTTCCGGTCTCTCTGGTCTTTTTGATCTACCTGATCTCCCTGGTCGAGAGGCAGCCTTATATAAAAGGTAGTGCCTTTTCCGACCTCGCTTTTTACGTCCATCGAACCGCCGTGCTGTTCGACAATGCCGTGGGTGATCGCCAACCCCAGGCCGGTGCCTTCTTCCTTCGTGGTGAAAAAAGGATCGATAATATTGTTCAGGATCTCCGGGTCGATGCCGGAACCGGTATCGCTCACCTGGATTTCGACAATGCCTTTGTCCGCGTCCTGATTAAGACGCAAGGCTATTTTTCCGCCCGGCTCGGTCGCTTCCACGGCATTGATGACAAGGTTGATCAGCGCTTGCTGGATCTGGCCCGGATCCAAACAAATGGCGGGAACGTCTTCGTTGTTGACGAATTCGATCTCCACGTCTTTGAACGCCGCTTGCTTTTTAGTCAGAGTGATGCTTTCGTGGATGACTTTGACCGGATCGACCTTTTTTTTGGAAGGCTTGGTTTGCCGCGCGAAATTGAGAAGGCTGGTGACGATTTTCCGGCAGCGAAGGGTTTCGTTTGTAATGGTCTGCAATTCCGCGTATATGGGATCGTTCTTTTCCAAGTCTTCCTGAATCAGCATCGCCGTCGTCAAAATCGTGGTGAGCGGATTGTTGATCTCGTGGGCGACTCCGGCGGAAAGGCGGCCGATGGAGGCCAGTTTTTCCTGGTGCATCATTACCTTCTGCATTTTCATTTCCTTGCTGATGTCGCGGGATATTTCGATGGCCCCGATGATATCGTCGCCCTCGAGCAACGGATACGTGGAGATGGAGAAAAACACGTCCCGGCCCTTTTTATCCTTGTGGACGTGGGTCGTCTGGAACGGTTTTTCGGTTTCCAGCGTTTGAACGAGGGGGCAGGGGTGCTGCTCGCCGGAACACGGGACGGATTGATGATGGGTAATCTCGTAGCACGGTTTTCCGATCGTTTCCTCCCGCGTCAGCCCGAGTTTTTTGAGCATGCTCTCGTTGATGTCGATAATACGATGATCGAAGCCGATAACCATCACGTCTTCCTGGATCAGCTTGTTGAAAACCGCTTCGTACATGGCCTTTGCCTCTTGCAGCTTCTGGTCGGTCTTTTTCTGCAAGGTGGAAATGCGGGCGATTTCCCAGAACAGACGCGCCGTCCGGGACGAGATGGCGCGCACGTAGAATTTTTTCTTTTTCAGGATGTCGTTGTAGATTTCCATGTACCCCGTCAGTTCGATGATGAGTTCGATGTCGTCCCTCACGAAAAGGTCGTTGTAGTCGGAGGTGATGAAAAGGCCCAGCTCGGCGGCTTTGATCAATCCGGGGGCCTCGGGGTTTATCTCCGCGACCGCCACTATTTTGGGATGGATTTCTTTGAAATTGTGTCTTTCGACGACTTCCATCAGTTCCTTGCAACGATGTCCTCCGCCTACGATGGCAATGTTCATGTCCGTATCCTCCGCACGGTGTCGTGGTTGAAAATTCTCGCGATCGATAAACGTATCGACGAATTTTACAATATAGTCGATGGAAAAAAGTCGCGTCAACGGCCCGGAAAGGCATGTCCCTCCATGCCCGCCCCGAGCTTGTTTTCAATTCAGAAAACGTTCCACGAGGGTCGCCATGGCTTCGATCTCGGACGGTTCCATCCAGTTGATGCCTGGATCCGCCCTGAACCATGTCATTTGCCTTTTGGCGTATCTCCTGGTGTCCCGTTTCAAAGTTTCGACCGCCTCCTCCCAGGAAAGCCTGCCTTGGAGGAAACCGATCATATGGCTGTAGCCGATGGCCTTCAGGGACTCGAGGTCGGAGGCGTAGCCGCGTTCGACAAGGCTTCGAACTTCGTCCAGCAAGCCTTCTGCGATCATCGCGTCGATCCGGTGATCGATTTGGTCGTAAAGGATATTCCTCTCCAAAAACAGACCGATTTTCAAGGCGTCGAACGTTTCTTCGGAAAAGCGATGTTCGCGATGCAACTGCGAAATAGGTTTTCCCGAGACCTCGTACACTTCCAGCGCCCTCACGATGCGCTGCACGTCGTTGGGGTGCAATCGTTCCGCGGTTTCGGGGTCCGTCTTTTTCAATCTCTCGTGCAGAACGCCCCCGCCGAACTTTTCGGCCTCGTATTTTAGCTCGCGTCGGACTTTCGGCGCCGAAGGATAGTCCTCGAACAGACCGTAAAGCATGGATTTGATGTACAAACCGGTCCCCCCCGCCACGATGGGAATCATTTTTCTTCCAATGGTTTCCATGGCTGCCGCGCGTGATAAAACGCCGAACTTTCGGGCGTCGAAATCCTCGTCGGGTTCGACGATATCGATAAGATGGTGCCGAGCCAAAGCCTGTTCCTCGGCCGTGGGCTTCGCGGAGCCGATATCCAAATGCCGGTAAATCTGCCTCGAATCCGCGCTTATGATTTCTCCGCCGAACTTGCGGGCCAGACGAATGGCGACTGAGGTTTTTCCCGACGCGGTGGGGCCGCATATCACTACGATTTTAGGTTTGGGCGCGAGAGAGTTCATCGGTTCGAAAGAATGGCGGCTCCGGAAACGAAGTTGCCGAAAGCCAAAAAGGGACCGAGGCGGCCGTCCGGCCGCCTCCTCGTTCCGGTCAAAAACGGGTCAATCGCCCATTTCGGCCATATAGTCGTCGTACAGAGTTTCCAGTTTGAGTTTGTGTTTGGCCTCCTCTTGGCATAAAACCTGAAACATCTTGGTCGCGTCCTCGGTTTCCACTTCTTTGAGAAGGTCGTTGTACAGCTTCAAAGCCTTTTCTTCGCGCTTGATCGCCAGCAACAGAAGGTCGTTGTAGGCCATGCCAGGCTCGTACCCTAACTCAACGAGGTAATCTCCCCGTTTGATGTCCTTGATCCACTTGAGCTTGTATTCCGAAAGGCTCGTACCCAACCCTTTGGTCTTGAAATTCTCCAAGAGGGCCTGGTGTTTCCTTTCCTCTTTGGAAAAGTCGAGCAGCATGTCCTTGGCCCCCGAAAAGGACTCTTCCCTGCTGGCCGTTTCGTAGAATTCGGCTGCCTCGACTTCCTTTTCGATCGCGAAATCAATGATCGCTTCCAAATTTTCAAACTTCATTGGTTCTCCTTTCCCTGGCTTTTTAATTGGCATTTTAAGAGAAAAATTTATACGCGCCGTTTGTGCAATCCGTTTGCAAACTTCTGTCGGAAATTCTTAGTACAATAATTAGAACGAAATGGCAAATCAATATGCGGATGCGTTCGCCCGCGCGTTTTTTTGAGCATATTCTCATTGCAAACCCCGCCAACGACGGTCGAATCGGCCGTTTTTCGGCGCTTTGGGGAACGCCGTAACATATTAGAATAGCAACGATTTGTCTTGACATGGCAATTTTATTTTTCATATACTCCCCATTTGGTTTTATTGACAAGTTTGTATTTTACAAAAGGTTAAGGAGACGTGATCATGGCCGAATGGGAACCGAAAATCGTAAGCTTTCTCTGCAACTGGTGCAGTTACGGGGCGGCGGACCTCGCGGGGGTCAGCCGGATGCAGTATCCGCCGAACATCCGCGTGATACGCATTCCATGCACCGGAAGGATGAGTCCCAAATTCTTTCTGGCCGCTTTGAGAGAAGGGGCGGACGGAGTTTGGGTTTCCGGGTGACATCCGGGTGAATGCCATTACCTGGAAGGTAATTACTATGCTCGTCGGAAATTCGCCCTGTTCAAGAACCTGATGGAACACATGGGAATCGAACCTGGCCGTCTTCAGTTCTCGTGGATATCGTCCGCCGAATCGACCAAGTTCGTGAAGGTGGTCACCGAGGTCACCGAGGCCGTCAAAGCCCTGGGTCCCAGAAAAAATTTCATCAAAAAAGAAGCCAAGGTTGCATAAGATGCGGGAATATACGGAAAAGATACGGGAAATATCCAAGCAGCTCTTGAAGGACTGCAAGGTGGATATGGTGATCGGTTTCAGGCAAGGGACCGTGCCCATGATGAACGAGCCCACGATCGTCAAAAGCGCCGACGAGGCCGGTCGATTGGTTTGGGACGCCAATTGCGGCATCAACTTGGCCAATTACCTGACCGACCGCAAGGAGAGGATCGGGATCGTTGCCAAGGGCTGCGATTCCAGAAACATCTGCGTCCATATCGTCGAAAACAAAATCAAGCGCGAGCAGCTTTACATCATCGGAGTGCCCTGCAAGGGAATGATCGACAAGAGGAAAGTGGCCGCTCTCTTCGGCAAGGAAATAGCGAATGTGGAGGAGGACGGCGACAGGGTGGTCGTCGAGGGCGGCGGGGACGCGAAGGTGTTCGAAAAGCGAGAGGTGATGCAGGGAAACTGCAAGGTTTGCGTCCACAGGAACCCGGTCATATACGACGAACTGGTCGCCGACTTGGTGGAAGAGCAGAAGGACGTGGACCAGTACGAGGATGTGCGCAAGGTCGAAGCCATGACTTCCGAGGAGAAATGGGCGCATTTCGACGATTTGCTGAAAAACTGCATCCGGTGCTACGCTTGCAGAAACGCGTGTCCTCTTTGTTATTGCCCCACGTGCTTCGTCGACGAGTCCCGCCCGCAGTGGGTGGGAAAATCTATCGACGCGGTGGATACCAGAACTTTCCATTTTTTGCGGGCGTATCACTGCGCGGGAAGATGCACCGATTGCGGAGCCTGCGAGAGGGCTTGCCCTGTGGGTATCAACATGCGCGAATTCACCAAGAAGCTCAACAAGGACGTCAAGGAACTTTACGGCTGGGAAGCCGGGCTGACCCCGGACAAAAGACCTCCCTTGGATGTATACAAGACCAACGATCCCGAGGATTTCATCAAGTAGGTCGCCGGAGGGTTCGACGAAAAGAGTTTTCCTGCATAAATTTCCGGTTTTCGCCCAGCCCGACAGCAAGCGGCGTGCTCACGGAATATACACTTAAAAATTGACAGAGGCAGATGGCATGAAAGTTATAAAAATTGGAAAGGAAGACTGGGCCAGCGGATTGGAGAAGGTTGGGAAATCCTTTCGGTTGTTCGGCCCTGCAAAAGACGGCGAGTTCCACGATTTCAAGGAACTCGGCCAGGGGGAGCTTCCGGATTTCGACTTTCAAAACACCCGGCTTTCGCCCAGATCGCTTGTCTATCCGCAATCCGAGAAATTGTTCGATTATACGCTGGATCAAAACGATCCCGACCATGACGTCCTGAAAGAGACCGAAAAGGACTATTCTCCCCGTGCCGTTTTGGGGATCAGGCCCTGCGACGCGAAGGCGTTTCCGTTGGTCAGGCTCAATTTCGACACTCCGGAGTACAAGGATCCCTATTGGTTGAAAAGGTACGAATCCACCACGATGGTGGGGCTTGCCTGCGACGAACCGTGCTCGAGCTGCTTTTGCACCAGCGCGGGTTGCGGTCCTTTCAACGACGAAGGGTTGGACGTGCTTCTCGTGGAGGAGGGCGACGGATTTCTGGCCAAAGTTCTCACGGAAAAAGGCGAGGCTTTCGCGGACGCGGCCGGTTGGACCAAAGAGGCGGACGCCGAGGCCGCAGCCCGAATCGACAACATGAAAGAGCAAGCCGAGGGGAAAATCAAGTCGAGAGTTTCCACCGCGAATCTCAAGGGCAAGTCGGCCATGGAGATCTACGAGGCGCCGTTCTGGGAGGACGTGTCCTTTTCCTGCATCAACTGCGGCACCTGCACGTTCGTGTGCCCGACTTGCTGGTGTTTCGACGTTCAGGACGAAACCTGCGGACCTTGCGGCGCGAGGATAAGGAACTGGGACAGTTGCATGTACCCGCTTTTCACGCTTCACGGGTCCGGGCACAATCCTCGCGGTCAGAAACTTCAAAGGGTGCGCCAGCGGTTCATGCACAAGCTCAAATACTATTTGGACAAGTACGATGCGGGAATTCAGTGCGTCGGATGCGGCCGTTGCGTCCGCTATTGTCCCGTCAACATTGACATCCGAAAAGTTTGCGAGCTGATGAACCAGCCCGAAGCTTGTCCGGTAACGACTTAGCAAGGGGGTAGACCGTGCAGAATCCATATTTGCCGTATCCGGTCCGCATTACCGATATTGTCACGGAAACAGAAGATAGGAATTTAAAGACATTCACATATGTCTTTATCAATCCCGAGGACGAAGAAAAATTCGATTACAAGGCGGGACAGTTCGCGGAGTTGTCCATAGCGGGCAAGGGGGAAATCCCCATTGGTATCGCTTCCAGCCCGGTGGAAAAGGGTTTTCTGAAATTTACGGTGAACAAGGTCGGGCTTGTATCGACGCATTTGCACAACATGAAGGTCGGGGACGTGATGGGAATCCGGGGGCCGTTGGGAAACTGGTATCCCTGGGAGATCATGGAGGGCAAGAACGTCGTCATCATCGGCGGCGGATTCGCCTTCACAACTCTTCGCTCGTCCATCGTGTACATGCTCGCCAACCGGGACAAGTTCAAGGACATTCACGTCATTTACGGCGCCAGAACGCCCGGCATGTTGTTGTACGTGGACGAACTAAAGGAATGGGAAAAGCGGGACGACATCCACATGCATATCACGGTGGACGGGACCGACGATCCCAAGTGGAAATACAACAAGGGGTTCGTGCCCACCATTACCGACCAGAAGGCCCCTCCGGGGGACGACGACACCTACGCCATCGTGTGCGGGCCTCCCATCATGATCAAATTTACGCAGCCAGTGCTCGAAAAACGGGGATACGATCACAAACACATCATCATGAGTCTGGAAAACCGCATGAAATGCGGCATCGGAATTTGCGGGCACTGCAACATAGGCCGTCATTTCGTTTGCAAGGACGGACCTGTTTTCACGCTCGAACAGCTCAACACAATGCCGAAGGAATATTAGAAATTCGGGGGGTCCTAGCGCTTTGTGCATGTTAATTCGTTGGAGTTGACGACAAGCAAATGTTCAATTTGGTATTGACATCCTGCGACAAACACGTTAAACATCTATTTTTAAAATTTTACAGGTCAGAAGGCCGCGGGCCGCATAAATACATTAATTTCATGAAGGAGGAATTTTAAATGCCGACAGTCGAATTCGAGGGAAAATCATTTAATGTAGACGAAGACGGTTTCATTGACAGCTTTGACAACTGGAGCCCCGAGTGGGTGCAATTCGTCAAGAAAGAGGAAGGTATCGACGAATTGACCGAAGAGCATCACAAGGTCATCAACGTTCTTCAGGACTACTACAAAAAGAACGGCATCGCCCCCATGGTGCGCGTGCTTTCCAAAGTGACCGGTTTCAAACTGAAACACATCTACGAGCTGTTCCCGTCTGGACCGGGCAAGGGAGCCTGTAAAATGGCCGGTCTGCCCAAACCGACCGGATGCGTCTAATCGGAGATTCACATATCCGATTTTATTCGAGTTTATGGAAGGCCCCGCTTCATGGCGGGGCCTTTTTTTTTAACAAGAAGAAGGAGGCGCGCCATGATATTGCAGGTTAAAACCAACGCGAAAACCGAGATGATCGATGTTACCTCGCAGGTGCAAGGCGAGGTGAAAAAATCCGGTTTGAAGGACGGCGTCTGCATGCTTTACGTGCCCCACACGACCGCCGCCGTGACCATCAACGAAGGGGCCGATCCCAGCGTCAAGTCGGATATCCTCGCGATTTTAAACAGAATGGTTCCCTGGGAAGCGGATTACCGCCACATGGAGGGCAACTCCCCCGCGCACATCAAATCCACCCTGATAGGGGCTTCCGCATTGGTCGGAATCGAAAACGGCGCTCTGGTCATGGGAACTTGGCAGGCAATCTTTTTCTGCGAATTCGACGGACCTCGAAACCGCAAATTGCACGTGCGTTTTATTCCGGAAAAATGATATGAACGAAAAAGAAACATGCGAAGCGCCCCTGATGGACGACACGGACAAGGCGATACTGAATCGGATTCAATCCAACTTTCCGATCGCTTCGCGACCGTATTTGGCCATCGGCGATGAGTTCGGATTGACAGAGCAGGAAGTGATCGACCGGCTTTCCAGGCTCAAGGAAATCGGCATAATTCGGAGGATCGGGGGCAATTTCGTGCCGGCCAAGCTGGGATTCGTGAGTACGCTTTGCGCGGCCCGCGTTCCCGAAGAAAAGCTGGAGCTGTTCGCCGAAGCCGTGAACCGTTTTTCGGGCGTCACCCACAATTACCAGCGGGAAAACAAATACAACGTGTGGTTTACGTTTATAGCGCCCTCCCGCGAAATCATCGCCGAGAATCTCGAGACCATCTCGCGACAGACCGGTGTCGAGGAGATCATCGATTTGCCGGCGACCAAGGTTTTCAAGATCAGGGCGAAATTCGATTTGGAATAAAATGGCGGCAAGGCAATGAGAGACATCCGGATAGCGGCGGCCGTTTGCCGGTCGATGGTTCATCGGGTTGAGGACAACCTCGAGCTGACGAAAAAAATGGCCCGTCGCGCCAAGGAGCAGTCGGCCGAGCTGGTCTGTTTTCCCGAAATGAACGTAACCGGGTACAGCAGCCGCGCGGATATTTTGAAGTCGGCGGAAACCGTGCCGGGTCCGGCTGTCGGGGAAATTTCCGCTATAGCCGACGAGGAAGGAATCGCCGTTTTGGCGGGCATGGCGGAAAGGAACGAAGACGGCCGAATCTTTGCGACCCATTTGGTGGCGAAACCCGGAGGCTCGGTCGAAATCTACAGAAAAATCCATGTCGCCCCCCCGGAAAAGGAGTTGTTCTCCGCCGGAAACGATATTCCCCTGTTCGAAATCGAAGGGGTTAAATTCGGAATTCAGCTCTGCTACGACGTCCACTTCCCCGAGCTTTCCAGCTGCATGGCCGCCGGCGGCGCCGACGTCATCTTCATCCCCCACGCCTCTCCCCGGGGGCTTCCCGAGGAAAAATACAACTCCTGGATGCGTCATCTTCCAGCCCGCGCCTTCGACAACGGCGTTTTTATCATCGCCTGCAATCAAACCGGAGAGAACGGAAACGGCCTCGGTTTTCCCGGGCTCGCCATCGCCATCGGACCGTCCGGGGAAATCATCGACAAAGACCTGAGCGGCGACGAGGGCTTGCTGGTCGTCGATTTGAAAGCCGCCGATTTGGAAGCCGTGCGAGGGCACAAAATGCGCTATTTCTTTCCCAATCGCAGACCCGACCTGTACAACCGAGTTTCCACCAACCGAGAACCGTTTTCCGAATAAATGCTTGACAGCCAATTTTTCTTTATGAGACTGTTCCATATGAGGGCATAAGCGAGCATTATCGCTCCACCAAATTAAAAGTCACGTAGCGAGCCCCTAACTTGAGTCCTATACGATTCGGTTTTTCCAATCGGCAAGAACTCCAGGAAGACCGGTCGTTTTTCGATCGCTATAATTTCAAGAAAAAAGGAGGGCGCTATGGCTGTTCAAAAATTACTTGTTCCCTACAACTTCACCCCGCAGGACAAAAAAGCCTTGGATTTCGTCGTCAAGAATTTCGCGGAAGGGCGGGAGGCTTCGGTGGTTTTGTTCCACGCGTACACGGCGCTTCCGGAAATCAAGGTGAGCAACTCCGAGGTCACGTCGAAACTTCGCGAAAACCTGAGCTACCTCGGCCAAAAAATTTCCGACCAGGAGCGAGAGCTGGAAAAGGCGCGGGAATATCTGCTCGAAAACGGTTTTTCGCCCGAAAACGTGAAATGCGTCTACAAACCCCGGAAAAAGGAGGTGGCGGCCGAGATACTGGATTATTCCAGGAACGAGAACACGGACATCATTGTGCTGAATCGCCAGTCCGGGGGAATAAAACGCTTCTTTACCGGGAACGTTTTCAACAAGGTCGTGGAAGGCGCGAAAAATATAACGGTGAGTATCGTGTCCTGATTTTTCCCCTTTTTCGGATTAGCCGTTGGAAAACACGAAAAAAACAAGGAGGCTTTCATGGGCATCGATAAAAAAATAGACATGGAATTGTTCAAGGTGGTCTCGCGGGCGGTGGCGCAATCCGACGAACTGGATTTGATGGCGAACCATCTTTCCCAGTTGATTGTCGGCGGACTCGGGATCAAGGGATGCAACCTTTTCATCCTGAACCTGGAGACGGAGGAACTGGAATTGCTGGGGGGGTTCGGGCTTAGCATCGATTATGTGAACAAAGGCCCGCTGCTTTCCGCCCGAAGCATAGCCAGGACGGTCAAGGGCGAATGCGTGGTCGTTTCCGACACCGCCGATTCGGCTATGCTCCAATACCCGGAAGAGGCGAAGGCCGAGGGAGTCAGGGCGATCGTGTCGCTTCCTGTGAAACTTTACGGGCGAGTCATAGGCGCTTTGAGGCTATATCATCACGATACGTGGGAGGTCTCGGAAGGCGACTTGGATTCGTTGTTGTCCCTGTGCGAAATCATCGGCCTG
The DNA here is from genome assembly GCA_964575975.1 of uncultured Desulfobacteraceae bacterium. Classification (GTDB taxonomy): domain Bacteria; phylum Desulfobacterota; class Desulfobacteria; order Desulfobacterales; family SKZT01. Next base: position 27,808 of record CAZNTU010000036.1, read on the forward strand.
GCGATCATGTATTCCCGTCTTTTGAACGCGATGAAACAAGTGAAGGAGACTGTCAACACGTTGCATCCGATCTGGCTCGATCCCCGAGGATGATTTCCTTCAGGAAAAAACCGGTATAGCTTGTTTCGGATTCGGCGACCTTTTCGGGGGGGCCTTCGGCCACGACCTTTCCGCCGGAGTCGCCCCCCTCGGGACCAAGATCGACTATCCAGTCGGCGGTTTTGACGACATCCAGGTTGTGTTCGATCACGATCACGGTGTTCCCAGCGTCCACGAGACGTCCTATCACTTCCAAAAGCATCTCTATGTCTTGGAAATGAAGTCCGGTGGTGGGTTCGTCCAGGATGTAGAGGGTCCTGCCCGTGCTTTTTTTCGCCAGTTCGCGGGAAAGCTTGATCCTTTGGGCTTCCCCGCCGGACAGGGTGATTGCCGACTGGCCCAGTTTGATGTAGCCCAGGCCGACGTCCATGAGAGTCTGCAGGATGGCCCGGATTGCGGGATGGGTCTTGAAAAGCTCCATGGCCTGCCGGACCGAGAGGTCCAGGACGTCGGCGATGGAGTGCCCCTTGTATTTAACCTCGAGAGTCGCGTCGTTGAACCTTTTGCCCTTGCAGCTTTCGCACGGCACGTAGACGTCGGCCAAAAAATGCATTTCCACCTTGATGAAGCCGTCTCCCTTGCAGGCTTCGCATCGTCCGCCCTTCACGTTGAAGGAAAACCGTCCTTTTCCGTACCCTCGAGTCCGGGATTCGGGTAGTAGAGCGAACAGGTCGCGGATGTGGTCGAACACTTTCGTGTAGGTCGCGGGGTTGCTTCGGGGGGTGCGCCCGATGGCTTTCTGGTCTATGTTGATGACTTTGTCGAGTTTCGACAAGCCCCGAATGCTTCCGTGCTTGCCTGGCACGACGTCCGATTTGTGAAGCTTGCGAGCGATGGCCGGATACAGAATCTGGTTCACGAGGGTGCTTTTACCCGCTCCCGACACGCCGGTCACCACTACGAAAAGCCCCAGCGGCAGTTTGACCGTTATACCTGCCAAATTGTTTTCCGCCGCCTTGACGATCGCAATCCAATGTTCTGCGTCTTTCCCGGGTTGTCTTCTTTTGGCGGGAATTTCGATTCGTTTCTCGCCGGACAAGTATCGACCCGTAATGGACATTCTGTTTGCCATTATTTCTTCCGGCGGGCCTTGCGCGACGATTTGTCCTCCCAGAAGCCCCGCGCCCGGCCCGATATCCACGATCCAGTCCGAGGCTTCCATGGTTTCCCGGTCGTGTTCGATCACGATGAGAGTGTTGCCGATGTCGCGGAGATGGCATAGGGTTTCCAGCAATTTGATGTTGTCCCGTTGGTGCAAACCTATGGATGGTTCGTCAAGAATGTAGAGCACCCCCGTGAGTTCCGAGCCGACTTGGGAGGCCAGGCGGATTCGCTGGGACTCCCCTCCGGACAAGGTGGGCCCCTTTCGGTTCAGCGAAAGGTAATCCAGTCCGACGTTGATCAGAAACTTTAGTCGCCCGCAAATTTCCTTCACCAGCTCCGAGGCGATTATTTCCCTGGACCCGGCGAATTTTATATTTTTCAAAAAGTCGTGGGCGTCTCCCACGGTCATGGAGCAGACATCCATGATCGAGCGTCCGTCGATTCTCACGTGGAGCACTTCCGGCTTCAACCGGTTTCCGTCGCAGGTCGGGCAGGTCGAGGAGGACATGAACGAGGCGTACCACTTTTTCTGGCTATCGGACTGGGTCTGCATGTATCGGCGCATGAGCGTGTTGACAAGGCCTTCCCAGGAAACCGTGAAGGCCCCGTGGATTTTATCCGAATCCCACCGGACCGTCATCTCTTCTCCGTCGGCTCCGTACAGGATCAGGTTTTTTTGTTTAAGGGGAAGTTCGTTCCATGGGATGTCCAGATCGACGCCCCATTGCTCCTTCATGGCCAAAATCTGACGCAAGCCCCACGAGCCGTTTTCATTGCTTTCCCCGGTGCTTTTCAGAAAATAGTTGCGCCAAGGCAAGACCGCCCCCTGGCGAATCGACAGGCTCTTGTCAGGGACGATCTTGTCGACGTCCATCGAGAGCCGCTCGCCGATTCCATTGCAGTCCGAGCACATGCCCAGGGGAGAGTTGAACGAGAACAAGGCCGGGGACAATTCGGGGTAGGCGACTCCGCAGCATGAACGGGCCTCGCTCATGAAGAGGTCCTCCCGGTCGACGACGTGGACGACGATTTTTCCGTTTCCCAGTTTCAGCGCGGTTTCGACCGAATCCGTGAGTCGTTTTTTGAATTCCTCTCCCTCCCGGATTTCGAGACGGTCCACGACGGCCTCGATGTTGTGCTTTTTATGCCTGGCGAGCGCCTGGACTTCCTCGATGGTTAAAACGACGCCGTTTACGCGAACCCTCCCGAATCCTTTCTGCCGCAAGAGCTTGAAAAGTTCCTTGTGTTCTCCCTTCCGGTTCTCCACTAAAGGAGCGAGAATCATGATCCGCGTTTTCTTCGGAAGCTCCAGGATTCGGTTCACCATGCTTTGGGCGTTTCCGCGCCCGACGGTTTTGCCGCATTTGTAGCAGTATTGCCGACCGGCGCGGGCGAACAGCACCCTGAGGTAATCGTACACTTCGGTGATGGTGCCCACGGTCGATCTCGGGTTCTTGCCGGCGGATTTCTGTTCGATGGAAATGGTGGGAGAAAGACCGCGAATAGTGTCGTACTTGGGTTTTTCCATTTGGCCGATGAACTGTCTGGCGTAGGCGGAAAGGGATTCCACGTACCTTCGTTGGCCCTCCGCGAAAATCGTGTCGAATGCCAGGCTCGACTTGCCCGAGCCGGAAACGCCCGTGAATACGATCAGCTTTTTCTTGGGCAGTTCGATGTCGATGTTTTTCAGGTTGTGCTCTCTTGCGCCTTTTACGATTATCGAATTCAGCTCCATTGACGGTTCGGCCTTGAACCGGGTTTCGGCTTTCCAGGACGGAGAATTTTTCGAATTCATTTAAGTGCGATCCTTTGCGCCCTTTTTTTTGGTTGTCCCCGCAACTTTTTTGCCGGGGCTCATGAATTTCCGGGAGGCGATCGAAAATGCGATTGGATTTAATACCATCAGGGGGCGTGTTTGGCAAGGGCATCCGGACTTCGGAGGCGCCGCGCCGCCGTGGAAGGCGGTGCTACCGGAAAACCGACGATCCGGAAAAAAACTGGCGTTCGGGCCTCGTCTCTCTCGAACCCCGAATTCATAAAGCCCGACGCCTGTTTTTAACCCTTGTATCGTGTCCGCCTTTATGTATAATGGGGACTGTTTTTCAGGCAACGCCCCGAAAACGGGGGCAAAGGAGTTCGTTTCGTGAGAAGGTGGTTCAGGGAAAAAATGCAAAGCGACTATGTTCGCAGGCAGATCGATCTCGTGTCGAGCGTGGGGTTGTTTTACCTAATCATTGTCGCGCTTTTCGCGGTACCGCTTCTGGCGACGTTTGTCGTTGTCCTGATCAAGGGAGTGCTCGATTTTCGGTACTTGATTTTGGGCGGCGGGATTGTCGTGGCGGGACTTACGACATATTTCGCAGGTCGATTTTGTTATCGGTTGTTCAGAAGGTTGAAGAAGGACGGCGCGGCGGCCATTGACTTGGCGAAGGAGAGGGCGAACCGGGGGGAAACCGTGCAACTCGAGCTTTTGGGCGGACTCTTCAGCCTTTCCTACGGCGGCAACGGAGGACGGCAGGGCATAGAATACCGGGAGAAGGAGGTGCTGTTGCTGGAAGGTTCGGAAGGAACTTCCGCCGCCGCAGCAGTTGACGATTCCGTCCGGAAAATAAAGGAGTTGTCGGAGCTGAAGGAACAGGGAATCATCGACGAGGACGAATTCCGTAAATTGAAGGAAAAATTGATCAGGGACGTCTGCGACGTCTGATGTTCTGCCTGGATTGCATGGTATAGATCCTCGGCCGCCTGTGCTGGAAGACGGGCATGGCGTTTCGCACGGATTCCAGACGGTCTTTCTGAACTTCCGCCGTTATTAGAGTTTCCGATTCCTCGGAGGCCGCAACCAAAGTTGTCCCGAACGGATCGACGATCCTGCTCGCGCCGCAAAAGGTGACGTTTCCGTTGCTGCCGACTTGGTTCGAAGCCAGGATAAACATTTGATTTTCGATGGCGCGCGCGTTTACAAGGGTTTCCCAATGCCTCAACCGTGGAAAGGGCCAGGCGGAACTAAGCGCCACGACTTCCGCCCCTTTCAAGGCAAGCGAACGGGCGACTTCCGGAAAACGGAGGTCGTAGCAAACCATCGCCCCCCATTTCATGTCCCCTATTTGAAACGTCTCCAACGAATTTCCGGGCGCGAAGGTTCTATCCTCGTCGAGTGGAGAAAACGCGGCCAAATGGGTTTTTCTGTATTTGCCGAGCAGTTCGCCATCGGGGTCGACAATCGCTATGGTATTGTAGAGCCGACCGGCATCCAGTTCGGAAAGCCCGCACACGACGAAAACGCGATGTTTCCGGGCTGCGCCGCGAATCGATTTGACGGGGCCGTCCGTCCAGGACGAAGCGAAACGGCGGATCACGGTCGCTTCATATCCTGTGTCCGCCATTTCGGGAAAAACGATGGCTTGGCAGTTACGGGCGGCGGCTTTTTCGACGAAATCCGTTATTTTGGAAACATTGGCCGCAGGATTGTCCGTGCGGCATTTTATTTGGGCAACGCCTATTTTCAATTCGAAGCCTCCTTTTTTCATTGAATGCCATGCGAAAAAGCAAGATGAAGGAGTTCATGTAACATTGCTCATAACGTGGTGTCAATAGACAATGCAAAGATGTACACAGGCGGGGCGCTTCGAATCTTTCACTTGTAAATCGGCAAAATTAGTGTTAATTTGATACTCATTGGATCTGGCTGGTTCTGAGAATTAAACTGATCACATACAAACTGTCGAATCCGAAAGCATGATGAAACAAAATTCGTCTTCGAGTTTGACCGATAATTGCAGACAAACACCTGATTCGGAGCATATGATGGATACGGTTTTGATAGTTGACGACGATTCGAATTTTTCCTATCTGTTGAAAAAAGCTTGTCCAAATATGAAGTCCGATTCACTGCGGTTTTCGCCGAAGACGGATTGCAGGCGGCGGAGGCGCTTGAAAAAAATCCGATCTCGCTTGTGGCGACCGACCTTCAAATGCCGCGAATGGACGGCCTTGCTTTGCTGGCGCATATCAGCGAGAATTATCCCTCCTTGCCATGCATTGCCATGACAGCCCACAGCACTCCCGAGATTATGGAAAGACTGCCTCGGAATCTTCTCTCTTTTTTGCAGAAACCCTTCAAAATAAAAGATTTTGCGCAGGCCATTTTCGAAGGCCTTTCGATTGGAGTCACGGATGGAACGCTTACGGGCATTTCCGTGGTCAACTTTCTTCAGTTGATTGAAATGGAAGAGAAATCATGCCTTTTCGAGGTGAAATCTCCGGAGGGCAAAGGATTGTTCTATTTCCAAGACGGAGAGCTTTAGGACGCGATTTTCGGCGACCTCACGGGGGAATCCGCAGCGATGAAGATGATCGCGTTGAATTCGGTCAAAATTCGGTTTTTAAAGCTGCCGAACAAGAAAATCGCCCGAAGAATTCAAGCTGAGCTCATGAATTTGATTATGGAAGCCATGCGGTTGAAGGACGAAGCGAAAAGCAAGCGCGAAGACCCGCGATTCGATTCGGATGGGCGCGAAGGCGACCCTGAAATTTCGGGGAATTCAATGGAGGACGAAATAGCCGAAGCCGCCGGACCGGAATATTCGGAGTCGGTGAACATGGAAAACTTAACTGCAAATGAAACGGAAACACCAACTATTAATAAGGAGGATTTTGTTATGGCGCTTGAAGTTACATTCAGGAATTGAAGGAGATCAAGGGATACAAGGCTGCGGCAATCATGAATTTTACGGGCGAGGTGCTAGCGTACGACAGCTCCGACGAGAAAGTGGATTTGGCCGAAGTTGGCGCTACTTTCAACGATATTTTTCGTTCGTCCCACGAGGCGTCCAAGAAAGTAGGGCTTGACGCTTGTAAAGAGTTGGTGATCCAGACAGAAGACACCCAAGGGTATTATCGTGATGCTGATTGTAACGGATTTGGGGGAACCCTGAAAGGGGGCGACATACAAGCCCA
>CAZNTU010000037.1:0-33779 GCA_964575975.1 uncultured Desulfobacteraceae bacterium
GCGGGCATGTTCCTGAACAACAATCCGGCGGTTGCGAAAAAAAGGGCCGAAGACATCTTGCAGGTCATGGAGCCGAAAACGAAAGGGCTCGAAACACTTCACAATATTTTTAAAAACGACGATTTGGATTTTTTTCTGCTCTTTTCGTCTATTTCGGCGATTGTCCCGGCACTTGCCTCCGGCATCGGCGATTACGCGGCCGCCAATTCGTTTATGGATTGCTTTGCCTCTTATCAACATCGGCAGGGAAATACCTACTATACGTCGATAAACTGGCCGAACTGGAAAGAGGTTGGCATGGGAGAAGTTAAAAGTCCGGTATACGCCTGCCTGGGACTTGCCTCTCTTGACACGAAAGAAGGACTTCGAATACTCGATATCATTCTTGGGTTGAAGGAAAAAGCCAACGTGATACCCTGCCACGCACTGGCCGGCCAATTCAGGCCGGAAAGGCTGCTGGAAGTTCGAAGCGGCCCCGAAAGAAGAATACCCTTGATTGACGATAACGGGGAAAAAAACGAAAGCTCCGATAAAGGTAAAATATCGGAGTCCATTCGATGGATAACCCGTTTTTTCGCAGAGGAATTGAAAATGCCGGAGGAACAACTGGATCCGGATTTAAATTTCGGGGATTACGGAGTAGATTCGATCGTTTTGGCTGAAATGACCAATTCGATAGAAAAAAAGCTGGGTAAACATATCGATCCTTCCGTTTTGCTGGAACATTCCACCATAAACAAGCTCGACAGCCATTTGACAAGGGAATATCCGGGCGAATGGGATGGAACGGCTTTCAATACGAAAGATCTCGAAAATACGGCTAGAACAAAAACAAGTGACGCCTTGCCTGCGAAAGAATCCGAAATCGACAAAAAAGTCCGCGAAAAAAAAACAGAAGGCATAACCCCGGATAAGAGCGGCAATTCCGGCAAAATCGCCGTAATTGGAATCGCGTGCAACTTTCCCGGATCGAGAAACAAGGAAAAATTCTGGCAAACCCTGAATGACGGCGAAAGCAGGATAACGGAAGTCCAGCCGTCCAGGTGGGATTCAAAACGTTTCTATTCCCCTTTTGCCCAAAAAGATAGAAGTATCAGTAAATGGGGAGGCTTTCTGGAAAAGATCGACTTTTTCGATCCCGGATATTTCGGAATCAAGGAGGAGGATGCCGTTTTCATGGATCCACTTGCCAGGCAGATGCTGGAAACAACCGTGAAGCTGTTCAACGACGCAGGATATTCCGAAAAGGAAGCATGGAGCAAAAAAGTCGGAGTGTTTGTGGGATCGAGAATATCCAACTATTCCGACAAAATCCGGTTTTCCGCCAAAAACATCATCACGGGAGTGGGGCAAAACTTCATTGCCGCCCACTTGTCCCATTTCTTCAATTTTACAGGACCCTGCATGGTTGTGGACTCCGCATGTTCTTCTTCGCTGGTGAGTATTCAGCTGGCGGCCAGAAGCCTTCTGGAGGGGGAAACGGAAATGGCCGTCGCCGGCGGCGTCGATATACTTCTGGACGAAAAACCGTATCTGATCCTTTCGCAAGCGGGGGCTCTGTCGCCGGACGGCAAATGCTACGCCTTCGACAAGCGGGCAAACGGGATGGTTCCAGGCGAAGGATGCGGCGCTGTTCTCTTGAAGCCTCTGGAAAGAGCCATTGCGGACGGCGACCGCATTTACGCCAAAATCGACGGCATAGCAGTCAACAACGATGGAAGAACAATGGGGATTACGACTCCGAACCCCGACGCGCAGAAACGGGTGATAAAAGAAGCCTTCCGCCTGGGAGGGATCGATCCGGGAACCGTATCGTACGTGGAAACGCACGGAACGGGTACGATGATCGGCGATCCCATGGAGCTTAAGGCTCTTACGGAGGTGTTTTCGGAAACGACCGACGAGAGACAGTTTTGCGCGGTGGGCAGTGTAAAAACCAATCTGGGACACCTTTTGAGCGCGGCGGGCATCGCAAGTTTTATAAAAGCGGTTTTATGCATACACAAAAAACAGTTGGTTCCGACACTGAATTGCATAACTCCCAATCCGAGATTCGACTTTCTCGGCTCGCCTTTCTTTCCTGTCACAAAACCGCAGGCGTGGGCCGGGATAAACGGCCTGAGAAGAGCGGGAATCAGTTCCTTTGGTTTTGGAGGCACCAACGCCCATGCGATCGTGAGCGAATGCGACGCGACATTGATCGAAGGATACAGGCAACAAAGAAATCCTCTTCCCCCGGTAAAATTCAACCGAATGCGCTACTGGCCGGACAAAAAAGATTCGGATCCCGACGATTCGTTTTATTCCGGCGGTTTCCGGCAATCCCAGGATACCGTTCAAATGGCGTTTACCAAAATCAGATAGGCAGCCCGGTTGGCGGCGTTTCGGCCCCGCGAACTCCGCAACGGCACAGCTATCCATATTTTAGACGTCGTGTTTCGATGTTCAATTCATTTTTGCGAATTCCAACGAAAAGCCAGGATAAAAATCGATGCTCAAGTTTTTTCCGACGTTCCCGTCAATGCGGGAATATAGACGTTGACACGGGCGCCCGGAACGACGGCTATTCGGAAAAACTCGCCGAAAAAATCCGATCGTCGAGAAAAAGAAAAGGCGAAAAAGGACATCATGGAAAAATTTAACGAATTTGAATATATAACGACCGTTAGAAGCACCGACTTTGTTTTAAGAGACCATCTCGTCCAAAGGACGAACATCATGCCGGGAGTCGTGTTCCTGGATATGGTATGCCGATTGTTGAAACTCGAGAACGTTCCTCCGGAAACAATAGAATTGAAAGATATTGTATTCAAGGAAGCCGTCGCCGTTTCAGACGACGTCGAAAAGACGATCCAAATAACGCTCGAGCGACCGGCGAATTCGACCGATAATTACGGCGTCATCAAGGCGACCAGTCGGCACAGTAAAGATAATCGACCGATTTCCTCTTGCGCGACGGAAAACTTTCGCTGCAAAATCTTGTTCGACAAAGCGCCGGCGACCAAGCGCATCGACATCGAAGCCTTGAAAAGCAACGCCCTAAGAATCGCCGATCTGGATGAAGCATATGCTCAAGTGCGCGACATGAACATTACGCATCTTGAGTTCATGAAAGCGATCGGAAATATTTACCTGGGAAAGGACTACGCTCTGGCTCAGGCGGAACTTTCCGAAATTGCCCGGAGTTCGTCAGGTTCGTTTTATATACACCCCGTTTTTTTGGATGTTTCCTCTATAGTCTCCTTTTTTATCAACAGCGACGGCAAGAAGAGGAAGACGCCCTTCATACCTATTTTCATACGGTCGTTCGAACCCGTCAAAGAACTGCACGACCGATGTTTTATACATGTAGAAAAAAGAAGACAGCGGTTGAAATCCAACGACATCGTCTATATGGACATGGAATTGTACAACGAAAACGGCGAGATAGCGGCCTCCATCGTGAATATGGCCACCAAGCGGATCAGGTCGGAGGAAATGATCCGGCGACTTGTCGCTTTCTCGTCCGATATGCGGCATCCAACCGATTTTTCCCCTTTTTCCCGCCATGAACAAGAAAAAAACGAACCGCCTGGCTCGTTCGAATCGGAATCGCAGGGCGATTGCGCCAGCGAGCCTTCCGAAGACGCGCTCGTGTTGTTTTGCGAAAACGAACTGCGCCGCATGATCGGCGAAATCACAAACAAACCGCCGGAAGCTATCGCTGTGGACGAAGGGTTCTACAATCTTGGTTTGGAATCCACTCATCTTTTGCAAATAGCCGGCGACCTGGAAGCGAGAATCGGAAAAGAATTATATCCTACTCTATTGTTCGAGTATCCCACTATACTGGAGTTGGCCAAATATTTGACGGCAAATCACAAAAACGGCTTTACGGAGGGGCCGAACGAATTCAAATCCGAAATCGGTTCGACTCGAGGAGAACATATCATTGAATTCCCCGTGGAAAAATCCGAAAAATCCGGCTTGGCGACTGACAAGGAAACCGATATCGCCGTGATCGGCTTGGCGGGCAAATATCCGTTCGCCCCGGATATCCGTAAATTATGGGAAAATGTATTGGCCGTAAGGGACTGCATTGTAAAAGTTCCAGCCGACCGCTGGGACATCGATTTCCACCTTGGCGGTAACATGGACGATGAAAATGCCATCCGCTGCAAATGGGGAGGGTTTATCGAAGACGCCGAGACGTTCGATCCTCTGTTTTTTGGAATATCCCCTAAAGAAGCAAAGCGGCTCGATCCCCAAATTCGTTTAATACTGCAAACCGCATGGCATGCGGTCGAAGACGCGGGATACACCAGAAAAAAACTTACGCAAAATGTGGTGGGCGTGTACTGCGGAGTCATGAACGACGATTTTACATGGGTTGCATCGGAAAAATTCGCGAAAACCGGGGCCTACGAATCTCCCGGCAGTTACGCCCACGATATTGCCAACAGAATTTCTTATTCCATGGACTTTCGAGGACCGAGCTTAACCGTGGAAACGGCATGTTCGTCGTCCTTGACGGCCATCCACCTTGCCCGAACCGCGATTATCGGCAATGAATGCGACCTTGCTCTGGCGGGAGGGGTCAATCTTTGCATTCACCCAAGCAAATATCTAATGCTGAGCGGAATTCAGATACTCTCTCCGGAAGGAAAGGAAAAAACCTTTGACGAATCCGCTGACGGCTACGTTCCCGGAGAGGGAGTCGGAATGGTCTTGTTAAAGCCCCTCTCAAAGGCTGTTGCGGATCGGGATCACATTTACGGGGCGATCAAGGGATCGTCGATCAATCATTCCGGCACGGGTTCCGGATATATGGTCCCCAATATCAAGCCGCTGTCGATCGCGGCCGAAAAGGCGATTATGCAATCCGGAATCGATCCGGAGCAAATTTCGTACGTGGAAACCCATGGAACAGGGACCGTCCTGGGAGATCCCGTCGAGATCAAGGCACTGGCGTCCGCCTTTGAAAGGTACACAGGAAAAAAAGGCTTTTGCGCTTTGGGTTCCAAGGCGAACTTGGGGCACATGGAGTCGGCGTCGGGCATCTGTTCGTTGACAAAGGTTCTGATGGCAATGAAGAACGGGAAAATTCCCGCCTGCGCAAATATTGGCAATGTGAACCCTTCCATCGAGTTGAAAAATTCTCCGTTTTATATTCCGGATACCGATTTGCCTTGGGCGCCGGCGAGAGGACCCAGAGCGGCCGCCGTCAATTCTTTTGGAATAGGCGGATCGAACTGCTTTGTTGTGGTTGAAGAGTATTGCTCCGAAAAAGTGGAGAGCCGGGAGGAGGAAGTCCCTCGCTTGTTGGTCCTTTCCGCTAAAAACAAAGAAAGGCTAAGAGAATACGCCGAAAACATGTCCGGATTTTTGAAAAAGCACGGGCTCGAGGAAAATAAAAGAAAACGCGGCTACCTTTCGGATTTGGCATTTACCCTCCAGGTCGGCAGGGAAGCCATGCGAGAGCGGCTGGCCATACCCTTCGCATCGCTTGATCAATTGATCGAATTACTGGACGAGTTTGTCGCGGACGATTGCGAAGACCGGGCGATCTTCAGGGGAAGCATTCAACCCGGGACATCCCCCGACAAAAAAGGGGACAAGGAAAAAGTAAATCGTCTCGTCGAGGATGGAAATTTGCTCGAACTGGGAAAACTATGGGTATCCGGAATCTTTGTCCCATGGGAAAAATTGCACGAAAAGAATCGCCCCCGTCGAGTATCGGTTCCATGCTATCCTTTTGAAAAGAGAATATGCAAAATGGCCGATACCGTGGAGAAATCGACAAATTCGGCAATTCCCGCCGAAACCGAAAAATCGGAAAAAAGACACGACAGCCTATATGTCGAGTGCGTTTGGAGGCAATCCAGATTAAAAACGATTTCTCGCGATCCGGAAAGACAGGAGGCGATTCTATTGTTCGATGCGGGAAAGTCTTCGTCGATTTCCAACGAGTTGCGTAAACAATTGCCATCCAGCCATTCCTCGCCTATTGTCCGCATCGAACCTGGAAAAGCGTTCGGGGAAATCGGCGACAATGAATTCACGATCGATCCTGAAAACGAAAAAGACTACGAAAAGTTAATGGACGCATTGGTCGAAAGGGATCTCTTTCCGGGCAGCGCGATACACGCATGGTCGTTTTTTCCCGTGTCCGAAGACAGCGACGAGCCGTCGATCCATCTTCAAAGAAGCATATATTCAGTCATATATCTTGCTCGGACGCTGCTGTTCCGCAAACCCGGGCACGCTAATCGCATACTGTATCTCTGTACTGGAAACAACCCCTATCACTCGGCCGTTTCCGCGCTTTTCGGCTCCATCTCCCTCGAGACCCCGAAAATTCAAGGAAAAATCGTCGAAATCGAAAACACTTCCCTGTTAGAAACCGCCCTGAAGGAATTTCACGCGGAAAACGACTCTATACATGTAAAATACGACGCAAACTATTGCAGAAAAATCATGAGGCTGGAATCGTTTTCACCGCCGGAAATACCATCTCCAGTTCGGAAAGACAAGGCCGGAAATCTAAAAGACGGCGGTGTCTATCTTATTACCGGAGGCGCAGGTGGATTGGGGCGCATAATCGCCGAACATATTTCAAACCGGGTCGAGGCGATTCTGATCCTTTCGGGCAGGAAGGAACTGAGCGAAAAAGAGATAAGCGATATTTCGGGCCGAAAATCGAAAATCATTTATCTTCGCTGCGACCTCTCGGTTAGGGAAGAGACTTTCAAGTTAATTCAAACGATAAAACAAAGATACAAGACGATCGACGGCATTGTCCATTGCGCGGGAGCGATCCGGGATTCGCTGTTGATTAACAAGAATCGCCGAGACATCGATGTCGTGCTGGGGCCAAAAATACAAGGAACAGTCTGGCTGGACGAGGCAACGAAAGACGCCCCCCTCGATTTCTTTGTATTTTTCTCTTCTATTTCCTCGGTATTGGGCAATATTGGCCAATGCGACTACGCATACGCCAACAGTTTCATGGATCATTACGCCGAATCGAGAGAAATTCGCCGCGCAAAAGGCGAGCGGTACGGAAAAACCGTTTCCATTAACTGGCCCCTTTGGAAAAACGGCACGATGAATGTCGACAGGGAGACGCGGGCAAAGGCCAAGAGAAAATTCGGCTTGGAGGCCATCGAAGACGCTTTGGGAACGGAAGCGTTCGAGCTGGCGCTTGCTATGGACAAGCCCCGGTTTATGGTCCTTGGCGGAGATCCCGAAAAAATCCGAAGAGTCTTCGACATTTCCAGGTCCGGCTGTAAAAACGACCGCGCAATCGATATCCCGGAAAACAAGGACTTGCTCTCCGTGATGGAAAAGGACATCGTCGACATGGTCTGCCGTATCCTGGAAATAGAACGCGAAGATATCGACTTGTACGAAAACATCAGCGAATATGGTTTCGATTCGATTTCATTGACTCGATTCGCAGGGATGATCAACAAACAGTTCGACCTGGAAATCACCCCGGATATATTTTTTGAACACGATTCTATCGGTTCCCTGTTGAAATGTCTGGCATCGAGACACTCCGAACGGTTTGAGGGACATTATCGCGGTTTCCGGCTCCAAGAGAACAAGAAAAAAAGCGTCGATACCGCCCCCCCTCGTACGCGTGTCATAGGAAAAGGCTCCGGAATCCAGAACTGCGGACGCCAATCGCCGCACGAACCCGTTGCAATCGTAGGAATCGGCGGAAAAATGCCCCGGTCGGAAAACCTGGACATCTTTTGGCGACATTTGGAACAGGGCGACGACCTGATAACCGAGATACCCCAAGAGAGATGGAACTGGCGCGAAATCTACGGAGATCCCGCGAAGGAACCCGGCAAGACTCTTGCCAAATGGGGAGGATTCATGCCGGAGATCGACAAGTTCGACGCCGTTTTTTTCGGCATATCTCCTCGAGAAGCGGAACTGATGGACCCGCAACAGCGGATTTTTTTGGAAACCGTCTGGCATACGCTGGAGGATGCGGGATACAGAGCATCGGATTTGTGGGGAAAGGACGTGGGCGTATTCGTAGGAGCCTCCACCCATGATTATGCGGACATGCTTCTGTACGCGGGAACCGGAATAGCCGCCCATACCTCGACGGGAATGGCTAATTCCATGATAGCGAACAGAGTCTCCTATTGTTTTAACTTTCGCGGGCCAAGCGAACCCGTCGATACCGCTTGCTCGAGTTCGCTTTTAGCCATCCTGCGAGCGGCTTCCTATGTGAGGGAAAAAAAAGGAAGACTGGCCATAGCAGGCGGAGTCAACGCCATGCTCTCTCCCATGCTGAATATTGCTTTCGGAAGCGCGGGCATGCTGTGCGATGACGGGAGATGCAAAACTTTCGATGCGAAAGCCAACGGTTATGTAAGAGGAGAAGGCGTGGGCGCGTTGCTCTTAAAATCGCTGGAGCGCGCCGAAGCCGACAACGATTATATTTATGCCGTAATCCGCGGGGGAGCCGTGAATCACGGAGGCCGCGCCGCTTCTCTAACCGCTCCGAATACCGAAGCTCAGGCGGATTTGCTCGAGACAGCCTATGCGTCGGCAGGAATACATCCCGCCAGTATTTCGTACCTGGAAACCCATGGCACCGGAACAAAACTGGGCGATCCGGTGGAAATCAACGCTTTAAAAAAATTCGTGGCCAATTTTAATTGCCCGGAAGATCGAAACCTCCCGGAAAAAATCGAATGCGCGTTGGGTTCGGTGAAAACCAACATAGGCCACCTGGAAGCTGCGGCAGGAATTGCCAGTGTCATCAAGGTGCTCCTTTCGATGAAGCACGGAAAAATTCCAGCCCATCTCCATCTCGGCGAAACAAATCCCTACATCGAACTCGAGGGAACCGGATTCTATCTAAACAGAAAGACGCGCCCTTGGAAAGCGCTCGCGGGATTAAACGGCAAAAGAATACCCAGACGAGCGGGGATCAGCTCGTTTGGATTTGGAGGATCGAACGCGCACGTTATTATAGAGGAGTATCCGCAACCCGAGAAAAGTCTCGACGTCCGCGAAGAACAACTAATCGTCCTTTCGGCCAAAAACAGGGAAAGACTCGTATCCAGCGCCGCCCGTCTTGGCGCGTTTCTCGAGAAGGAAAAAGACTCGCTTTCGCTCGCCGACGTCGCGTTTACACTGCAAACGGGAAGAGAACCCATGGAGGAACGCATCGCGTTTGCGGCCATGACGATAGAAGAAGTTTCTCGCAAATTAAAACGCTACTGCGAAAATACGGACACAAGAGATCAAGGCTTTTATGCGGGCAGGGCCCGAAAAAACCGGATACCGTCGCTGTCTTCCGCGGATAAAGAAGAAATCGGAAACGGAGCGAAAGACATAGACAACCTCCACAAGCTTGCCTCCGCATGGACAGGCGGAAAAGAAATCGACTGGAAATTAATTCGCGGGAACTCGGACTGCAGGCGCATCCCTCTTCCCGGATATCCTTTCGAAAGGAAAAGATACTGGATTCCAGTTACGGAACCCGTTCATTCTTTCGGCAAACCATATCGGGCCGATACGCTCCATCCTATGATAGACACGAGCGCATCGACCCCGGCCGGGCAGTGTTTCGAAAAAACTGTCCTGGTCGACGAATACTACGTAAAGGACCATTTAATCAGAGGCGAAAAGGTCCTGCCCGCCGTTTTCTCCTTGGAGATGGCAAGGGCCGCGGGAGAATTGGCTTATAAAGACAAGCGAGTTTCAAAACTGAAAGGAGTTGTTTGGAATAGACTCGTCACTTTCGGGAATAAATCCAGGACAATTAAAATCAGCCTGAATCCCGACCGGGACCATGTCGGCTTCGATATTTCCTTTGAAGGGGAAAACGGCGCGAACATGTCTTTTTCGACGGGAAGCATTGTTTTTGCCGATGAAGATATCGTCGATTCCGAACACCTTGACATCGATGAAATTATTAATCGGTGTCGCTCCAGGAAGAGCAGAGAAGAATGCTACGATTTTTTTCGATCAAGGGGCGTCAATTACGGCTCGGGCTTCAAAGCGATCGAAACCCTCTACCTGAACGGCAACGAGGCCCTTTCAAAACTGGCTTGCCCCGAAAGCGAAGAATATAATCTGGACGGTTGTTCAATAAATCCTTCCATAATGGATGGCGCTTTGCAAACTGTCGCGGGCATAATGGAAAAGCACGGCAAGATAGAAGAAAAAGAGCTTCTTGTTCCTTTTTCCATGGAAGAGATGGTCATCGCCGGCCCCTTGCCCGCCCATTGCTACGCGCATGCCGCTATTTCCGAACCGGCCGGAGCGGGGAACGGGCTCACATGCGATATCCGGCTTGGCGATGAATCCGGGGGGGTCCTTGTCCGAATAAGAGGAATATCCTTCAGACCGGTAAAATCACTGGATTATACTGTTTCCGCTGTCAAGCAGAAGAAGATCGCCGGAAAACCATCTTCGCCGAAAAACAAACTCGAAATGGAAAAGGAGACAGGGGAAATCGAGAGAAGGCTGCTCCGATTGGCGGGGGACATCCTTAAAGTGGACGAAAAAGAGATTTCCATATACGAAGATTTGGGGGATTACGGATTCGACTCGTTCCTTTTTACCACCCTGGCCAATCGCATGAACGAGGATTTCGGCCTGGAAGCCACTCCGGCTCTTTTTTACGAATACCCCGACATTCACTCCCTTGCCGCTTTTGTGTTAGACGAACAAAAGGATTCTTTCATCCATAACAATAGGGAAAGCCCGACAAAGGCAGAATCGTCGGAGAAAGGAGCGTCCGCAACGGAAAACAACGGCGGCGAGCAACGATTTTCACCCGCGCGCGATTATCGGAAGAAAAACGGATCTTCCGCAGACAGCCCTATTGCCATTGTCGGAATAAGCGGAATCATGCCCGGCTCCGACGATCTTGAAACATTCTGGCGACACCTGGACCAAGGGCGATCGCTAATAGGAAATATCCCCCGAGACCGGCATTGGCTTCTTCCCGACGGTCCGATAAAATTGCCGGAGTCCGAATTTGTCAAACACGGCGGCTTCATGAACCGGATAGACGAATTTGATTCCGAATTGTTTAAAATATCTCCGAGGGAAGCCGAATGGATGGATCCTCAGCAAAGATTGCTCCTCGAGACAGTCTGGAGAGCTGTCGCGGATGCGGGCTACAAGCCAAGGGATTTATTCGGCTCGAGAATCGGAGTTTTCGTGGGAGCCTCCAGCGCGGATTATTATGAAATAGCCAATATGTCGAGTCTCGAACCGGACGGATTGCTGGCAACGGGTTCCGCCCATGCCGTTTTAGCCAACAGGATCTCGTCTTGTTTCAATTTCACGGGTCCAAGCGAAACGGTCGATACAGCCTGTTCAAGTTCGTCCGTTGCGATACATCGAGCCATTTCCTCCATTTGCCTCGGAGAATGCGAAGCGGCGGTTGCCGGAGGCGTCAACGTTCTGTTGTCTCCCTCCAAATTTATCATGTTTGGCAAACTCGGACTCCTGAGCAGGGATGGAACGGTAAAAACCTTTGACGAAGACGCCGACGGATATGTGCGAGGCGAAGGCGTGGGGGCAATTTTGCTTAAGCCTCTCCGGCTGGCGGAAAAGGATAAAGATCATATTCATGCGGTCATAAGAGGCAGCGCCGTCAATCACGGGGGAAAAGGGCGTTCTCTGACCTCCCCCAACCCTTCCGTTCAAGCCGAAATGCTTTTCGATCTCTATGAACGAACGGGTGTCGATCCTGGAACGGTGGGCTACATCGAAACCCAAGGAACGGGAACTGCCATTGGAGACCCCATCGAGATCAACGCTTTTAAGAAGGCTTTCTCTTCGTTGTTTTCCAGTCGAAACAGGGAAATGCCCCGAAAAAAATGTTGCGGCCTCGGTTCCGTAAAGCCCAACATTGGCCATCTCGAGTCTGCTTCGGGCATGGCCGCGCTATTCAAGGTTATTTTATCCATGATACACAAAAAACTGCCGGCAACCGCTCATTTTAAAAAGCTGAATCCCTATATCGAAATCGACGACACGCCTTTTTATATCGTTGACAAAACACTTGAATGGAAAGCACCGAAAGACGACAACGGACAAACACTGCCAAGAAGAGCCGGTATAAACGCGTTTGGATTCGGTGGAACCAACGCTCACATTATTCTCGAGGAGTATCTGCCGGCAAAGCCATTCTCGAAAGAACACAAAGTCTTGGAGTTTCCTGCTGCCCGACTTTTTTTGTTTTCGGCCGGAAACAATGAAAAATTATACGATTATCTCTTCTCGATGAAAGTTTTCCTTGAAAATGCCGAGTACCTGTCAATGGCGGATATAGCCTTTACGCTCGCGTGCGGGAGAGAGGCCATGCCTGCCCGCATGGCGATTATAGCAAACCATAGTAAAGAATTGATGGAGAAAATCCAAACCGCTTTGCGGGGAAAAGAACTGGGCCACGATATTATTTCCTCGGAAAGCTGTCGAACCTATCGTTCAAATCCGAATAGCGATACAAACGACGAGAATCTTTTGGAAAAGCACGTGCGCGAAAAAAACGCGAGGGAACTGGCAAAAATATGGGTTGCCGGAACCGATATCGATTGGATGTTTTTGCACGAAAACAACGACGGAAAAAGAGTCTCCCTGCCATGCCAGCCTTTTGAAAAAAAACGCTCCTGGCTGCCTCTCCAAGAGGTTCGCGCCCCCGAATTCGAGTCGTTGACAAACGCCGGCCGTTTTGTATCCGAAAAAAACGGCGATTCGTCGAAAGACAGTATTGGTAAAAATCTCGTTTTCTGGATTGCCGAACTGCTGAAAACATCCGTGGGAATTATCGACGGTAATGTTCACCTGCCGGATTATGGCTTCAATTCTCTGACCGGGATGAGACTTATCAACAGGATACAAGAATTTTACGACGTTCGGCTACCTGTCAAAGAGCTTTTCAATCGTACTACGATAAATAAAATAGCCGATTATGTCGCGCAAAAGGTCGAAAAAAAAGAATCCCTCGAACAATCTTTTGACGTGTCGCGCAAGAAAGTTTCCGGTTTGCCCGGCAACAAGAAAATGTCGGACAAGATCCGCGGCAATGCTCAAAAAAACGGCGTGCAGAAAGAAATGTTTCTCGAGGCCATTCTTCATGAATTGGCCGAAGGTGGAATAACGCCGAGACAGGCGATTGAAATCGAGGAGAAATTCGCGGAATAAAAAGTCGACGATCAAGTTCCAGGCAGTTTTGGCTGAATTTATACGCGCGCATCTTTTCGCAGGGTGGCTTGTCATTTTGTCCTTTTTTTAAATCCCGCCTTTTTTGAGCATCGCGACAAATTCCAGCAATTCCGAATAAGGCTGTCCGCAAAAACGAAAAAAAGGAAGAAAATCATGACGCTTAACAAGGAAGAAATCTATCGAAGGGTTGCCGAAAAAAAAATTTCGGTGAAAGATGCAATTGTTATGATCAACGGCAAGGATTCCATTGACGAAGTCAATCCACGTAGGGTCGCAAAAGGAAGTTCGTCAGATAACCAGAGGCGGATCTGCCCGCTGTCCGAAGGACAAAAGCCACTTTGGATGATCCATAAAATGGCGCCTGGCAATTACGCCTATAACCTGCCGCTCGCTTTTACAGTCCACGGGACCGTCGATATCCCGACCTTTAGGCAGGCGTTCGAGCAAATTCTCGAGATTCATCCCGTCCTGAATGCCGTCATACGCGTCGAGAACCATGAACCGGTAATGATAATACCGGAAAAGGGAAAGTTGGATTTCGACCGAGTCGATCTGGGTTTTGCAACGGATTCGGAGGTTATCGAGCTATTGCAGGTCGAGGCAAAAAAAGGATTCGATCTCGAAAATGGCCCTCTGATGAAAGTTTTGTTTTTTACAAGAAAAGAGGGCAATCCCGTTCTATTGATAAAATTTCATCACATCGTTTTCGACGGCATATCCTCTCAAATATTTGCGAAAACTCTTCAAGCGTCCTATGCGGCGGCGCAGAAAGGGGAGAAAGTCTCATTGGAATCCGGTTCCGCCACGTACATGGATTTCGTGGCATGGCAAAAGGAGTGGCTGAAAAGCGAGGCGGGACAATCGGCGCGACAATACTGGATGGAACAATTGGCCGGCGAAGTTCCCAAGCTGGAACTGCACACGGACAAACCCCGCCCCGCAATCCCGCGCTACCGCGGAGCGAGCGAGAAGACGGAAGTCGATAACCACCTTGCGGAAAAGTTGAGATCTCTTGCGCTTCGAGAAAACGCGACTCTTTTTTCAATCGTGCTGACCGCCTATGTCGTCATGCTTTATCGTTACACGCAACAGGATGAAATTCTTATCGGCACTCCAATGGGAGCGAGGTCGGAAACACGGTTCGAGAACGTTATCGGGTATTTTCTGAATATGCTTCCTATCAGGTCCGATCTTTCGGGTTCGCCTTCTTTTAAAGCTCTTCTACAAAGGGTCCAGGACACCGTAGCCGACGCTCTGGAACATGGGAACTACCCTCATTTACGAATGATCGAAGATCTGAAAAAAAAAGGAACGTATAATGGAGCCACTCTGTTCAAGGCTGTTTTCTATTTCCAGAATTGGCTGGATTCCAACCTTGCCGCAAGCGACGGAGAGGCATCGAATACGCCTCTTAGCCTTGAACACATGGAAGATATCGTCCAGGAAGGAGAATTCGACCTTACACTTGAAGTCGTTGAACATCCTGACAAACTGACTGTGCTTCTCAAATACGATACCGATCTGTTTGAAACCGACACCATTGAAAGAATGTCCAGGCATTTACTGCGACTCTTAGACGACGTTGTTCGCAATCCGGACAAAGGAATTGCGGACTTGACGATTTTGACGGAAGCGGAACGGCGATCGATTATAGAAGAATGGAATGAAACCGACTTCGAATATCCCAAGGATAAATGCATGCACCAATTGTTCGAGGAACAATCCCTCAGGACGCCAAACGCGATTGCCGCAAAATTCCTGAACACTTCGTTGACCTACGCGCAATTAAACAAGAAATCAGATTGCCTTGCCGATTACCTTCGAAGGAAGGGTGTAAAGACGGGAGACAATGTAGGCATTTTTCTGGAACGTTCGCTGGATTTGATCGTTGGCCTGTTGGGAATCCATAAGGCCGGCGGCTGCTATATACCTTTAGATCCGGTCTATCCGGCGGACAGGCTGGAATACATGTTCGAAACGACCGATCTTTTCTTTTTGGTCACTAATTCTCGCATCGAAGACAAATTGCCGGATTACAAACTGAAAAAGATCCGACTGGACCTGGAATGGAACGAAATTCTTGCGGCCGGCGGCGATTCGCGGCAGGCAACGACGGACAGACCTACGCCCGACGATCTTGCCTATATAATTTTTACCTCGGGCTCCACGGGCAAGCCAAAGGGAATTCAGATCTACCACAGGGGCCTGACCAATTTTTTGTGGACAATGGCCGAATGCCCCGGATTCACGGGACGGGACGAAATCTTGGCCCTGACGACCGTCTCTTTCGACATCGCCGCGCTGGAACTCTATTTGCCATTAGTAAAAGGCGGCGCCGTAGATATCTTACCGGAAGATGTCGCCAAAGACGGGATAAAGCTTGCCGAAAAAATCGAATCCGGTTCCGCCACCGTGGTGCAAGCCACGCCGGCAACGTTCCAGATGCTTATGGCGGCGGAGTGGGAAACCCGAAAGAAGCTGAAACTTCTTGTAGGGGGCGAGGCTCTTTCCAAGGAATTGGCGGATGAAATGTTGAAACGATCCGACGACGTGTGGAACGTTTTCGGACCTACGGAAACCACTATTTGGTCTACCGTTGCCCGCGTAAGAAAAAACGAAAGGATTACCATTGGCCGTCCCATTGGAAACACGAGCATATATATTCTGGACGACAGAAAACAGCCCGTTCCCGTCGGCGTTCCAGGAGAACTTTACATTGGAGGGGACGGTGTTGCCAAAGGATATATCAAGCGCCCCGAACTAAATGAAAAAGCGTTCGTACCCAACCCGTTTAAAAGAAACGATACAATCTATAAAACCGGCGATTTGGCGCGATATCTGGCCGACGGCAGCATCGAATATCTTGGGCGTATCGATTTTCAGGTTAAAATAAGGGGGTTCAGAATCGAGTTGGGGGAAATCGAATCGGCCCTGCTTAAATTCAATGAACTTCAGGAAGCAGTTGTGGCGGTTCGGGAAGACAACCCCGGGAACAAGCGTTTGGTGGCTTATTTGATTCCGAAGGACTCTTCGGATCCTCCGTCAAGGCGAGAGCTGGACGAAAGCCTTGGAAAAACCCTACCGGACTATATGATACCGTCTTCGTACGTTGTACTAAACTCGTTCCCGCTGACTCTGAACCGAAAAGTAAATAGAAAGGGGCTTGCCAAAGACGACTTGACCGAAATCGTTTCCAGACACGGGAACAAAAACAGCTACGGGCTTGAGATGGAAACTCCGGATAAAAAGGAGGCAAAGCAGGAAACAGGCAAGGAGACCCAAAAACATAGACGGGCGGAAAAGGAAACGTCCAAAGGCGGCGAAAACGGAAAACGACAAGAAAATCTTCTATCCGACCTGTTGAAAATCGCCGCGGACATTATTGAAATCGATGCAAGACATATAAATCCGGAAACAAATATCGGAGAATACGGATTTGATTCCGTGCGGTTTACAAGTTTAAGCGTCGGGTTAAACAAAGTATTTCAAATAAATGTGGAACCCTCCATATTTTATCAACATACTACCGTCGAGCAGATTGCGGAGTACTTGACCGAGAATTTCTCCGGCCCCCTCAAAAACCGCTATGCCGACAATTCGCCTTCGGAAGACGACAAGCCGGAGCCCGCCCGAATTTGCGTCGTCGATAAAACCGAAGCGGTCGTTCCGTCCGTACAATGCAGTCGATTCAGACGAAAACCTGTGGCGATTATCGGAATGAGCGGGTCCATGCCGTGCTCCCCCGACCTGGAATCCTTCTGGGAAAACCTGAAATCTGGAAAAAACATGGTCGCGGGTATTCCGGAGGATCGATACGAGCTGATGGATTATTACAAGAATCTTTCAGGGAATAAGAATATCGCGGGCGCTTTTCAGGGAGGTTTTCTGGAAAATGTAGACAAATTCGATCCTTCGTTTTTCGAAATATCGCCCGGAGAGGCAGAACTGATGGACCCTCAGCAGAGGCTCTTTATGCAGACCGTATGGAAGACCATTGAAGACGCGGGCTACAGTCCCTCCGACCTTTCCGGCACGGAAACAGTCGTTCTTGTCGGCGTCATCGGGTTCGACTACTGGGAGTTGATGCTCAAAAAAGGATCGAGCATGGAAGGACATACATTTTCAGGCCAGACTCATTCCATTATCGCCAATCGAATATCTTTTTTACTCAACCTCAAAGGACCCAGCGCCTCCATCGACACAGCCTGTTCCAGTTCTCTTATAGCCGTTCACAGAGCGGCGGAAACGATCTCCTCCGGAAGATGCGAAATGGCAATAGCAGGCGGCGTCAATCTCATGTTAAGCCCTTCGCCTTTCCAGGGACTTCTGGAAAGCGGGATGCTTAGCCCGGACGGAAAATGCAAGGCCTTCGACCGGCGTGCCGACGGTTACGCGAGAGGCGAAGGCGTCGGCGCCGTGCTTATGAAATCTCTCGAAAAGGCGGAATCGGACGGAGATTATGTGCATGCGGTTATAATCGGCTCGGCGGAAAACCACGGCGGCAGAGCCAATTCCTTGACCGCCCCCAATCCCAAGGCACAGGCGGATCTGATCGTTAAAGCGCAAAAGGGCATAGATCCAAACTCGATCACTTATGTAGAAACTCACGGGACCGGAACTAAACTGGGAGACCCCGTTGAAATCAACGGTCTGCAACTGGCGTTCGAGCAACTGTCGAAACAGGTGAAAAAGATCGGAAAAACGGCAAAATGCGGAATCGGTTCCGTGAAGACGAACATCGGCCATCTGGAAGCCGCAGCCGGCATCGCAGGCATGTTCAAGGTAATATGCGCCATGAAGAACGAAATCTTGCCCCCGAACCTGCACTTTTCCGACCTGAACCCCTATATTCATCTGAACAACGGACCGTTTTATATCGTAGACAAACTAACCCCCTGGAATCGACTACCCGATGAATCGGGCGAATTCTTTCCAAGACGCGCAGGCGTCAGCTCGTTTGGATTCGGCGGATCAAACGCCCATGTTGTTTTAGAAGAGTACGCAAATCAAATGCCGGAACCCGACGACTCCGATCCAAAGCTGGTGATTTTTTCCGCCAAGAGCGAAGAACGCCTAAAGGCCCTCGTCGATTCATTCGTCCATTTTCTGGAAAAAAAGATGGACGGAACCGGGAGCCATTCGCTTTCCCGGATTGCCTATACGCTTCAGACGGGCAGAGCTTCTCTCGAACATCGCCTAGCAGTCGTCGCAAACGATATTTCGGAGCTGCTGAAGAAACTGACCCGGTGGATTGCCGGACAAACCGACATCGAGAACGTTTTTCAAGGAAGTATCGGGCCCGGTCGCAACGTTGCTGATTTGTTGCTGGACGGCAGAGAAGGCAAAGAATTCATCAGGGTAGCCATAGAGGAAGGAAGGCTCTACAAGCTGGCCGCGCTCTGGATCAATGGCGCAAAGATCGACTGGAAGCTGTTGTACAATGGCGCTGTTCCGGGACGAATACCGCTTCCCACCTACCCTTTCGCCATGGAACGATATTGGCTCCCGGCCTCCCCCGAAGATAAAGCCGCCCCCCCTGTTTCCAGGCATTCCGATCCGGAAGGAAAAAAAGACGAAGACATGACCGATCCCATCCATCCCTTAATCCACGAGAACAATTGCACACTGGAGGAAAAACGATTCACCGCCAGTTTCAAGGGAAACGAATTTTTTCTGAAAGATCATGTCGTCAATAACCGCATGGTGCTTCCCGGGGTAATTTCCCTGGAGATGGCGAGGGCGGCCGGCCGAATCGCGGCCGGAAAACCGGTTTGCGGAATAGAAAATATCGTGTGGTCGTCGATGGCCCGATTTGTTCCCGAGGACCCTATGAAACTTCGCGTACGTCTTTATCCCGAGGGAGATCGGGCGAACTATAAGATCGATTTGAATAATCGGGGAATGGAATATTTCCCCTATACCCAGGGAAGGCTCGCTTTCCGACAACATGAAAAGCCAGGGCCGGAACCGGCCGAAATCGATAGAATAATAGAACGGTGCGAACGAAAAATGGAGTCTGCGGAACTGTATCGGAGCTTTAAAAGCGCCGGATTCGATTACGGAGACTCGCTCAGATGCATACGGTATCTGCGTTACAACAGCGAAGAGGCCGTTTCTCTATTGACGGTTCCGGACGGCTACTCGAACAATTTCCATGAGTATGTTCTGTTTCCGCCCCTCCTTGAAGGCGCGCTTCAAACGGTATCCGGATATATTCTAAAGACGGAGGCGGACGCGGTCGAACCTTTCGTTCCTTTCGAAATCGGCGAACTGGAGATCTTGAAGCCGCTGACAACGACATGCTACGTCCACGTCGGAAAACCTCGAACAAAACGCCCTGCGGGTCTGGATCGCTATAATCTTTCAATATTGGACGAGAAAGGGCGGACTTTGGCGAGGATAAACAATTACATGGTCAAACCCCTTCGGTCCGAGGGTATATCTCTTCATAAGGCCGGAGAAACTTCTCCCCTGTATTTCCAAAAAACATGGAAACCTTCCGGAGAATGGAACGGTTCTAAAAGCTTTGCGCTCCCAAAGGAGAATTTCGCCGGCGGCATTCTTGTTTTCGATACTTCGGAAAAGTTCATGGAAAATCTGCGCACCCGGTCCTTTGAAGGAAAGGCGATCCTGGTCAAACCCGGTCTCTGGTTTAGACGGGTAGACGAATCGGTCTGGGAGATCGCGCCCGACAACGAAAAAGATTACATGAGGCTTTTCGAAGATCTCGAGCAAAGGCGAATCAAGCCGGTGCTTGTCGCTCACAGGTGGTTGTGGGGCCATTCGGAAAACTTTCGAGAAGAGCCGCATATCTCGCTGGAAAGAGGTGTTTATTCATTGTTTCATCTTGCAAGAGCCGTTGAGAAGTTCAATCGAAAACATGATGTTTCCCTGATATTCATGTACAGCTCCAAAAAGAACGCCAACAGGCCGTTTTGCGACGCCGCGGGTGGATTCCTAACGACTCTGGAAAACGAAATGCCCCGGATTCGCTGCAAATCCCTGAACATAGTCAATGGTTCGGAATCCGATTCGGCGGATATGATGCTAAACGAATTTTTATTTGAAAACGATTCCGGCGAAATTCGTTACGAGGACGATAGAAGGTGGACGTGCCAAATGAACGAATTCAAATCTGAAGAATCGTTTGGAGACGGTCCGGGATTGAGAGACGACGGAGTTTATCTTATCACGGGAGGAACCGGAAGAATCGGAATGGCTTTCGCCGAACACATTGCTTCGACCGTCGGAGCCAAACTGATTCTAGTCGGCAGGTCGGGGGCGAGTTCCGAGATAGAGCGCAAATTGAACAGACTGGAAAAGAAGGGTTCCGAGGCGATATATATATCCTCGGATGTGACCGACGAAAAGGATGTAAAGCTGCTGATCGCGAAAATCAAATCGAGATTTCCGGAAATACACGGTGTCATCCATTGCGCCGGCGTGATCCGCGATTCCTTGGTTAAAAACAAAATAAAAACGGAGATGGAACGGGTGATCGGCGCAAGGGTTCTTGGAGCCGTCAACTTGGACGAAGCCCTCGAGAATGAAAATCTTGATTTTTTCGAGCTTGCCTCGTCCATTTCGGCGATAGCGGCAAATCCCGGACAGGCCGATTACGCCTTCAGCTGCGCTTTTCTGGATGCTTTTGCCGACTACAGAGAGAAATTAAGGGAAAAAGACCTGAAATCAGGCAAGACTCTCGCCATTGGATGGCCGTTATGGAAGGAAAGCGCAATGCGATTGGACGCCTCGTCCCATGAATATTTCTCCGACACCATCGGAATTAAGCCACTGTCAACGAAAGCGGGCCTGAATACGTTTATTCGCGGCCTGGGTTTTAATGGAAGCAGTTTTTTGGTGGTGGAAGGAGATCACGATAAAATACGATCGCGCATTTCCAACAAGGACGGGGCCCGAAGGGATCGGAGCCTGAAAGTCGCGGTCCCGGTAGAATCCGAAGGAGACGGAGAAGAATCCGGAAGCGAGGAAAATTTAGGCTTTCCGGATGCGGAAAGCTTAACAATCAATATTCGGTCCCGGCTGAAAAAAATGTCGGCCGACATTCTGAAGGCCGACGAAGACCTCGTCGATCCCGAAAAAAGCATGGCCGAAATGGGGTTTGATTCTATCAATCTGACAAGGCTGGCGAATGCGATTAACGAAAATTGGGGATTGGATCTTACTCCCGCCTTTTTTTATGAAATCGATCCTCAAACCATAAATGTTCTTGGCGACCACCTTTTGCAAACGAACAGAAAAAACTTTACAACTTATTATTCAAGAAAGCGGACGCCACTTGAAACAACTTATAAAGTCGACAATGAAAAGCCGTCGAATCAGGAAAAATCTGCAATTGGTCCGACGGAAAAAATATCTTCGGAACCGGCTTCGATTTCCGGACAAGTTTCGATGGACGCCCCAATCGCCGTGATTGGCATGAGCGGTGTCATGCCTCGTTCTCAAAATCTGTCGGAATTCTGGGACAATTTGAAAAACGGCATGGATTTAGTCACCGAAATTCCCGAAGATCGGTGGGACTGGAAAGCCTATGACGGAGACCCGTTGAAAGAAAAAAACAAAACTTATTCGAAGTGGGGCGGATTTATGACCGAGATCGACAAATTCGACGCGAGATTTTTCCGGATACCTCCCAAGGAAGCGGAACGGATGGATCCTCAGCAGAGATTGTTCCTGGAAACAGTTTGGAAGACGATCGAGGACGCCGGTTACAGGGCTTCGGATTTGAGCGGCCGAAAGATAGGACTGTACGTTGGAATTTCAAACTCCGATTATCGGGATGTACTGGAGGATCTTGACATCGATTTTTACAGCATGTTCGGGACCGCCCATCCGCTGGTAGTCAATCGAATATCCTATCTTTTTAATTTCAAAGGCCCCAGCCAGGCCATCGATACTTTATGTTCCAGTTCACTCGTCGCAATCAAACGCGCAGTGGACGACATTCGCCTCGGAAGCTGCGAAATGGCGATCGCCGGGGGGGTGAATGTGATAGCAAGTCCAAAACTCTATTTTTCCTTCAGCAAAGCGGAAATGTTGAGCAAAGACGGACGCTGCAAAACTTTCGACAAGGATGCGGACGGTTTTTCAAGAGGAGAGGGGGTCGGGGCGATCATGCTGAAACGCCTTGACAAGGCAATTGCAGATGGCGACCAGATCCACGGGGTAATCAGGGGAGCGGCGGAAAACCACTGCGGTCGCTCCAGTTCCCTTACAGCTCCCAATCCCAGCGCCCAAGCGGACGTTATCGTCGATGCGATGGAAAAATGCGGAATCGACCCGTCTGCCGTCGGATATATCGAAACCCACGGAACCGGTACGATCCTCGGAGATCCCGTCGAGATAAACGGCCTGAAATCGGCGTTCAAGCAACTGTATGAAAAGTGGAACCTACCGATTCCCGACACCTCTTATTGCGGACTCGGTTCCGTCAAGTCGAATATCGGTCACTTGGAGTCGGCCGCTGGCATCGCAAGCGTTCTGAAAGTGCTTTTGTCCATGAAACACAAGATCTTGCCGGGGACGATTCATTTCAAGGAACTGAACCCCCATGTCAGATTGGACAAAAGCCCTTTCTATGTTGTCGATCGGACTGCAACGTGGAAAAATCCTCGCGGCAAAGACGGGAACAACATTCCAAGAGCGTGCGGCGTCAGTTCGTTTGGAGCGGGAGGCGCGAATGCCCACGTAGTTTTGGAAGAATACCAGATGCCGGAGGCTCTACGGAATTATAGCTCTGAAACGCCTCCCGGTTTGTTCCTATTTTCGGCAAGAGACGAGAACCGCTTGAGGGACTTAATTGAAAATTTCATTCGTTTCCTGGAAAAAGAAAAACCCGGAGACCATTTGTTTTTCGATATCGCCTTCACGCTTCAGACCGGAAGAGAAGAAATGGAAGAGCGTTTGGCCGTCGTCGCCGACGATTTGGACGATCTGAAAAAAGAATTGAAACTTTTCGTCTCCGGAAATGGCCGTTCGGACAGGATGTTTCGCGGTCGTATTAAGGTACGGGAATCGAGTTCGAGCGGATCAACCGGCAAGGATTATACTGATGGGGAAGTCGATATTTGGCTAAAGGAAAAAAACCTGAAAGCACTCGGGCGAATATGGGTTTCAGGTGCAGCAGTAATTTTTTCAAAGCTTCCGCACAACAGGCATAGAAGAAGAGTGTCTCTACCGACCTATCCGTTTGCCAGGGACAGATACTGGCCGGTCGAAGCGGGAAAAGCCGCCTCCGAAGCGGGCGTAGAACGCCAAACTTCCCATCGAGTGGAAAGAGAAACCGAAACAAATCCTTTCGCGCCGTCGCCAAATAAACGTCTTGACGATCCGGACGAGAATTTGCGTGCGCTTGGAGACCGAGAACCGACTTTGGCGGACAAGTTGACCCAAAAAGTTGCAAACGAGATGATCGAGGTCTTGAAAATCGGCGAATCGGATATTTCCCCCGAAGCGGATTTGGGAGAGTATGGGTTCGATTCCATAAGTCTAACGGAGTTTTCCAAGCGCCTGAGCATGGAGTTGAAACTGGAGCTAACGCCGGCGCTTTTTTTCGAACTCGAATCTTTTAGCGTTTCAGGACTGATTCGTTTTTTGCAAAAAACTCACGAATCCCATCTTCTTAAGCTGTTTAAGATGAATGGGGGCGTTGTTGTCTCGGAATGCGAAACGCCTCCAGGTCCTGCTCTCGAAATCGAGAACGAAAGCCGAGTGCCCATCGAAAACGACGAAAAAGACATAGAAAAACGCCTTTCAAAAGAAATTCTCGAAATAGCGAGCAAGATCGTCGAGGTTGAAAAAAACGACATGGCTCCCGAAGAAGACATGAGCGAATATGGATTCGATTCCGTTAGCTTGGTCGAGTTTTCCAAACGTCTGAGCACGCGGTTCGATCTGGAAATAATGCCGGCGCATTTTTTCGAACTGACTTCCTTTAGTGTGAAAGGACTGGCAAAATACCTTTACGAAACTCACAGGACTCGCTTGTTAGAGTACTACCGAAAAAATTCCAATGGAAAGAGACCGGTGGCCGAAGCCAAAAGCGTTTTTATTGCAGCAGAGACGAGCAAAGACTTTCACGCTCGAAAAGAACCGACAGCGAAAGAAGACCTCAATATGGAAAAAATACCGGTTGCGATTGTCGGCATGAGCGTCGTAATGCCGAATTCGGAAAATTCCGATGTTTTCTGGGAAAACTTGGAAGCCGGCGCGGACCTTGTATCTGAAATTCCAAAAAACCGATGGGACTGGAGGGATTTCTGGACCGACCAAAGACAGGAAGGCAATTTCAGCTATTCAAAATGGAGCGGATTTATCCGCGATGCCGATAAATTCGATTCCGCGTTTTTCCGCATATCGCCGAGCGAGGCCGAAAAGATGGATCCTCAACAGCGGATTATGCTGGAAACGGTTTGGAAAACAATAGAGGATGCCGGATACAGGGCCTCCGAACTATCGGGGACAAAAACCGGTTTGTTCATAGGGGTGTCGGCTTCCGATTATAGCTATCTGCTGCTTGCTTCGGGCATGGACGTCAGCGCGTTTTCGCCTTCTGGAATGTCGACCGCTGTTTTGGCAAATCGTATTTCTTATTTTCTAAATCTTCACGGCCCCAGCGAACCGATCGATACCGCGTGCTCCAGTTCGCTGGTCGCGATTCACCGCGCTGTCGAAGAGATACAGAATGGCAACTGCGAGGCGGCAATTGCCGGAGGAGTTAACGTAATTGTAAGTCCAACGCTTCATATTGCTTTCAGCCAAGCAGGTTTGTTAAGCGCCGACGGACGATGCAAAACATTCGATAAAAACGCCGACGGATTCGCAAGGGGCGAAGGCGCCGGGGCATTTTTTCTCAAGCCTTTGAACAGGGCGATCGAAGACAGGGATCATATTTACGCAATCATCAGGGGAACCGCGGAAAACCACGGCGGCCGCTCGAATTCGCTGACGTCCCCTAACGGCAACGCCCAGGCCGCATTGTTGAAAAAAGCATTCGAGAGAGCAAATATCAGCCCGTCCACATTGACCTATATCGACGTTCACGGAACAGGAACCCCCCTTGGAGACGCAGTCGAATTAAACGCGTTGAAAAAGGCCTTCAAAGATTTTGCAGGACAAGGCGACAATTCGAGTGAAAACGAGGCCTATTGCGGACTTGGATCGGTGAAAACGAATACGGGGCATTTGGAAACGGCGGCCGGAGTCGCCGGAGTAGCAAAGGTGCTATTGTCCATGAAAAACAAAATACTGCCCCCAAGTCTTCATTTCGAAGAGTTAAACGAATACATCGATTTGAAAGAGAGCCCTTTTTATATCGTCGATAAAAAGAGACCGTGGAAAAAACTCGAAAAAAAGTCCGGCGAATGCATTCCTAGGAGGGCGGGGGTCAACGCGACAGGCTTTGGCGGCTCCAACGCGTTTGTCATTCTCGAGGAGTACGACTCTCCAGCGCCCGATCCCGTTGTAGAAATGCAGGGAAATCACCTTATTCCCTTGTCCGCTAAAGGCGAAGATCAACTCAAGGCATATGCAAGAAAATTGCATGACTTCATAAACGCAAGAAGAGGCGATCGACCTTCGCTTACGGAAATTGCCCGCACGTTGCAAACCGGCAGGGAACCGATGGATAGCCGTCTTGCCGTGATTGTTTCCAGCAAGCAAGATTGTATTGAAAAACTGGCCCTGTTTTGCGGCGGGGAAAAAAACGACGAATCGATCTTCCTTGGAAACGCAGGAGAAAAAACGGATAATGCCGGCACTTTGATTCAGGGAAAAGAGGGCGAAGAATTCGTTAAAACTGTCTTGAAGGAAAGAAATTTGAAAAAACTTGCTCGGCTCTGGGTATCCGGTGTCGAAGTCCAATGGGAAGCGCTTTATTCTCCTCCATTGCCGAAGCGGATTTCTCTTCCGGCCTATCCGTTTATCGGAAAAAGGTACTGGATACCGGGCGAGCTAGGCGGCGCCGCTCTTTTTAAAAAATCCCGCGGAACGGAAAAACCGTCAGGCTCTCTTGACGCGAACACAAATCCAGCTCCAGTCTACGTCTCCGAGGACAGCCTGCCGGAGAGCGACCTCGCCGGGTTCATTAGACGGGCGGTGGCTTCAATTTTGAAGCTCGACGAAACCGAAATCGACGTCGAAACCGACCTTTCCGTCTATGGATTCTCTTCGCTCGCCTATTTTCGTTTGTCAAATTCGTTGCACAACCGTTATAGGCAAATAAAGTCGTTGTCGAAACTGTCGCGGCATACGACCATAAAAAACTTGACGCGCTATGTTCTGGAAAAAATCGTCTCGGACGAGGAAAAACATATTGAAAAAAGCTTAAGCCGAACCGACGCGCAAGATACTTCAAAAAAGCCGTTTAAACCCAAATCGTTTCTGCATCTCGAAACAGGTAACATTTTATTGACCGGCCCGACCGGGGTATTGGGAGGAAGTTTGTTGAAAGAACTGATCGAAAATACCGCCAGTCGGATCTATTGTCTCGTCAGAGCAGACGATAAAGATAGCGCTTGGCTGCGGATTAGAAACATCCTCGAAGTCTACGATCCCGAAGGGAAATCGGCTTCTTCCCTTGAAAGACGCGTCGTTCCGGTGGTTGGAGACATTTCGAAAAAAAATCTCGGTTTAACGCCCGACGTTTACGAGAAATTGACGCGTTCAACGGACATGACTATTCACAACGCGTCGAAGGTCAGCCTGCACGGCATGTACGATGCCCTCGAAAAGGTCAACATCGACGGAACCCGGAACATGATTCGTTTTGCTTTAAAGACGATGCAAAAATATTTTGTATATGTTTCTTCCTACACTGTAGTAGGAGACTTGATTTATAAAGGCAAGCCCGTCCTGTTTACCGAGAAGGACTTGAATCTTGGACAGGGGTTCGACAAACTTGCCTATGCGAAGACAAAATTTGAATCGGAAAAGCTGGTTCGCTCGTCGGATGAATTGAAATGGATCATCGTCAGGCCTGGAAATATCATGGGGGACCATAAGCACGGTTACTACCCTCTGGGAAAGACCACGATTCCGGGACTGTATTACGATATTCTGAAAACCTGCATTGAAATGAAAACCGCGCCGCGAATTCAAGAAACATTCGATATAACCCCGGTCGATTACATAGGAAGAAGCATAGTGTATCTTGCAACATCGTTGAAACAAATATGCGCTACCTACCACTTGTTCAATCCAGACCGAAAAACCTTTTCGGAAATTATAGATATATTGGGAAAAATTGGTTTTTCGATAGAAACGATCGACCCCGAAGAATATTTCCGTCTGATTACGAGCATGGACAACGCATACAATTCTCCCGCCACTGAAATGTTTAAGTTCCGGCATTTGCATTTTCCCTATCTTTCGGGCGAAAACGATTTTTTCCCCGACTGTTCCCATACGAAAAGGATACTGGAAGAAGCCGGTATCCAGGCGCCCGCAATAGACGAAAACCTTATTAAAACATATATTTCCTACTCCGTTAACGACAACTATATAAATCCGCCAAAAGGTTTCGACAAAAACAAACTAAACTTGAAGGAGGTTCGCATGAACGAAAATGACAAATCCGTTAATTTAATATCCCACGCAGTGGATCCCGTGGAATTGTCCCATAGGGTTCTGGAAAATAAAAAAAGAATAAAAGACTCGGGCGATTTGTCGGACAAGTTCACTGTGCGAAGAATGCATGCCATTCTGGATCGAATGACCGAATTCGAATTGGGCAGGTTTATGATAAGGAACCGGGGGCTGGATGGATACTGGTCGGACTATATCGTCACTCATTCCAAAAACCGGCGTACTTCCGATGTGAATGGCGATGGGGAACCACTGCACGATCTTGAAAAAAAGATACTGGATGAATTTCCGGGAA
The DNA here is from genome assembly GCA_964575975.1 of uncultured Desulfobacteraceae bacterium. Taxonomy (GTDB): domain Bacteria; phylum Desulfobacterota; class Desulfobacteria; order Desulfobacterales; family SKZT01. Next base: position 28,097 of record CAZNTU010000037.1, read on the forward strand.
TGCTCGCAACCCAGGAACGTTTTCAGCATTTCTTGCAACAAAATCAGCAAATGGTCAAAGACGGTGCCGCGCTTCTTTCTATTCCCTGCGGATACATGAGGGATCTTCTGGAACTCGATTACTCGGGGATCCAGGAGGCGCGTCTGGTAGGCGTCGATCTTGATCCCGACTCCCTGGAGAATACGAGCCGCCTCGCAAAGAAAAAAGGTTTGGAAAAATGGCTGACTCTTATCAAACAAGATGCATGGGCTTTCTCCGCGCAAAACGAATTCGATTTGATTTCAAGCAGCGGGTTGACGCTTTACGAGCCGGACGATGAAAAAGTAACCGACTTGTACAGTAGATTTTACACCGCCCTTCGTCCCGGAGGAATGCTGGTAACCAGCTATTTTACCCCGCCGCCCGTGGACGGAGGCGAAACGGAATGGGCTCTGCCCAAAATGGACATGGATGCATTGATGTTTTCCAAAGTAGTCACTATGGACATCTGCGATATGCATTTTAATCGATTCCGCACTACAAAACAGACAAAATCCCAGTTGAAAAACGCAGGGTTCGAAAAAATGGAATTTATCTACGACAGAGGGCGCATGTTCCCGACCGTGGTGGCTTACAAGTAAAAACAGGCTCTTTTTCCCGGTTTATTCGATTCAAAATCGCCATGATCGCCATCCCGAACCGGGCGTCTTTCGATTCGTCTTTCCAGCGCCAAAGGGCGCACATAAAATCCCGAAAGGAAAAACATGACCGAAGACATTTACTGCAAAACATGCATCAACAAACACGGCCAGCCCGGAATCTGTTTTGACGGCGAAAGTATTTGCCATGTCTGCAACAATACGGAAGACTTCCATAAAAAGAACGAATATTTGACGACATACCAACAAAATTTTGAAAAATATTTGTCCGCCCCGCCCTCCAAATACGGAAAATACGATTGCATGTTGATGCTAAGCGGTGGAAAGGACAGCGTGTATATGCTTATGGAAGCGATAAATACGCACGAAAAAAAAGTACTTGCATTTACGTACGATCACCCCTATGAGAGCACAAATGCGGCAGAGAACATAAAAAGAGTATGCAATGCCTTGGATGTCGATCACATTTCCCTTTCCGCCCATGGCAAATACAGGAAATTCATGAGCCGCTCGCTTTACAGATATCAAAAGTACAATGCCTTGAGCAAAAAATCAATGGCCGGAAACAAGGCCTATTACCTGCGAGAGAAGCAACCTTGCGGCATCTGCACCTCCTATATCCTGCTGTCGGCCTACCTGACGGCTTTCAGGATGGCTATTCCATACGTATTGTATTGCGCCGACCCGGACCAGTTGGAATGGATGTGGATACATGACGATATCGTGCAAAATATCCGGAACAACAAACAATTCTTGGGCGAAAACTTTTACAATGAAATCTTTGGTGCGATCATCGACATCATGCTGGAAAAGGAAGACGAAGAATTGCCGAAAGTCGTTTATCCCTTTGTCTCGATGCTCGACACTTACGATCCGGATACGCTCGCTTCCTCCCTCAAAGAGAAGAATCTCTACGATTCCAACGTGTTCGAGACCCACTGCAAGCTTTGGGGTTTTATCAACTACTATTCCTACAAAAATTTCAATACTTTTCTTTACGCGAGCGAAAGGGCAAAAAAGGTTCGGGAAGGAATCATATCAAGGGAGGCGGAAATCGAATCGGAAAAAAGACTCAGAAAAATGTTCCTTGATATCGCTCCAAAAAAAAGGATAAGCGAGGAAGACAAAAGATTTATCGTCGAAACTCTCCGAAGCCTGGAGCAGGTCCCGGAATCTTCCGTCGGCTATTTGTACGGTATTGTAATCAACACTAGGAAATATGCCCAAGACATGGGGTTTGCCATCGATTAATGTTATTCAAGCAAATATGAAAGCGCGATTTGCCGATTTGCTTGATCAACCTAATCTTCGAGCCAGGGATTTCTTCCTATCCAAAGAGTTTATTGACGATGCTCTATTCGTGTACGCGCGACCCGGACATACTGTGGAAAGAATCCCGATCCAACCAACATAATTTTCATCAAGGAGGGATTAATGAGCGAAAAAAGAGATCCAAAAAAAATGGCGGCGCAAATTGCGGGCGTCAGGGCAAGCGAATCGAGGTTTTCCGAAGAAGATAGAGTTTGTTACGATCCCTACGCCCACTATTTCGTAAGCGACGAAATGAGAAAAAGCATGGAAGATTTATCGAATGTGAAAGCGGCGATCGCCCAGTACGAGCAAATGATGCCGGGAGTCAACGGTGCGATCGTGTCGCGAGTCCGATTTATCGACGAATATTTCGCCGAATGTATTGCCGACGGCATCGAGCAGGCGGTCATCATCGGAGCCGGTTTCGACACCAGGGCCTATCGCTTTGACGGGTTAAAGGACAAAGTAAAAGCGTTTGAAGTCGACCATCCGGAAACACAAAAAGTGAAGGTGACTATCGTCAAGGATATCTTCGGTTCTTTGCCGAAGCACGTGTCTTATATACCGGTAATCTTCGGAGAGGAGCGCCTCGACCAAAAATTGATGGAAAACGGATATAATCCTAAATTAAAGACTCTGTTTATATTGGAAGGACTGATCATGTATATTTCTCCTCCCGCCGTGGACGCCCTCCTTTCCTTCATCACCAATGCTTCCGCGCCTGGGAGTTCCATTGTCACTGATTATTTCTACTCGTCCGTGATCGATGGCACAAGTCCTTTGAAAGAAGCGCAGGTGTTGCGCCAATTTGTCGAAAAAGAAGGCTCTTCTCTTCTTTTCGGCATACCGGAAGGAGGTACCGAGGCGTTTTTTACAAAAAGAGGCTTTGAAAACGTAACCGACATAACGACTGCCGAATGCAAGGAAAGGTATTTTAAGGGGGCCAGCAAAAACAGGACTGTAACTCCCATGTTCAATTTCGTTCACGCAACAGTCGCATCCAAGGGATAATTTTTTTCTCGCGTTTTGCCGCCGGGATCGGCTAATCGATTTTTCGGTGGTGCCAAACATGTAGTGATAAAGACAGAAAAAACTAAATTTGGCGCCACCGATTTTTCTATATCTCGGCGGTTATCTTAAACTCGACTAGCAAGGAAATGAGAGATATAAGTATGAAAGCTTTTATTTTTCCCGGCCAGGGATCTCAAAGAAAAGGGATGGGCGAAAAGCTGTTTGGGTACTACAGGAATTATACGAAACAGGCGGACGATATCCTTGGTTTTTCCATCGAAGAATTATGTTTGAACGACTGCGGGAAAAACTTGAACAATACACGTTATACACAGCCGGCCCTTTTTGTAGTGAACGCAATGGCCTATTTACAAGCTATCGAAAACGGTCAACCCGAACCGGATTATGTGGCCGGCCACAGTTTGGGCGAATACAACGCCCTTTATGCAGCCAAAGTGTTCGATTTTGAAACCGGGCTGAAGCTGGTAAAAAAACGCGGCGAACTCATGGCCGGAGCGGACAACGGCGGAATGGCCGCCATCATCGGCATGGATGAAAAAGCAGTCGCCGAGACAATTGAAAGGAACGGAAACCGGAAGCTTCAAATCGCCAATCTCAATACTCCTTCGCAGATCGTAATTTCAGGGGAACGGTCTCAAATCGAGGCGGCAAAATATCTGTTTGAATGCAATTCGAATGCAAGATATCTCATCTTGAATGTTTCAGGCGCTTTCCATTCGGAACTCATGGCAGACGCTGGAAGCCGCTACGCCGAATATCTCGATCAATTTGATTTTTCGGCCCCTGAAATTCCCGTGATTTCAAACGTCCTTGCTCGTCCTTACCCAAAGGGCGATGTGAAAAAGCTCCTTTCTTTGCAGATGGTGCATTCTGTCAAGTGGATGGAATCCATATGCTACATGTGGGGAAAAGGGATTGAAGAATTTGTCGAGATCGGTCCCGGCAACGTTTTGACCGGTATGGTGAAAGCCATTAAACGGGAAGCAAAGCCACTGCGGGTTCGCTTGTCCGCAAGGATTGACGAAACCGATACCCAAGAAAATGCCGTCGAAACCGATCCAATTGCGGAAAAGCCCTCCATTTCCCGCGTCGGCGATTCCTTCGGGTTTAAAAGGCATACCCGAAGCGATGAAAACAGCCGGAACGATTTGCCGATCGAAAGCCTCGACAAAATAGATGCGACGTCCCTGGGGTGCAGCGAATACAAAAGAGATTACAACCTTAGATATGCCTATGCCGCCGGTGCAATGGTCCATGGCATTGCATCAAAAGAAATGGTGGTAAGGATGGGCAATGCAGGGATGATTGGGTATTTCGGAACCGGAGCCCTCCCTCTTCATAAGATCGAGGATGCTATCGAATATATCCAAAGTCGATTGAACCGGCGGCAGGCCTATGGAATGAATCTTATCTCCGGTCCCAAGGAAAACGAGCATGTGGATCTGTATCTGAAATACCAGGTTCCCAATGTGGAGGCGGCGGCGTATATGCAGATAACCCCCGCGCTCGTTAAATACAAGCTGAACGGATTGGATCAAACCACCAATGGTTCCATCCGTATTTCTAATCGAATCATGGCGAAGCTTTCGAGACCGGAAGTGGCTGTAGGCTTTTTGAGTCCCGCTCCCGAGGCTCTTGTCAAGAAACTCTTGGAGCAAGGCGCCGTCACCAAGGAACAGGCGGCATTGGCGCGAAACCTTCCGATGGCGGACGATATTTGCGTCGAAGCGGATTCAGGCGGACATACCGACATGGGGGTCGCATCCGCTTTGCTTCCAGCCATCATTAAGCTCCGCGACGAGACTGTAAAAAAGTACCGGTACACCAAAAAAATAAGGATCGGCGCCGCCGGCGGCATCGGCACGCCCGAAGCATCGGCTTCCGCTTTTATGCTTGGCGCGGATTTTATTCTTACGGGCTCCATTAACCAATGCACGGTAGAGGCGGGGACGAGCGACCTTGCAAAGGATTTGCTTCAAAAAACGAATGTGCAGGATACTGCCTATGCGCCGGCAGGGGACATGTTTGAAATGGGTTCAAAAGTACAGGTCCTTAGAAAGGGTGTCTTTTTTCCGGCCAGGGCCAACAGGCTCTACGAATTGTATCGCCATTACAGCTCCCTTGACGAACTGGATGCAACAACAAGGAATCAGCTGGAAAAAAAATATTTCAAACGCAGTTTCGAAGATATTTACGAGGAATGCAAACGTTTTTATTCCGAAGGGGAAATCCGACTTGCCGAGAAAAATCCAAAGCAGAAAATGGCCTATGTTTTCAGGTGGTATTTTAACCGCGCCACTAAATTTGCTTTGGAGGGATCGGAGGAAAACAAGGTGGATTTCCAAATCTATTGCGGACCGGCATTGGGAGCATTTAACCAGTGGGTCAAGGGGACGCGGCTTGAAAAATGGCAAAACCGCCATGTGGACGAAATCGCCGAAAAACTGATGAATGAAACTGCTGACTACCTGAAAAAACGTATGGGCGACTTTATAAAAACCGCCAGATAGCTGGATGGTGGAAAGTGCGAATTTTTGCCGTTTCGGATATTCATACTCCTGAATCAGTGGCGCAAAAGTTGCTAAACATTCAGTAACCTATTGATTTATTTACGGATTTATGATAAAATCCGTCTGGATTCGGGCAGCGACAGTCGCGACAACTTCCCGGATCCTACGCGTGGAAACGTTCACTTCATAATC
>CAZNTU010000038.1:0-33769 GCA_964575975.1 uncultured Desulfobacteraceae bacterium
GTGTAGGGCTTGCCTTTCCTCGGACCGGAGGCGACATAGCGATTCCAGAAGTCGAGCTTCAGGAACTTCCAGCTTCCGCGCTCCCATTCGCAGCACTTGGAGCAGCCGCAATAGGCCGTCACTTCCATCCGCTTTCCGACGACTTTTTTTCCGCATCCGAAGGACAGGCACAAACTCAGGCACAAAATTGTCTGCAAAAGGATGGCAATACGCCGTGTCGTTTTCATTCCGAGAATCTCCGGTTCCATGTTTCGGGTTTCGTTTCTTCGGTTTTCATTTCGATGGCGTCCACCGGGCAGTCCTCGGCGCAACGGCCGCATCCGATGCAGGTTTCCGGGTTTGGCAGGTAAGGGTAGCGGCGTCGCGGCTCCATGCCGCGAACGATCGTCAACGAGAGGCAATCCACGGGGCAGGAATCGACGCATACGACGCATCCGCAGCATTCCTTCAAACGAACGACCGGAATCGCCTTTCTTTGTTTCGCCATTGCCATCAACCTCCGGGTTTCGTAATGCGAAGCTTTTCCAGGGTTTCCTCGGACGGCTTGCCCGTTTATGGGTCCCATCCCATGAACCGCCAATAGTCTTTCAGCGACTTTCCCGGGTCCGCGACTCTTCCCTCCAACGCCACCAGCGAGTCGCAACCGTTTTCGCGAAAAGTCTCCGCCGCCCGGCGAACGACGTCGATGGACGAATCCGGCGGGACTTCGTCGAAAATCGCCCCGATTCGCATGCCGGAGCCGTCGAAGGCATTTCTGACGAATTTGACCAGACCGGCTTGGACGACCCCTTTGTCCGTGACCACCAGCGGTTTTTGGGCTCCCAGTTGGCTCAGTTCGAACGGCAGGTTCAAGAGTGCCTTTCTGCCGGAAACGATTTTCACGGGGCTGAAGAATTCGTAACAGTCGGGAATGTCCCCCATGCTTTCCTCCAAGGAATCGGAATCAAAGACCGAACGGTATGCCCGCGAGATAAATCTTCGCGCGGGCGAACTGCTTCTTCAAGGTCATGTTCGGAACGCGTTTCAAAAGCCTTTTGCATACGAATTTCGGGTAGAGATAAGCGAGCATGATGTTCAGGCAGCGGGTGAAGATCAGCGCGTCGGCGAGGTCTCCGCGCACGCTCGTGCGTCTTTCCGCGAAAGCCCGGGCCGCGCCTATCTGAGGAGTCAGCACCAGAAAGGCGCACTCGATGTTCTTGAATTCGATGGAGAGGTTTCCGTCGACAAACCCGCTTCCCCGATGCCTCAGGATTCCGTCGCTTTTCTCCAGGACCATGCGCGGCCCGGCGGGGAGGACTTTTAAAACGACGGCGAACCCCTCCGGCCAGACGGCTGTTTCCCGGCGCATGTCCGGGTCGTGCCTGGAGCCGGATTGGAATGCTCGTCCCAGGACGAAAAACACGATTTCGGCGACGAGGAACTTAAACCATTTGGAACCTTTTTTTTCGAAGAAACGGTTTTTCAATTCGGAGAATACCATGGTACATCAACTCGTTTTGCGGCGTAGCCACGTATGAAAAAAGGTTTCGGCAATCTGGTTCAGGCGTGGATCGACGGTAGCGCCGCCTTCCGCGGCTTCGCGCCTTCGCGCCTGGGTTCGCGCGCCGGCTGCGGTCGTTTGCAAGCGAAATCAGGTTATCAATTTTTTGTCTTGATTGCAAATCCGGAAATCGGCGGAAGCGCGGTCCTTTTCCGTGCGAATCGGAAATCGCGGGAAAACCGGGAGGCCCAAAAATGGAAGATGTAACGGCAATAATCGGAAGAGAGAAGGGCTCTTACGTCCTAGTCGCCTTTCTTGCATTCGAGAAACCCATTGCTGTAGGCAAGCTCGGGGCTTTTAGTTTTCCCTTCGGATTCTATGCCTACGCGGGAAGCGCTTTCGGACCCGGAGGCCTTGCGGCCAGGGTGGGGCATCATCTGAAAGAGTCCCGAAAACCACATTGGCATATGGATTATTTCCGAAAGCACGCCTGTATGAAACAGGTCTGGTTCTGTCGCGGGAAAAACTGTTCGGAGCACGATTTCGCCTGCGCGTTAAGCCGGTTGGAAGGTTCCCCGACTCCGATAAAAGGGTTCGGGTGTTCGGATTGCATATGCGTATCGCATATATACCGGTTCGAAAAGCTCCCCGATTTCGAGGCGTTCGAGAAGGAGTCGAGAAAAATCGCGCCTGGAGTTTCGGGGTTGAATGCGATTGTTCTCGAATAGAGTTGACATGACGGTCGTTTTCTCGACTCTCGGCATGCCAGACCAGGATGGTCTGGTTACCTTCGGACTGGGTTGAAAATGGCGTGGAACCTCGCATGTCAGACTGGGATGGTCTGGTTACCTTGCAGGGGCCAGACTTGCGAGGCAGAGCAAGCGGCAATTCCAATTTTGACCGCCTTGCTCCCTCGTTCCGCCTCTCGCTTTCGCTTTGCCCGTCGGATGTTGTCGAAACCAAAACGAGAATTGCTGAACGCAAGCGGATTCTTTTCAAACAAATCCCATTTCATGATATAATAATCGATCTTGCGGCTGAATTTCGACCATCCCGACAAGCTTATGGGGATCAACATCACATTGAGAAATGCCCTTTTTCGGAAAGGACAGGCCGGACAAGTTCGTCCGTAACTTTTCCAAGGGCAATTTCAGGGATTTTTGTCGGGATTGCTGTTTTTTGAACACTTACGCGACCCGCGAATCGGGAAGGGTGGATGAACAATCCGGACGCGGAAACATCGGGGATGTTCGATGAAGACGCGCGAAGTATGCGAATTCTGCAAAAAAAGATTCGGCCAAAAGTCTTTTTCCAAGGCGTACCTGGAAAATTGCGACGTGTTGCTTGCCTGCCCTGCGTGCGGTCGCACCAACGTTCTTCTGAAATGCGTGCATTGCGAATACTCCAAATTCCGGCACGGCGGCTGGGGATTCGCCTGGGAATACCCCAACAAGCCGGTCGAGCTGTTTTCCGTTTACTCGATCCGGGAGACCCGGTTCAAGTGCCTTTGCGCCGAGCATGCAAGTCTGGAGGCCGACGGTTAGCCGTCCGATGCGTCGTATTCGATCTTCCCGCCGACGATGGCGTATAAAATGCGGGTTTCGAGAATCTTTTCTTCGGGCACGGTCGTCAAGTCCTGGCTGAGTACGGTGAAATCGGCGTATTTTCCGGGGGTGACGGAACCTTTCAAGTGGTCTTCGAAAGCGGCGTAGGCGTTTTCGATGGTATACGCTTTCAAGGCTTGCTCGCGCGCCATCGCCTGGTCCGGAAAAAAGAGCGAGCCGTCGGGCAGGCGGCGTGTCACGGCCGCGTGGAAATTCGCGATGGGATCGACTTCCTCTACGGGGGCGTCCGTGCCGGCCGCGACCACGGCGCCCGAATCGAGCAGCTTTCTCCAGACGTAGGCGCCCTCTTCGGCGCGTTTCCTTCCGATCCGGCTTGTCGCCCAGGAACCGTCGGACGTGCAGTGGACGGGTTGCATGGAGGCGACGACGCCGAGGCGGGCGAAACGGGGCGCGTCGTCGGGATGCAAATGCTGGGCGTGTTCGATTCTCCAGCGCAAGTCCGTCGGCAGGGCGCGGCCCTCGCCCTCGAAGACCCGCTGGAAGACGTCCAGGATTTCCCGGTTCGCGCGGTCTCCGATCGCGTGAACGCACAGTTGAAATCCATTTTGCAGGGCGATCCGGGCCGTTTCCTCGACGTACTGCGGCGACTCCACGTTGAGGCCCGTCTGGTCCGGCGCGTCCGCGTAAGGCTCCAGGAGCCACGCCGTGCGAGAACCAAGCGCTCCGTCCATGAAACGCTTCACCGCCCGAACCGTGAGCCGTCCGCCGTCCGCGCCTTCGATTCGATATTCCGACAGGCGTTTTTCCAAGCTTTCGTTCGGTTCCCTGAGCATGACCCACAGGCGCATGCGAAGCAGGTCGTCTTGCGCCATTCGTTTTAGCAGGTCGACGGTCTCGAAAGAGGAGCCCGCGTCCTGGAAGCTCGTGATACCGTTGGAGAGAGCGTGATCCACGGCGAGTTCGACGGTTTTTCGCATTCGTTCCTCGGTTTCCTGCCCGTTCCCGTCCCGAATGCTTTGCTCGGCGGCGCGTTCGACGGGATCGATGGCCGTATCCAGCAGAATCCCGGTCGGGTCGCCTTTTTCATCCAGCAAAACGCGGCCTCCGGCGGGAGCGGCGTAATCCGAGTCGATTCCCGCCATGCGCATGGCAACGGCGTTCGCTACGGCGGCATGGCCGCTGGCGTGATAGAGCAACACCGGGTTTTCCGGCGACGCCCGGCTTAGCTTTTCATGGGTCGGGTATCCCTCCAAAGAAGGCTCCGGCGCTTTTCTCCATTTTTCCTGATGCCAGCCGGACCCGACAATCCACTCTCCCGGCGGGCTTTTCGCGGACGCCTCGGCGACCATTGCGACGACGTCGTCCCAAGTGGAGGCATCGGCCAGCTTCAGCTCCTGCAGCGAGCGGCCCAGGTACAGAAGATGGGCGTGGCCTTCGATGAACCCGGGAATCATTGTCTTGCCCTCCAGATCGATCCGTCGGGCTCCGGGACCTCCCAGCGACTCGATTTCCTTGCTCTTCCCCACCGCCGCGATCAAGCCGTCCCGCACCGCGACCGCTTCGGCCCGTGGCCGAGCGTCATCCATGGTCAATATGTTGCCGTTTATGAAGATCAGGTCCGGGCGATCCTTGGCATCGGACAAGACGGAACCGGTTCCGGCAAAAGTCGGCGATATACAGAGGATCGCCCATGCGAGGATACATATTGGCAGATCTTTCAAAGCGCACCTCCGAAAGTTTTTACGCAATATCGATTTTGGAATTCACGAGAATCGATATTAGAAGTTAGCTTCCAGTCTTGTCCAATCGCAACTTTGGACCTGGGTTCGGCAGTTTCCGTTTCGAATCGCGTTCGCGCTTGCGAAGCGATTCAATGATTTTTTCCAAACCATAGTCGTTCTCTCTGGCATGTTCTTGACGATAACGACGTATTTCATCGACTATTGGATCGTTAATCATTTTCGTTTCCTCCAAGTTCTTCGGGTGAACAAATCTGCGGACATTCAAAACCGCAAGATTCGACAACTCGAAAAATGGTTTTTTTTCAATTCCGCATTGTTAATGTGCTTAAAGTTACTAGTCAAAAGACAGTCGGTATCTTGGGCTGCCGCAATGCCGATATGCAGTGCATCTTGTTCGCTGCCTTTGGGTACGACTCCCGTTTTCAACAGCAATTTCGCCAGAGTCGATGCTTCATCCGAGACAGAAAGAATTGGTATTCGTTTTTCTTCCGGAAGGTAATTTGTTTCATACTTTTCTCGACAAATATCATGCGTCAACTTGTAAATCGCAGAGTGCCGCATGTCAACATCGAGCGTGGTTGGAAAGAAATCGAAACAAGGCGCTGGCGTCGAATCTTGATCTACGCTTTCTGTTCGAGCAGGGCAGGGTGGAGAGATCCTCAAGTCGGGAAAAATCGGCGAAAACCCGAACTTGCGCGCCGAGCATTCGCTGCTGGAGACCGGCGATCGGGCATCAAACCAGAAGCTTGACCCCGGTCAGTCTTCTCAGGGCGGAAAAAGAGGTCAACGAAGGCAGGAAGAGTCCCCCGACGCCGGACTTGGCTCGTCCGAAAGCGTCGAAATAGGCGCCCAGCCTCGTAGGCCTGTCCATCCTCGCCATGGCGATTTGAAAGACGCTCTCCTTGGCCGCCGCGAGCGCGGCTCCGGCGAGGGCGAGTTTGTCCCCGATCATGAACGTGGACAAGTCTCCGAAGGCGACGACGGAGGGCCGGGAATAGGGTTGGAAATCGGCGGGGGAGTCGCCGTTGGCCAAGTGCTGGATGTTTTCCGCCGCGAGAACCCCGAGGTCCATGGCGTAGTAGGCCTGCTTGCCGAGAGGGAAGGGAAGGCTCGCCGCGTCTCCCGCCACGAACAGGTTGTCGAACCGTTCGCTTTGAAGAGACGCCCGGACCGGCGCCCACTCCCCCGGATGCGCCAGGCCGGACCTTTCCAGAAGGGGAGGGGCCTTGGCGCCTCCCGTCCAGATTACCAGGTCCGAGGGAATATCCTCGCCCGAAGACAGAATCGCCCGGTTTTCCTCCACTTTTTCCACGGTTTCAGACGTTCGGAACAGGACGTTGCAATTTTCGCAAAGCCGCCGGATTTCCTTGTCCAAGGAAGGCATGAAGCCGGGAAGAAGCCGTTCGCCTTTTTCGACAAGTTGAATCTCCATGTCCGGGTCGTTCTTGTATTTTCGGAGGATTTCCCCCAGCGCCTCGACGCCTTCCAGGCCCCCTCCCACGATCACGACCGACGCCTTTCGTCTGGAACCCGCCGCCTTTTCCAAGCGTTGTGCTATCGCCGCGCAGTCGTCCACCGATTTGAAGGGAAGGGCTTGATCGTCGGCTCCTTCCACGCCGAACGTATTGTTGATTCCTCCCGTCGCGACCACGCAAAAGTCGTAGTAGAGTCTCTTTCCTCCGGCGGTCGAGATCCGGTTTTTCTCGGGTTCGATCGTTTCCACCGAGTCGTTCAGAAACCTGTGTCCGAACCCCTCGATCAAATCCCTCCGGGGAAGTCTAAGGTTCCTTGGCCTTTTGACCCCCGACAGCAGCTCGTGAATGTTGGGAAGAAACTCGAAAAAGGGGCCGGGATCGACCGCCGTCACCTTGAAATCCTTCGGCAGGGCCGAGACGGCTTTCATTCCGGCGAAATTGGCGCCTACGACCACCACGTGACAGCGGGGTCCCAATATGAATTTGCGGGGCGACTTGTTTTGTTCGTTCGCGGCCGGCATCCTTTCGTTCCTCCTGGAAAGCGGGAATTTTGGTTGACCATTCTTCTCGTCCCAACGGCGAGACGATCTTTTGTGGAAAGTATAGCCTCGCATTCAAAGACCGTCAACGAGCAGGACCATGCGGACGGACCCGGTTTGAAAACCGTTCGCGGACGTGATATCTTGTTCGCATCGATATAGTCGGAAAGAGAAACGGCACCCCTCGAAAATTCGGGCTTCGAGGACAAATCGAAAAGAATACGCTCATGGAACGGGCAAAAAAACTGCCGGTCGGAGATTCGTCGTTCGAGCGCATGAGGGAAGAAGATCTCCTCTATGTGGACAAAACGCGGCACATCCATCGAATGCTGTCCGAAGGCATGTTCTATTTCGTCGCTCGTCCGAGGAGGTTCGGAAAGTCTCTGACCGTTTCGACGATCAGGTGTCTGTTCCAAGGGAGAAAGGACCTGTTCGACGGGCTGTGGATCGGCGAACGCGGCGGTCTGGAATGGAAGGAACACCCGACGGTGCTGATCGACGAATACGACAAGCCCCTGATCGACCACTTGGGGAAGGGAAAGGAGTAGTTGAAGATCGCCGAAGCCAATCGCGACCTGTTGAGAAGTTTTCTGGGGGTACTCAAGGATGGAGACGTTTCCACGGCGTTGCGGTTCGTTTTCGTCACGGGCGTCTCCAAATTCTCCCGAGTCTCCCTTTTTTCGGAACTGAACAATCTGGAGGATTTGACCATGTCCGAAACTTACGCGGACATGTCCGGCTACACCCAGGAGGAACTGGAAACATTTTTCATGTCTCACAGCAAGGGGTTGTCCGAAAGAAAAGGTTTGTCCAAAGCCGAGACTATCGACACACTTTGCCGCCATTACGACGGTTATCGCTTTTCGAGACGCGACGTTCGAGTCTACAACCCCTTTTCGATTCTCTGCGCCTTGAAAAGCAGGCATTTCGGAAACTATTGGTTCGAGACGGGCACCCCTGCGTTTCTGGCGAACCTTTTGAAAAAGGAGTATCGGAATGTGCCCAAAATCGAGAATCTGCGTGCGAGCGAGGCGGTTTTCGGCACGTACGACCTCGACCATTTGAAGCCCGAGGCGCTGCTGTTTCAAACAGGTTGCATCACGATTCGAGAAGTCGAGGACAGGCTTTTCACGCTGGGCTATCCGAACGAGGAAGTGAGGCTGTCGTTCCTTGAATCTCTCTTTTACGCCTGCACCCAAGGACTCGAGGAACCTTCCGCCTTTCTTCTTTTAACCGAATATCTACGAACGGAAAATTATTCGTCGTTCTTCGAAACGGTATCCTTCATTTTCGCCTCCATACCCTATACTCTGGAAACGAAACGGGACGAAGCGTATTTCCATACATTGTTCTACCTGATTTACAAATCCACGGGTAAAAAAATCGTTCTGATGGGGGTGAATTTCGATTCCGAAAAACGCAATGTGGCAGAATGGAAAATACAGGAGATCTCTGCTTTGCCTTGAAAACTTTCGGAACGGCAATTCCGCAGTTCCCGCGCGTTCCTTCACACTGTTTCCGGCAGCGATGCGGCGAGCTTTGTCAAGGAGTCCGAAGCAACACGCCCCTTGGCCTCGATGTTTTCGACGATTTAACGGGGCGTTCGGGTATCCGCTTTGACGACGGCGTTGGGGTTGGCCGCCTTCGGATCGAAGACTGCGGCGTCGATGCCGGCGGCTTTGGATTCCAGTTTCGGTCTGAAACAACATGGCTGCTTCGGGTTTGGAAATATCGATGCGGGTGTCGTGATTCTGCGCATCCGGCCAGCACGACGATCTCGAACTTCGGCTTGAGGAACGGCGGAAAAAGATTATATTGGACTTGTGAAAAACGGCATAGATGAAGACTCGTTGAAAATTATCCTTTGAAAAAAAGACTAACAAAGGCGGTCCGGGAAATCATGTGTTCCGCGCCCCTTGCATAGACCTCATTGTTCAAGGTCCCTTGCCATGGCAGACAAAACAAGAAACGTCCGCGTCATAGAAAGATCGGTGCTCGCGGCGATTTTCGCTCTTTTTTCGATCCTTTCGACTGCCCTGCTCCCGTTCTCCCCTTCCGACCGAGCGGAGGCGGCGGAGTCCGTCAAAATCGGGGTTCTCGCCAAAAGGGGGGCCGAGCAATGTCTGAAACAGTGGGGTCCCACGGCGGACTATCTTACCGAAAACATCGACGGAGTCGTATTCGAGATCGTTCCTTTGGGATACGACCGTATCAGCGATGCGGCCGAACGCGGGGAGGTGGATTTCGTTCTGGCCAATCCCGCGAATTACGTCGGGATAGAGACCGAATTCGGCGCCCATCGGATCGCGACGCTGAAAAACCGATGCATGGGAATTTCATGCGTAGCGTACGGAGGAGTGGTCTTCTGGCGGAAGGACCGGGAGGACATCCGTTCCTTCAAGGATTTGAAAGGAAAGAAGTTCATGGCCGCCGACGAAAAATCCTTGGGCGGATGGATCGCCGTGTGGCGAGAACTCAAGGAAAACGGCGTCGATCCCTATCGCGATTTCGTTAAACTGGCCTTCGCGGGCGATCACGACAAGGTCGTGTACGCCGTCCGGGACGGCCTTTTCGATGCCGGATGCGTCCGGACGGACATTTTGGAGCAGATGACGGCCGAGGGTAAAATCGACTTGTCGGATTTTACCGTTCTGAAATGGGCTTCAGACGATTTTCCGACCTTTCCGTTTCTTCGTTCCACAAGATTGTATCCCGAATGGCCCATGGCCACGCTGAAGGGAACATCCATGGAAATGGCGGAGAAGGTCGCGGTCGCCTTGCTTCAAATGCCCCCCGATTCCACGAGCGCGGTCGCCGGAAACTATTCCGGATGGACCAATCCCCAGAACTATCAGCCCGTCCACCAATTGTTGCGCTATTTGAAACTCGGGCCTTATCGCGACCTTGGCAAAATCACTTTGCAGGACGTATTCATGAACTACGGACATTGGCTCGTTTTCGCCGCAGTCGCCATTACCGGTTTTCTCGTGTTCACCCTGCTGGTTTTGAGGATGAACGATCATATCGAGGAATCCCGGTTGAAATTGGCGGCGGAGGTCGAGGAGCGGCGCAAAACGGACGAAGCGTTGAAGGAGGCGAAGAAGGTCGCCGAGGATGCCGCCAAGGCCAAGAGCGAATTTCTGGCCAACATGAGCCACGAGATTCGGACGCCCATGAACGGGGTGATCGCCGCGGCCGAACTGGCCATGAACGAGCCCCTTTCCCCGAAGGTCGACAATTATCTCAAAATCATCCTTTCCAGCGCTCATTCGCTGCTGTCCTTGATCAACGACATTCTGGACCTGTCTAAAATAGAGGCGGGCAAGCTCAGCATAGAATCGCGGCCTTTCATGCTGGACGAAATCGTGGATCGGGTCGTGGACTTGTTTTTCAACAGCGCCTCCGGAAAGAGGATCGAGCTTCTGGTCAACATCGAGCCCGACGTTCCTCGCGCGTTGACGGGCGACCCTTTCCGTCTCCAGCAGATTTTGACCAACCTCGTGGGGAACGCGGTCAAGTTCACCGAAAAGGGTGGCCATATCCTGATCGGCGCGAGCGTTTCGGAAATCGAGGACGAAAAGGCGAAATTGACCATGTGGGTCAAAGACACGGGAATCGGCATTTCCCCCGGTCATCTGAAGAACCTGTTCGAGCCGTTCACCCAAGGGGACGCCTCCGACACTCGTCGCTACGAAGGTACGGGGCTCGGGCTAAGCATCTGCAAAAGACTGGTGGAGATGATGGACGGCCGGATCTGGGTGGAGAGCGAACAGGGAAAGGGAACCCAGTTCTATTTCACCGCCGTCTTCAAAAGACGGCGGGACGAGCCGCAAAGATTTTTCATGCCGCCGCCCGACCTCAAACATCTTCACGTGCTGGTCGTTGACGATTGCGAGGAAAACCGGGTGATCATCGCCAACTATCTGGAGTCCTTCGGGTTCACGGTCGAAGTCGCCAAAGGCGGCAAGACGGCATTGGAAATGCTCGACGACAGGGCAGGGCGGGGAACGGCTTTCGATCTCGTGGTTCTCGATTGGCTCATGCCCCAAATGGACGGCATGGAGGTTTCCAGGCGAATCCGCGACAAGTATTCGCCGAATCCCCAGATTATCATGATGACCGCCTTCGGAAGCGACATCGAAAAAAGAGAGGCAGAAAAAACCGGAGTTCAAGGCTTTCTCATCAAGCCTATCTATCAGTCCACCCTTTTCAACGCCATCATGGACGCCTTTGGAAAGGAAAGCTACAAAAAGAGCCGGGAATCGGCTAAAATCACCACCGATTCCGGCGTGTACAAGAAGAACTTGAAAGGTTTTCGTTTGCTCGTGGTGGAGGACAATCCCACGAACAGGGAAATAGCGGTCGCGATCCTGGAAACGGCGGGCATTTTCGCCGATACCGCCGAGAACGGGCGGGAGGCGGTGGAAAAGTTGCGAAAGACCTGTTACGACGCAATCCTGATGGATGTTCAGATGCCGGAGATGAACGGTTTCCAGGCCACCAGGAAAATCCGGGAGGATCCCTCCATGGCGGGGCTTCCCATAATAGCGATGACCGCCCACGCCATGCGGGGGGACAAGGAAAAATGCATGGCGGCGGGCATGGACGGCTACGTATCGAAACCGGTGGACCAGGCGCGGCTTTTCCAATTGCTGTGGCGCTTGCTGAAAAACCGGCGTCCGGTCTTGGAAAGCGCCTGCGCAACGGCCGAACCGGAGAAGGAGACTTTCTTCGGGGGCGTCGGTTCGCTTCCGGACTCGATCCCCGGCATTGAAATTCGCGAGGCACTGGAAAACACGAAACTCGCTTCCGGACTTTTTCTGAAAATCCTTTCCGGCTTTCGCAAGAACAACCTCGAATCGGTCGATTTCCTTAAAAATGCGGTCGAAAAAGGCGAAACCGGACGGATTGCCCAAATCGCCCACGCCTTGAAGGGAAGCGGGGGCAACATTGGCGCGCGGGATCTACAGAAAGCGGCCGCCGAATTGGAAGAGGCCGCCGGGAAACGGTTTTTCGATTCCGACCCGAAACAACTGGCTGAAAAGGTCGAAATCGCGTTGGGCGTGGTTTTGTCGTCCATCCGAACACTCCAAGAGGGCATTGCGGCCGCGCCGGAAATCGATCCGTCGCGACGGGCAGTCGATTCGAAAAGCCTCGGCGACAACCTTCGCGAATTGGCGAGCGCTTTGCGCCGGGCCGACCCCGTGGAAGTGGCAAGAATCGCGCCCGTTGTAAAAAACGGACTTGATCCGGTCCGTTATGAAAGGATAGAACGTCTGGTCGAGCAATACGAATACGACGAAGCTGTGGAAACCGTCGAAAAGACAATCTCCGGCCTCGAAACCGGCGAATCGGAAGGAACGAAGAATTGAAATGAAAGAAGAACGGGAACTTGTTTTGATCGTGGACGACAACCCCACCAACATCGACCTTCTGGTGGATACGTTGAACGGCGACTACAGCCTGGGTGTCGCGAAAAGCGGCGCCAAGGCCCTGGAGTTCGTATCCCGACGCAAGCCCGACATCGTCTTGTTGGACATCATGATGCCGGAGATGAACGGGTTCGAGGTTTGCGGCCGATTGAAGGCGGACCCGGCCACGCGGGACATTCCCGTTGTTTTCATTACGGCGGTGGACGACGTCCCCCGAAAGTTGAAGGGATTCGAACTGGGCGCCGTGGACTATATTACAAAACCTTTCCTGGGAGAGGAGGTACGCGCGAGAGTGCGGACCCATTTGGCCCTGAAATCCATGCGCGAAAAAATCGAGGACCGCAATGTGGATCTCGAGCAAATGGTGCGGGAGAAAACCATCGAGCTGGAAAAAATGCTGGAGGCGACCATCGCGACGATCACTCTGATGGCGGAAATCAGGGATCCGTATACTTCAGGGCACCAGATGCGCGTGGCGAAGCTGGCGGTGGCGATCGCCGAGCGCATGGGGCTTCCCAGGGACAGAATCCGGGCGGCGGAACTGGCCGGTATTCTCCACGACATCGGAAAGATCCGCGTGCCGACTTCCATAATGAACCGTCCGGGAAAGTTGCTCGATACCGAACGCGAGCTTTTGAAAATACATCCCGAAGTGGGATATCAGCTCCTGAAACGAATCCCCTTTCCTCTGCCAGTGGCCGAGATCGTTCTCCAGCACCACGAGCGAGAGGACGGTTCGGGATATCCCTCGCAGTTAAAGGGAGATCAGATTCTTTTGGAGGCACGGATACTTGCGGTCGCGGACGTCACAGAGGCTCAAAGCTCCTACCGTCCCTACCGCCCCGCCCTTGGAATCGAAGTCGCTTTGGAAGAAATATCGTCCAACAGCGGCAAGCTGTACTATCCGCCCGCCGTTGACGCCTGTCTCGCGTTGTTCGACGAAGGACTTTTCAAGTTGGACGACGGCAAGCACCGCGATCAGGGGCATATCCAGTAGGCTTTCGGCTATATAGATCTAAAAAAATCCGGCTCGTGCACGAAACCGTTTGTCACGGAGACACGGGCCAGCGAGGAGGTAATCATGAAATCTGGCGTCAGAAATGTTTTTCGTTCGGCTTTGGGAATGTTCGTCTTTTTCTTTTTGGTATCGTGCGCAAGTTTTCCGACAAGCGCGGTTCAAGCCCAAGAGAACGGGTACGAGGAGCAGTCCGGAAAATACAGCAAAGAGGAACTCGCCCAGATGCTGGCGCCGATCGCCTTGTATCCCGACGCGCTCCTTGCGCAAGTGTTGATGGCATCCACGTATCCCATCGAAATAATCGAGGCCGACCGCTGGGTCCGGAAAAATCCCGGTCTCAAAGGCGAGACTCTCGACGACGCCCTTTTGGAGAAAGATTGGGCGCCCAGCGTGAAGGCTGTCTGTCATTTTCCGGAAGTCTTGGGAATCATGAGCGAAAGGATCGGCGAAACCACCGAGATAGGCAACGCCTTTTTGGCCCAGGAGGAAGACGTGATGAATATGGTGCAGGATCTGCGGGCGAGGGCGCACGCCGAAGGTCATCTCCAAACGACGTCGAACCAGAAGGTGATCGTCCAAAAGGAAACCATTGTCATCGAGCCTGCAAATCCTGCGGTGATCTACGTCCCGTATTACGATCCGTGCCATGTGTACGGCGTTTGGTGGTATCCGGCCTATCCGCCCTACTATTGGAGACCGTACGGCTCGTATGTCAGTTTCGGCGTTTCCTATTGGCCCGCCTATTATTTCAGCTTCTCGTTCGGCTACTGGAGCCGCATAGATTGGCACAGGCGCTACATATACATCGACGCCCACAAGTGTCCACAGTTCGTCAAGCGCGACCGGTGGAAACACAAGAGCGGCCGATGGCATCATTATCCGGAACACCGACGCGGGGTCGCCTATCGGGGCAAGTTCAAACCCGACGGATACGGTTATCATCGCGGCAGTGCGGATGAAGTCCGGCGAGGCTTTCAGGGTAGTCCCGAAATTGGAGGCAGGGACCGCGACCGTCGATACGGAAACGATCAGAAAGGCGCCGACCAGGACCGTCGAGACGGAAACGACCGCAAAGGCCGGGAGGTCGATCGCCGATACGGCGCCGAAAATCATGGCCGTGGTCGCGAAAAGTCGGGGAAAACCGAACGTTCCGAGCAGGACGTTCGCGTGCGAGGCGGCGATCGCGAACGCGGCGGCATGGAAAAGTACTTGCGCGAAAAGTCGGGGACAGGGACCGTGAACATTCGCGACCATGGCCGCAGTCGCGTCGAATCCGACAAAGGGGACGGCCGAAACGCCTACGAGGGATTTGGGAAGGTTCGGACGGGACGGCCGTCGAATATTCGCGAAGAGGAAGGACATGAACGAGGGAGTTCGCGCGAAATTCGGAGCGAAGGCGTCGACCGGACCGGCGGGGACGCGAGGAGCGTTGGAATATTGAAGCAACAAAAGCGAGAGGGATTCCAACCGGGGCGGTCGGACGTGGAAAATGCGTTCGAACGTTTCGAAAGCGGCAGGAGAAATGGCTCGTACGGCGACCGGGGTTCTACCGGAACATGGAATGGGAAAGGCGGTTTCCAAGGCGGAGACGAACGCGGCCGGACCGCAACGGGGAGAGGAAACGATATATTCCGGAGCGGAGGCGATCGGACCGGCGGATCTCGCGGAGATAACCGCAACGGCGGCGACCGGGGCGGCGAATCAGGAGGGTATTACCGCGGCGGAGGCCGGAGTTTCGGAAACGGGGGTTTCGGGAACCGGTAGCTGTCAAGCCGCCTTCCCGGTTACCGGCCGAATAGGGTTGAACAGGGGCGGGGCCGCCTTGTACGCGGCGTGCAGCAGGAAATGCTCGCAGCACAAATTCTCCTCGAAAGGGGTCTCGCCCAGCCACTGCCTGCGCCGTATCCACCGTCCGATCTCGATGGGACCCGACGGCGGGGCCGGTTCTTTTCCCGACGACAATTGCATGTATTGAAGGCGTCCGGAATGGACTGGCACGCCGCTGGATCGAAACAGCTCCTCCCGTTTCACGACCTTCAGGCCGCATTTTTCGGCGTTTCGCGCGAACCAGGTGTTTTCGAAAAGGGCGAAAGAGCTTGCCGTAAATGCGCTGACGCAGGGATACACGTCTTCGATGAGATCGAACGTTTCCCGAAGATCTTCCTCCCCGGACGTCGGCAGGCCGAAAATCATCATGACCAAATTGCTGATTCCCGCGCGGGAGCTGTTTTCCAAAACCTTGCGGATGGTTTTGCGTTGCGTCCCTTTTCGAATCAGGTTCAGAAGTCTCTGGGAACCGGTCTCCACGCCCCAACTGATCCAGCGGCAACCGGCAGCGGACGCCTTGAAAAGAAGCTCGGCCGTATAGTTGGCGGTAGGCCTTCCCATGGCATGGAAATGGATTTTCATGCCGCGTCCCAGTATTTCTTCGGACAAGGCGTCCAGCGTGGCTGCGGAAACGTATTGGTCCGCGAAGTAGAAATGCCGGACTTCGAATCGGTCGATCATTCGTTCGAGATCGTCGACGAACATGGCGACTGTTTTTTCCCGATAGAAGGAGAAGGAAAAATTGTGGGCGCAAAACCGGCACTTTCCCCATTTGCAGTTGCGCGACATGGTCAGCGGAAAAACTCGTGACGGGCTCGCGTATCGATCCAGGGGAAAGAGGCCGAAATCCGGCGCGGGAAGCTGGTCCAATATTACGGGGATTCCCTCGCACGGTCTATGGATGTTTCCGTTTCTTGCGAAATAGACACCGGGAATATCCTCGAACGACAGTCCCCGCGCAATACAGGCGAGCGGAATTTCTCCTTCCCCGATCGCGGCCGCGTCGATGAAAGGGCAGCCTGACAGCAACTCCTCCACGTTTATTGCGGACATGAGGGCCCCCCCGAAAAAAATATTGGGCTTTGTCTGTCCCGATCCGTAGGGGCGTTTTACGCGCGGTCCCCGAATATGCTTCGCCAGAGCCGCCGCGAACGCCAACTGATCCGGAAACAGGACCGAGAAGCCCACTGCGGACGGCTCGTCCGTCAATATTTCCTCGACCATGGAATCCAGGAAATCGAGGGTGGCGCGGTCGCAAACCTCCTTGTCCAAAAAGATTCGGATATCCCGGTGCAACGCGTTCAGTTTATCCCGAACTCTCTCCCATTCCCTCTGATGAATGCCGTATGCCGCGCGGTCGTAGAAATCCCCGGACTTGCCGCCCATGAAGTCCCAGAAAGCGGGCCCTCCGGAGGAGTTTCGCGTAAGGAAGCGCCAAGCCGCCAGATTCAAGTCCAATGGAACCG
This sequence comes from uncultured Desulfobacteraceae bacterium, assembly GCA_964575975.1. Classification (GTDB taxonomy): domain Bacteria; phylum Desulfobacterota; class Desulfobacteria; order Desulfobacterales; family SKZT01. Next base: position 16,545 of record CAZNTU010000038.1, read on the forward strand.
TTTCGGCATCGACCGCAATTCCAGCCATATAGGATACGAGGGACGCCATCCCCAGCGGAACGTAAGTGGGATTCGAGGGAGGGGGAAATACCAACTTGATTTTCATTCGACCGTTCTTTCCTGCAATTGGAATTTTGAAAAACAAACACCTCTGGATTCGACCGAGTCGGTCGCCACGGGGAAAAAATCTGCGGACTTATGCCACAAGCCCGAACTCGAGTCAACCCGGCTCGTGCGGGATGCAACCCCCAAAAAGCATGTCCGCCCGGCGGCCTGCAAGGCTTTTCATTTGAATTGAAAAACAAAGGGTAATATTGTATGAATTCGACGATATTCGCGCATGCTTGACCACAGAAAGCGATTGAGAAAGGATATGAATATTCCCGATCTGGAAACAAAGGCTCCGAAACTCATCGAGATCGTCCGCAAGGAAGGTCTGGCGATGCTTTGCGCAGACCCTTCGGAGGTTTGGATGCAAAAGCCGGACGGTTCATATTTCAGCCGAAAGGAAATAGAACTGGAAAAACGGATGCGAAAGTTCCTTTTAGGCGACGACATGTTCCCCGGCGCCAATTTTGTCGGAGAGGAGACCGACCCCTCCAGAGAGCTGGAAAAGGGCGCGACGAACATTGTCCTGGACCCGCTGGACGGGAGCGCCTTGAACCGTGCCCGGATACCGGTTTGGGGAATCAGCCTGGCGGTCCTGGACGAAAATCTGCGGCCGGCCGCGGCCGTTTTGTTTTATCCAGCCATGAACCGATGGTATCTCGCGATTGCGAAAAACGGCCGAGCGGTCCCGTATAGCGTGGATTGCCGGACGGGCGCGCCGAAGATCTCGCCTGATGAAGAAGCCGCCAAAAGGGCGGTTCCTCCCGAAAATCTCAAAATGGAAGACGCCTATGTGTACACGAATTCGAAGCCGGCCATGTTCGATTTGTCAAAACTTCAATGCAAAACCCGCGCTTTCGGCTGTACCTCGTTTCATATAGCGGCGCTTGCGGACGGCCGGGGCGACCCTTTCGCCACGGTACTCCACGGATATAGAATCTACGATATCGCGGCCGCTTTGGCCATCGCCGAAGCTTGCGGCCTCGCCGTTTTGGACTTTGAAAAAAACGAGTCGTCCGGTTTCGCGGAACTGATCGCCCTTCCCAGGGAAAATCTGGATTGCAGGCCCCTGCTGGTCGGCCACCCGTCGGCCCTGTACCGACTAAAGGGACAAGTTCGGTTGATCGGACATAGTCGATAGCAAATATTTATTCTTGAAAATTGCCTGCCGTTTCGATAATAATTCGTTCTTCCAGGCGGGTTTAAGCGACACTGGAAAAAAACCGGGCGTCGGGACAAATTGGCTTGTCCCGCATGCAAAACCGGGGATTTCGTGACACGAGCTTAAAAAAAACAGATGAAGCAAACCCAAAAGAAAGAAGAAGTGCCGGTCCTCGTGGTAGGCAGCGGAAACGGCGAGTCCGTTTTGCACTTGGAGGAGGCTTTGCGGCTGGACCGCAAGTACGAGGTCGATTGCTACGAGTTGTACGGCGGAAGCGGAGTCAATTACACTTTGCGCCTCTTGAACGCGGGCACGCCGGTTTTTCCCGTGATTTCGCTCGGGGCCGACGAACTGGGAAATAGAATACGGAAGGAAATTCTGGCGGCGGCATGCAAGGCCAACGCATCCGAAACAATACGCGGCTATTTGGAATCCCGCGACTTTTTAAACGAAAAGCTGACGACCCAGCGGGCCGTAATCCTTGTGGAAGGAGCGCGTCGGACCATTTTCGCGGATAAAATGCGGACCGGGGCCGATCATTTTTTTCAACAAATGAAAAAGGCCGTCGCTCTTTTCAAGGAGACGTACTCCTCGGAAAAAACTTTCGTCATGATCGGCCACATCCATTCCGACCATCCGAGATGTTGCAGCAGCAAACCCGGAGAGTGCGCTCGCCACATCATCGACAATTTTGCCGGCGCCTGCCCCGTGTTCTGCAATTTCGGTTCGGGCCAAATATGCCTGGGAGCCGAATACTGGGACGAGGCGATTGGAAAGGTCGCTTTGTTCCAACTGAATCTATGGGAGGTCAAGCGTTTTTTTTCAAAAGAGTCCTCGAATTTGCCGCTTGCGGAAATTTTCGAATGGTTCAGGCGCCGCCAGGTCACTCTCGTGGTCACCCTCGACAAGTTTGGAAGCATTGCGTCTTACAAGGACGGAAGAGACGGCGTAATCGTCTCGTGGCCCAGGGAAATCCCCGGGTTCCTCGACCCCACCGGCGCCGGCGACGCCTTCTTTTCCGGGCTGGTTCACGGTCTTCGCGATACCCCGGAATTCGGATTCCCCGACTTTTACGGCGCCATCGAAACCGCGACCGTCTGGGCGGCATACGCATGCCGCCATTTCGGCGGATCCTCCAACTGCCCCGACACGAAAACCCTCCGAAAGTTCAAGGACGGATTCTACAACCACGAGAAAAACAGCCAGATCATTACCATCAAGGAAGCGGACCTTATCTTGCGGATTTTCGACAGAATGGGCACGAACTGAACGATTTTTCCCGAAAAAACCCAAGACCGAAAAAAAGGAGAAAACGAAACGATGGGCAAGCTTTTTGGAACCGACGGAATCAGGGGAACAGCCAACAAGCATCCGATCACGGCGGAAACGGCGCTGGCCTTGGGAAGGGCCGCCGCGTGCCATTTCGCCGGAAAGGGGGATACGTCCCGAATCGTGGTGGGAAAGGATACCCGCATATCCGGCGATATGCTCGAACACGCCGTCGCTGCTGGAATCTGCTCCGCCGGGGCCGACGCCCTCCTGACGGGAGTGCTGCCCACTCCGGCCATCGCGTTTCTGACCGCCGCCCTGGGCGCGGATGCGGGAGTGATCATTTCCGCCTCCCACAATCCTTACGGGGACAACGGCGTAAAGCTTTTGAACAAGGACGGCTTCAAATTGTCCGACGAAATCGAGGAGGAAATCGAAAAGATTTTGTTGGGCGGAAACTCCTCCTCTCTTTGCGAAAGCGTCGTCAAAACCGGGCGGGTGAAAACGGTGGAAAACCCCGGAAGGTCGTACATCGAATTTTTGAGGAAATCCGTTCCCGAAAGCTTTTCTTTGGAGGGAATGAAAATTGCCGTCGATTGCTCCAACGGGGCGGCATCGAAAATCGCTCCGGACCTGTTTTCAGGGTTGGGAGCCGACGTCGTCGCAATCTTCGATTCTCCCGACGGATGCAATATCAACGAAAACTGCGGCTCCCAGCACACGGAAACGCTTCGGAAAACGGTGTTGAAGTCCGGGGCGGACATCGGGCTGGCCTTCGACGGCGACGCGGATCGGCTGGTTTGCTCGGACGAGAAGGGAAACGAAGTCCGGGGCGACCGGATCATGTTCGTGTGCGCCAAGTATCTGAAAAAAAACGACCGGTTGGAAAACAACCTTCTGGTCACTACGGTCATGAGCAATATCGGGTTGCGCCTCGCCTTGGAGAAGCTGGGAATAGAACACGCCGCCGCGAAAGTGGGAGACCGGTACGTCATGGAAACGATGCGGGAAAGGAAAGCATGCTTGGGCGGCGAGGACTCGGGACACATTATCTTTCTGGATCGTCACACCACCGGCGACGGAATGCTGGCCGCGCTGAAGCTCTTGGAGGCCGTCAAGGCCGAGAACAAGCCGCTGTCGGAACTGGCGAACGAGATGACGGTATATCCGCAGGCGCTTGTCAACGTTCCCGTGAAAGAGAGGCGCGCCCTGGAAACCCTTCCGGACGTGACGCGGGCGATCACGGAGGTCGAACAGCGACTGGGCGACAGGGGAAGGGTCCTGGTCCGCTATTCCGGCACCCAGCTCAAATGCAGGGTCATGGTGGAGGGTCCCACCATCGAAGAGACCGACGCGTTGTGCCGAAAAATCGCGGACGCGGTGGAAAAATACATCGGAGCGTGATTTTTTTTGTCCCACGCGTTCCATAGCTGTTGCTCGACTTGGCATGAGAGCTTAGAATTACAAGTTATGAACCAAGTCAATGACGAGCATACGCTTCGCTTCGAATGGCAAAATCTGGTCCGCTCCGTGGACCGGGAACAGTGGGATCGCCTCGCGCGCCCGATGAAAACCCCGTTTCTGGAGTGGGACTGGTTGAATTTGATGGAACGCTCCGGGAGCATCGCTCCGAAGACAGGGTGGTTTCCCAATCACCTTGCCGTTTGGAACGGAACGCGTCTTGTGGCGGCGGCCCCGCTGTACGTCAAAACGCACAGCGAGGGCGAATTCGTCTACGACTACGCGTGGGCGCAGGCGGCCGCCAGAATCGGCGTGAAATATTACCCGAAAATGGTCGGCATGAGCCCGGTGACTCCGCTTGCCGGCTATCGTTTTCTGATAGACCCGGAAATCGACGAACCCAAGGTCACCGCTTTAATGGTAAAGGAAATCGACCGGTTTTGCATCGAACAAGGTCTTTCCGGATGCAATTTCCTGTTCGTCGATCCGAGTTGGAGACCTTTGATGGAGCGACTCGGGCGACACAGCTGGGCGCACCAGAGCTTCGCATGGAAAAACCGGGGCTTCCAATCCTTCGAGGACTATCTTTCCCAGTTTAAAACCAATCAGAGAAGAAACATCCGTCGGGAACGAAACGCGATGGAAAAACAGGGGCTTGTGCTGAAAACGTACTTCGAGGACGAAATCCCTGAAGAATATTACAGTCGCATGTACGATTTCTACGAAAACACGAACGACAAGTTCGGCCCTTGGGGCTGCAAATACCTGACGAAGGGTTTCTTCGAATACCTGTACGACAGTTTCAGGCGAGGATTGCTCCTTGTCGTGGCCTACGAAAAAGCCAGACCGAAAACCCCCGTCGGCATGGCCCTTCTCGCGGCAAAAAACGACCAGCTCTTCGGCCGCTACTGGGGTGCCCGAAAACGATACGATTCCCTCCATTTCAACGCCTGCTACTATCTCCCCATCGAGTGGGCCATAGAAAACCGCATCCAGGACTACAATCCCGGCGCGGGCGGCGGCCACAAAATCAGGCGGGGGTTCCTTTCGGTCCCCAGCTACAGCCTCCTTAAATTCTACCCTCCTTCGTTGCAAAACCTGATGGTTCACAATATCGGACGGATCAACCGCCTCGAATACGAGGAGATCGACGCGATCAACCGAATGGTTCCGTTCGCTCGCTAAAGAGGTTCGGCTTCACGCCCAACCTATGGCGGACACGAAAACCCTTACGCCGTCGATCCAGGTTTCTCCGGAAAGCTGATTTAAAACGGCTTCGTCCTCGACCGGCACGAACAAGGCAACGGCGATGGAGGGCATGCCGAGTTTTTTCGCGTATCCGGCGGCCTGCCGTTTGGAGTATTCCAACTCCGCCAGGTCGCGAAAGCTCTTGACCTCGATCACGGCCTTCTTGTCTCCGCACCGCAGGTGCAAGTCCACCCTGCCGTTTCCGGTGGGAAATTCCGGACTTATGCCGCACCTTCTGCCGACCGCGTTTAGCAGCCAGGCATAAATATGGAAATGCCCCACGGCTTCCGTTAAGCGCATGTCTGTTCGTCTCGGCTGGTCCTTCCAAGGATCGATGCCTTTGGCTTTCAACCGGTTGAGATAATTCTTGTACCGTTCCAGCAGCGCCTGGAGATCGAGTTCGGGCTTGTCGAACACGTCGGAGAGCCTGTCCAGGGGCTCTATGGCCAGGATCGGTGTGCGGTCGCCTACCAGGTCCAGAGCGAGGGCGTTGTAGAGCCGGCGTTGAACGAACGGGTTGGAAAATCTACAGATTTCGACATATTCCCCTTGCTCGTTCCGAGAGGACTCCTTGTCGATCACCCCGTTCAAGTACAGATAGCTGCACCATTCGGCGTCGATACTGAACCGGATGTCCGAATGGCTGAACAACTCGACGACATACGACAGGTACCCGGCCCTGACTTTCTTGACGAGGTTCAACACCGTGTTGTTCCATTCCGAATAAAGGGCTCTGCCGTAGACTTCGTTCCACAAATCCATATCGACGGGCTTTTCCTCTCCCGGATTGTAGGTTTCCGTCAACAGCTCGCCGAACCATCCCACGAGGCCGGGCTGCCCCCGGGTCGCGTCGTACACGCTTCGCACGACCGCCGGCTCGATCTTCTGCCCGCTATCTTCCCGGTACTGCCGGAACAGGTCTTCCACTTCCTCCCGTGTGAAATTGGGCACGTGGAGCGATCTCTGGATGTTGAACGGCGAGCCCCGCTCGCTTTCGACTCCGAGGACCGCCCGGACTCCTACGAGCGCCAGTCCGTGAACGATATAGCTCTCCCGTTTCAGATACATGTCGCGAAACAACGTCACCAGCCGGTCTACGACCATGCGGGGAAGGCTGTCGAATTCGTCTATGAATAGAATCAGCGGTTTTCGGAACAAACCCTTGTCTTTCAAAAAGAGATTCTTGAATCCCTCGAAGTTGGCCGGCGGATTGTCCATCTCGATTTTAAATGTTTCCCAGAACAGCAGAGGGAGCCTGTCAAGAAATCCTTCCTCCGGCTCGTCGGGTTTCATGACGACCCCCTGCACGGACATCATGCCGACCGTAAACCGATCGGAGTGGCTTTGCTCGATCGCTTTTTTCGCCTGCCGCATCAGCCACGTCTTGCCGGTCTGCCTCGGCGCCCAGACGGTGAAATAATGTCCGCTTTTTTCCGGGTTGCCGATCAACTGCTTCACGCATTGATCTGCCAACCCCTTGCGCTCGACGCAGAAATGCTCTTCGCAATCCACGGGTCCGTAGGAATGAAATCGTCTCATGCCGTCCCCTCCGTCAATAACTTTTACCCCCGCTGTCCCGACCTTGATTTGTTCTATTCGGAAATTTCTACGAGTTTTAAGGTCCTGCAATCCTCTTATCACGATAATGGAAGTCGGGACAATTTTTTTCGCTTTCGCGGAATATACTTTCGACAATCGTCCGAACCGCGGCGGAGCACGGAGCGCGCGATCAATCCGGTTCGGCGGACGTGCAATGCTCGTCGGGACAATGTTCCGGCAGCAGCTTGTACATTTTTCCCGAAAGCGGTTTTCCCAAAAAATCGCTGATTTTCTTCGAGCATTCGGCTACTTTCGTCTTGTCTACCCCCGTTTCGATTCCCAGCGTCTCCATGAGATACACGAAGTCCTCGGTGGCGATGTTTCCCGATGCGCCCGGCACGAACGGGCATCCGCCCATGCCTCCGAGGGAGGTGTCGAAGATCGTTATTCCATGGGAAAGGGCGGTCATGACGTTCACAAGGCCCAAGCCCCGGGTGTCGTGAAGATGCAGCATCACGGGAACGTCTCCGGCCATGGGGATCGCCTTTTCCAAAATTCGGTCGAGCTTGGTCGGGGTCGCCATGCCCGTAGTGTCGGAGAGGCAAATCACATCGACTCCCTGCTCGAGATATCCCTCTATTATTCTCAGAACCTCTTCCGGTCCGATTTCGCCGTCGTAGAGGCAACCGAACGAACATTGCACCCCGGCGCGGATATGCATGCCGCGGCTTTTCGCGGCCGCGATCATCTTTTCGGCCTGCGAAACGGCCTCGGAAAGGGACATGCCCGCGTTTTGACGGCTGTGGGCGTCGCTGGAGGAAATGGAGACCTCCACGTGCTTCAATCCGGCCGCCGCCGCCCGCTCCACGCCTTTCGCGTTCAGAACGAGGCCGTTGTAGACCACGCCGTCCTTTCGGGGAAGGAGCTTCAACAGCTCCTCCGCGTCCGCCATCTGCGGCACCTTTTTCGGATGGACGAAGGAAACCGCCTGGATTTGTTTGATTCCGGCATCCACGAGACCGCTTACGATCTCCGCCTTCAATTCCGTGGGGACGATCTTCGACTCGAACTGAAAGCCGTCGCGGGGACCGACCTCGATCAGCGTCGCTTTTTTGGGCAAATCGAAATTCTTCATGGTTTCACCTCTTGAACAGGTATAATATTCGAAAAATCGTGCCCCGCTGCGATGGTAACCAGAGCTTCCAGCTCTGGCCCGACCGGCCGGGACGGACCAGACCAGGATAGTCTGGTTACCTTGGCGGCGCGGGGCTTTTCATGTAAAAAGGCGTCCGTGCTCGAACGCCGTAAAAACAAAAAATAGGAATGGAAACGAAAACTTCAAATCCGCTGTTTAGGATAGGAAAATGGCCGAACTGGATGCTTTGAAACCTTTTCATCCCTTGATCTCCCGATGGTTCGAGGAGAGGTTCGAAAGCCCCTCCGAGATTCAACGAAAGGCGTGGCCCGAAATCGCCAAAGGCAGGCATGTCCTTGTGACGTCCCCCACGGGAAGCGGCAAGACCCTGACGGCCTTTTTGTGGGCCTTGGACCGGCTCGCTGCGGGGGCCTGGCCCGGCGGACAAGTCCGAGTTCTGTACGTCTCCCCCCTGAAGGCGTTGAACAACGACGTCCGCGTAAACCTGCTACGGCCTTTGGGAGAACTGAAGACCGTATTCAAAGACGCGAAAGCCGGTTTCCCCGAAATCGGAGTGCAAACCCGAAGCGGCGACACGCCGCAAAACGAACGAAGGCGAATGCTGAAAAAGCCCCCCGAGATTCTGATCACCACCCCGGAAAGCCTGAACATCCTTCTTTGCTCCAAAAGCGGGCGTTCGATGTTCTCGGGGCTCGCCTCGGTCATATTGGACGAAATCCACTCCGTGGCCGGAACCAAGCGAGGGGTTCACCTGATCACTGCCGTGGATCGCCTGGTTCCACTTTGCGGCGAATTCCAGCGCATCGCCCTTTCCGCCACGGTCCGGCCTAAGGAGGTCGCGGCGGAATTTGTCGGCGGATGGCGCATGGAGGGCGACCCGCGAGAACCCGTTTATATAAAAAGATATGTGTCGATCATCGAGTCCGAGGCGCCCAAAAAACTGTCGGTGGAAGTGCGGTTCCCCGAAAACGCTCGCGAATTCATGGAAAACGGTTCCCGTTGGCCCGCCTTGGTCCGCGAGTTCAAACGGCTTATCGCGTCGGGACGCTCCACGCTGTTCTTCGCCAACAGCCGCCGGTTGACAGAGAAGGTCACCCGGCTGATCAACGCGGGGGAGGACGAACCCCTGGCCTATTCCCACCACGGCTCCCTTTCCAAGGAGCTTCGGCTCGCCGTGGAGAAGAAACTGAAACGGGGAGAGCTGAAATCCATCGTAGCGACCAACAGCCTCGAACTGGGAATCGACATCGGCCGACTGGATATGGTGGCGCTGATCCAGACGCCGCCGTCGGTTTCCTCCGCGGTGCAGCGCATAGGACGCTCCGGGCACGCGGTCGGGGAGACGAGCAGGGGCGTGCTCTTTCCGACCCACGGCAGGGATTTTTTAAACGCGGCCGTCATGGCGCGATGCATAGACGAAAGGGACATCGAGGATATAAAGCCCCTCGAATGCCCCCTCGACGTTTTGTCCCAAGTCGTGCTGTCCATGACTGCGACGCAGGCGTGGAGCCCCGACGAGATGTTCGCTTTTCTGAGGACAAGCTCTCCCTACGGAAAGCTTTCGCGCCGGCAGTTCGACCTGGTCGTGGAGATGCTCGCCGGCCGGTACGCGGGACTTCGAATGCGGGAACTTAGGCCCAGAATTTCCTTCGACCGAGTGGACGACAAGATCAAGGCGAAATCGGGGGCGTCCATGTTGCTGTACATGGCGGGAGGCACGATTCCGGACCGGGGCTACTACGATCTGCGCGTCTCCGACTCCCGCGCGAAAATCGGCGAACTCGACGAGGAATTCGTGTGGGAGAGAAACGTGGGGGAAACGTTCGCCTTGGGCTCGGGGACATGGAAAATCGCGAGGATTACCCACAACGACGTCGAAGTCGCCCAGGTCTCCGGTCGCCCCGGAATCGTCCCGTTCTGGCGCGCCGAGGCCCGGAACAGGGATTTCCATTATTCCGAGAAGATCGCCCTGTTTTTGGAACGGGCCGACGGTCTTCTGGATCGGGACCCTGCGGCCTTTCAAAGGGAGTTGAGAGAAAAGCACCGCATGGACCGGCCTTCGGCGGAGGAACTCGCAAACTTCTTGTCGCGCCAGAAGGAGGCGGCCCGGGCCCCGCTTCCGCACAGGCGCCATCTGCTCGTGGAACATTTCGACGACCCTCTCAACCGTTCGGACAGCAAGCAGGCGATCGTCCACACGGTGTGGGGCGGGAAAATCAATCGTCCTTTCGCCATGGCGATCTCGCGGGCGTGGGAAAAGCGATTCGGGTATTCCCTGGAAATATTCGCTGACGACGACGCACTGCTGGTCATGCTTCCCCACGAGTTCGGCGGGAAGGAGATATTGGATTTGGTACACGCGGACAACTTGGAGACGCTTTTGCGGGAAAAGCTGGAGACCACCGGCTTTTTCGGCGCCCGGTTCCGGGAGAACGCCGGTCGAGCCTTGCTTTTGCCGAAGGCGGGCTTTAAAAGACGGATGCCGTTGTGGATGAACCGTCTCAGGTCGAAGAAACTTCTGGAGGCCGTGCTGTCCGCCCCGGATTTTCCCATCCTTTTGGAAACCTGGAGGACTTGTCTCCGGGACGAATTCGATCTGGAAAACCTGAAACGTCTTTTGGACGAACTGGCCGAGGGCCGAATCGAGGTGGGGGAAGTCAAGACCAAGACGTCCACGCCTTTCGCCGCCGGACTGATCTGGCAGCGCACGAACAAGTACATGTACGAGGACGATTCCCCGGAAACGGGAAAGACGTCCGGCATGGGCGACGAAATCTTCCGGCTGGCGATTTCGGCGGAGTCGAGACCCGCGATTCCCCTGGAATCGATCGAGGAGTTGAAGGGAAAGCTGCGGCGCACCGCGCCGGGGTACTCTCCGTCCGGGGCCGACGACCTGCTCGATTGGGTCAAGGAGAGGCTTCTGGTCGTCGGCGACGAATGGGAGGAGTTGCTGTCCGCCGTGGAGAGGGATCACGGAATAGCTTCGCCCGAACTGGAAAAAAGTCTCGGTTCGAAGATCGTGGCCGGGAGGTTGCCGGGGGCGGGGATCGATTCGGTTTTCGCGGTGGAGAACGCGCCTTCGATCGCGAACGCGCTGGGTCTCAAGTTGAAGCGGGTTGAATTTCGGCGGGCTTTCGGGAGCGACGGACCCGATCCCGAAATGATCGTTCGTTCGCACGCGGAATGGAGGGAATCCACGGGTGCGGATTCCGTTAGCGGTACCCCGGGCATGGCCGATTTCACGGCCCAATGGCTTTCCTTTTATGGACCGATTCCTTTCGGATTCGTCAGGGAGGCGACCGGACTTTCGGATTCCGTCTTGTCCGAAACATTGCGGGAGCTGGAGCGCGACGGAAGGGTCGTCCTGGACCGGGTCGGAGGAGGCGAGGCGATCGCGGAGCTGTGCGACCGGGAAAACATGGAAATCCTGCTTCGGATGGCCAGAAAAGCCAGACGGCCCGATTTCGTGACGCTTCCAGTGGAAAAGCTTCCGCTTTTCCTGGCCGCTTTCCAGGGAGTAGCGACGCCCGGGGCAACGCTGGAAGACCTTCAGGATCGCCTGGAGCAACTCTTCGGCTTCTGCGCCCCGGCGGGAGCGTGGGAGGAATTCATACTGCCGTGCAGACTGAATCCCTATTATCCCGCATGGCTCGACAGCCTGATCCAGTCGAGCGACCTTTGCTGGTTCGGGTGCGGAGAACGCAAAATCGGCTTCGCCTTCAAAGAGGACCTGGAACTCTTCAACCCCGGTCTCGCGCCGGATGGAAACCCGCCCGAAGAGCAGTGCGGGGCTGAACAGAACGAAATTTCCGCTCTTCTCCCGGATTCCAAGGGAAGCTACGGCTTTTTCGAAATCGCCGGGCATTCGTGCCTCGATTCCGATAAAACGACCCTGAAACTGTGGGAACTGGCGTGGAGCGGAAAAATCGGGGCGGACACTTTCGAGGCCGTCCGGTCGGGCGTTTTGAACGATTTCAAGCCGTCCGGCGCCGGCGATGTCGCCGGAAAATCGAAGAGATCCTCCGCGTTCGCCAGGCGAGGAGGATTCAACCGATGGAAATCGACAAGGCCTCTGGCCGGTTCGTGGAAAGCTTTCGGCCCGCCGGCCGAGGAGGCCGACGAAATGACCCTGGCGGAATTGAGAAAGGACAGGGCGCGCCAGCTTTTCCGCAGGTACGGCGTTTTGTTTAAAGAGCTGCTGGCCCGGGAGACGGATCTCCTTCAGTGGAGGGAGCTTTTCAAGACGCTCCGCCTGATGGAACTGTCGGGCGAGATTTTGTCCGGCCGGTTTTTCGAGGGGATTCAAAGTCTCCAGTTCGCGTCGCACGAGGCGTTTCGGCTTTTAAGACGCAAGTTGCCGGAGGATTTCGTGTACTGGATGAACGCGGCGGACCCGGCGTCGTTGTGCGGGTCTGGAATCGAGGGGCTGAAGTCCGATCTTCCCGCAAGATTGTTTTCCAATTATCTCGTTTTCCACGGGGACAGGCTGGTTGTCGCGGCGGGACGAAACTGCAAGTCCCTCGACATCCGGGTCCCGCCGGACGATCCGAACCTCGGCCGGTATTGCGAATTCTTCAAAAGCCTGCTGGGCCGGACTTTCAACCCCCGGGGATTCGTAATGGTGGAAACCATCAACGGGGAGGCCTCGACGAAGAGCGTCTATCGGAGTTCCTTGGAGAAGTTCGGGTTCGTAGCGGACTACAAGGGGCTGGAATTGAGGAGGGGGGTATGAATATAGAGGCTCCCGGTATTAGCCAGTCTATGAATGCTTTTTTGACGCAACCCGCCAAGCTGTATATACTAAGCCGCGTATACGGTGGTTCAGAATGCTTAAAGGAGAAAGAGTTTGTTTTCTTCCATTTTCAAAGCCTGCAGGGAACGGCTCATTCGGCGCCCTCCGCCGTGGCCGTCATGTAAACCGCGCCCGTGCCGAACCGGGAAGGCTTTTCCGCGAGATTCTCGGGTCCGTCTCCGGCCAAATCGAGGCCTTCGGCGAAAACCACCCGAAATTCGAGTTTGACATCCTTGTCCTTCGCGGCTCTAAGCTGGGGTCCAAAAAATCCTTGACCAACTGCGCGTCAGGCACTGTGCCGTCGAATTGGATGGACAAATCGCTTCCCCCGCCGGTTTCGTATTCGCCTTCGATTTTCACCTTACTCGTCAGTTGTAAGTTTTGAACAAAATTGAACCGCTCTTTTAGAAACAGTCCGAAAAAAAAGTTCATCGGAGTTCGGATTTTTAGGGAAAAAAGCGAAAAGATTTTTTAGAATCTTCTATACAGTTATTTTCAACGCCCGACATGCGGGCAAAGAACAGGAGATTCCAATGTTCAATTTTATTTTGCACGCTTTGAATTCGTTTCGCGGTTGCTTTTCCCACAAAAGGACCTGGATAGTCTTTTGCATGATCGCGCCGGGATTCACAGGAGCGAGGGAAATGACGGGCCTCGCCTCCCTATGCAGGTTTTGGGGGCTTGGCGAAAGCGGCTGCAACATGTTTCTCAACTTCTTCAGATAGTCGGCGTGGTCTCTGGGCGGCATCGTTTCCTGCCGGGGCGGCTTCGTTCTCTCCCAAGGCAAGCTTGCAAGGGTCGGGGACAGGGTCGTCCCGCAAGGCGACCACGCGCATGTCCCGAAGGACGGGCGAAGAATGCCGAGCGTAGTCACGCTGCATCGGGATTCCGAAACCCGGAGCAAGCCTTCCTGTTTTCGCGGCCATTGCCGGGGCGCTATCGCAGGATTGGCCGGCTCCTTGTCCGCTCCCTTCGGCATAAAGGGCGAAAAGGAACTGCGTCGCCTATTTCGAGCCGAGCGGGAAACAAGACGGCAGGGGCCGCAAAAGAAAGTACGGGATGAAAGTGGTTCCGACCGAGCTTTTCGATTACTCGGACATGTTCAAAAAGGCGAAGTGCGAGGTCTACGGCAGGACCGAGGAAATATCGACAATGGCGGCGAACCTTCCTTGGAGGCCCACCGGGGCCAGGTAGTTTTCATGTGCAACCATCTGGCGATCAATCCGATCATGCCGCTTCGCCTCTACTGCGCCAGGACCCGGATCGAAATCGCCTTCGACATGCCCGAGAATCCGATGGGCGCGTTCCGATACCGGTTCCGGGGCAAGGGCTTGCCGCTCCATTTCCGCAAGTCCCGCAAGCCGAAGAAGAACGACAAATTGAAATGCCCGGGGCCGGCGGGCGCCTCCATGGTCCGTAACTGCCGGAGGAGGACCGAGGCGTTCGCGACGATCGGGGCGATAGCTCTCGGACAGCCTCGGATGGTTTCGATAAAGTTCAACCGGACGGTCTGGAACCGCTTCGACGCGTATTTGCGCACCCGTTCGCGCGGGATTCCGTCGGAGAGGACCGTAGAGAGCGCGCTCTCCGGTTCCATGCCCCACATATTCTCGAAGGTCGCCTCCGGCGGCGCAGTTCGAGAAATTCAAGAGAGGATTTTGTCGGGCGGCCGGGCCTGAAAAGCCTGTTTTTTTTTCCGCCCGCGCGTAAACCGTTGCCATGAAAGGGGTTCGGAATTCGCAATTCGCGGAGGCCGCTTGGAGAAATGCGCTCGTTCCCAACCAAAGGTATCGGTCAAACTTATGACTGACGATTGACATATGAAAAGTTTTTTCATTCCATCGTGCCTCGATGCGAAGCCGGGACCATGGCGCAAAGCATGAGATAGCCGGCCATGAAAAGGTTGACCCCCGCCGCGAGTACGATCAATGTCTGCGCGTTCTTTTTTCCAACGGACTTGTGAACGAGGTCCCTGAGCGTAAACGTGAGGGGATAGACAAAGGTCCCCATATCGACGGAGAGCCCGGCGACCACCCCGATTTTCAAACTGGCTATGTCGGACAGCATCTGCGCGGCCACGTAAGCGGCGATGCCGACAAGGGCGATTCTCGAAATCGCGGACATTCGACTTTCCTCCTTCTTTTTCAAAAACCAAAAATAATGTCAGAAGCGGCGGTCGGGGGCAATCTTTTTAATGCGGATTTTTCGGCCAAAAGGGGCCGTTTAGTCCGATCCGCTTCGTTTTTTTCTACGATACCGCGCTGGAAGCTCGAATTTAACGAATTTACCCCGTTGGATGACGGTTTTCGAAGTTTGCAAGTTGGTAGCGATCTTCTCCGGCGCCGTGATATTCGCTTTAATATACTGTTCGGTCGCCTTGTTTTGGAAACGCCGCAGTCAAGCTGTCACTGCGCGGCATTGCATTGTTCTCGCCTTTATCTTCGTTCTATGGGAATTCGCATGGAGAGTTTCTCGGAACACCGCCATTGCCCATGAATTTGACGGCATTCTCGGCGGCGCCTATCATTTTGACCAAAACGGCAACCTCGAAACCGCAAAGCGGGTTATTCCGCACGCGGAGAAAACGCGATATTTTTTGCAAATCGCACAAAGACTGGAACTATACCGCGAGCGGCGGGTCGAAAACCTGACGCCGAACACATACGGAGAGGAATCCGAACTGCTCCAGTCGATCCTGCTGGGTGTAGAAGAGAAAGCATCGTGTAAAGCATCGCCTTGCGAAAATTCGGCCGAGGACAGTAATTGCGTACGGCTTAGAACGTTAAAGGGGTTCGGGATCGGCTGAGCACATTGTATGAGGCCGCCAACATAAAGCTTTGGAAGGTTCGACGATGAATACCTATATTTCAAACAACTGTAATAATGCGCCGGGCGCGGCAGGAAAAAGACCGATCGTAACCGGGCTGGCGATAAGGCATATTGTCCTGTTGGCGGCGGTATTGTGCGCAAGTCCGGTTTCGGGCGGCGGAGAGCCGCCGATCGACTGGAGCAAGCGGACCGAGGTCGGTCTTTTGAAAATCCGCGGACGATCATGGAAAGCAAGGGATATTCCGACGCGCCCAAAATCGCTGCGGACAGCCGGGGGACTGTCCATCTTGTTTACGCGGAAAGTCCCGCCGGTCCTCTACGACGCTATCATATCCGCTACTCCCGATTAAGCGAGAATGAAAGCGCGTTTCAAGATTCGAGACGGATATCTGGGGAGCACTCCGAAGATTTCGAAAGCGTGGGCTTCCCGTATCTCGATCTTGACGGAAACGGCAACGTGTATGTTCTTTGGGAACTGTTTCCGGACGCGGGTTTCTTTCCCAAGGGACTGGGGATCTGCTATTCGGGCGACGGCGGGAAAACATTCGGCTCTCCGGAGGTCGTCCCCGGCAGCCTCGATCCGGAACACGGCTTCAACGGCAGCCAGCAGGGGCTTTTTATGGAGAAACTGGCCGTGAACAAAACAGGTGAAACAGCCATTGTCAACAGCACCTTCAAACCGGAAAATTCAAGCCGCATTTGGCTCGTTCGCGGCTGTGCGGCCCCGGAAAACGGAGATAAATAATGATTGATTTCGACAACACATACTCGCGATTGCCGGAAAAATTCTATGCCAGGGTGGCCCCCGAGAAGGCGCCCGAACCGGCTCTGATAAAATGGAACGACGATTTGGCGCATCGACTGGGGATTCGATCGGAAGGCCTTTCGGACAAGGAACTGGCGGAAATATTCGCCGGCCGGAAAATGCTTCCCGGTTCGGACCCGATCGCCCTCGCGTACGCCGGCCACCAGTTCGGTCAATTCGTCCCCCAGCTGGGAGACGGCCGCGCCTTGCTGCTGGGCGAGGTTCTGGATCCTTCGGGAAAACGGTTCGACATCCAGCTCAAAGGGTCCGGCCGGACTCCATTCTCGCGGCAAGGCGACGGAAAGGCGCCGCTCGGTCCGGTCCTCCGGGAATACCTCGTCAGCGAGGGACTTCACCGTCTGGGACTGCCGACCACCCGGTCCCTGGCCGCAGTCCTGACAGGGGAACCGGTCTACCGTGAAACAAAGCTTCCGGGGGCGATATTGACCCGAGTGGCCGCCAGTCACATTCGCGTCGGAACTTTCGAATATTTCGCCGCCCGAAACGACCGGGAAAACTTGAAAACGTTGGCCGACTACGCAATCCAAAGGCATTATCCCGAGATTCGGGACGAGGCCGATTCGTATTTCCATTTCTTCCGCGAAGTGGGGCGCGCGCAGATCGAGCTTGTGACCGGGTGGATGGCGACAGGCTTTATTCACGGGGTGATGAACACGGACAACATGTCCGTCTCCGGGGAATCGATCGACTTCGGGCCGTGCGCCTTCATGGACAAGTTCCGGTTCGACCGGGTCTTCAGCTACATCGACCGATTCGGCCGCTATTCCTATTCCAACCAGATGCAAATCGCTCTTTGGAACCTGTCCCGGCTGGGGTCGTGCCTGATCCATCTGGC
>CAZNTU010000039.1:0-19185 GCA_964575975.1 uncultured Desulfobacteraceae bacterium
GGTCGGTTTTGCATTGATGTCCCGGACTTGACAGAGTTTGCGCCGGTTTGGTAAAGATACGCTTTTTGACAACCCCGAAGGATCAGAGGCAATTTTAGTCGGAAAGCACATGGGTGTCAACCGGCTTTTCCTCGGCGGGGTTGGCGTTTCCAAAAAGGTAAACGTACTAGAAATCCCCGTTTTCGTTAGAAAAATTCGCGAGGATTTTTCCTTTTCCGGCAAACCGCCGGCAATTTTTTTTTTAACTATGTTCGTACAATGACATGAAAAGACAAGGGACGACATACCCATTGACCGACGGGGTCGGACCCAGCAGAAAAGCTTTAGCATATGAGAAATATCAGGAACTTCAGCATAATCGCTCACATCGACCATGGAAAATCGACATTGTCGGACCGCCTGATCCAGGCGACCGAGATCGTTTCCGCCCGGGACTTCAAGGACCAGATTCTGGATTCCATGGATATCGAAAGGGAGCGGGGCATCACCATCAAAAGCCAGACCGCCTGTCTTCCCTACAAGGCGCGGGACAAGAAGACCTACTACCTGAACCTTATCGACACGCCCGGTCATGTGGATTTTTCGTACGAGGTTTCCCGCGCCTTGGCCTCGTGCGAAGGAGCGCTTCTTCTGATCGACGCCAGCCAAGGCGTCGAAGCCCAGACGCTGGCCAACCTTTTTCTCGCCATGGAGCACAATCTCGAGGTCATTCCGGTGATCAACAAAATAGATCTGCCCTCCGCCGACATCGACCGGGTAAAGCAGCAGATCGAGGACGACCTCGGCCTGGATTCGGAATCCGCGATATTGGCGTCCGCAAAGGAAGGTATCGGCGTGGAGGATGTACTGGAAGCGGTCGTATCCAAACTTCCTCCTCCGGAAGGCGACCCGGCCGCTCCTTTGAAAGCGCTGATATTCGATTCCCACTACGATCCGTTCAGGGGCACGATCGTGCATTTCCGGATTTTCGACGGATCGATCAAGGCCGGAGACGTCATAAAGTTCATGTCCAACAATGCGGAATACAAAGTGGAGGAAGTCGGCGTGTTCCAGATCCAGAGGGTTCCCCGGAAATCCCTCTCGGCGGGCGACGTGGGCTACATGATCGCGGGAATCAAGACCGTTGGCGACACTCGATGCGGCGACACGGTTACGCTTAAGTCGAGACCTTGCGAGATGCCCAAGTCCGGGTTCAAGGAGGCCAAGCCCGTCGTGTTTTCGTCCATTTATCCCGTCGCCTCCGACGCCTACGAGGATCTCGCCGTAGCCCTCGAAAAATTGAAATTGAACGACGCGTCCTTGATTTACGAGAAGGACGCGTCGGTCGCCTTGGGGTTCGGTTTCCGATGCGGCTTTCTGGGGCTGCTGCACTTGGAAGTCGTGCAGGAGCGGCTGGAGCGCGAATACGATCTTTCCCTGATTCTGACGGCTCCGTCGGTGAAGTACGAACTGGTGTTGAACGACGGCACCCTTCAAACCATCGACAACCCCGCGCTTTATCCCGATCCGACCACCATCGGCGAAAGCCGCGAACCCTTCATCAAGGCCGCCATCATCGTGCCCGACAAATATATGGGCGCGGTGATGAAGCTGTGCCTGGACCGGCGGGGAATAAACAAGAACTATCAGTATCTGACCAGCAACCGGCTTGAAATGATTTTCGAGCTTCCTCTGGCCGAGGTGATATACGACTTTTACGATAAATTGAAATCCGTGACCCAAGGGTACGGCTCTTTCGATTACGAAATCATCGATTACCGGGCCACGGATTTGGCGAAGCTGGATATTCTCGTCAATGGGGAACGCGTCGACGCACTTAGCCAGCTCGTGCATCAGGAAAGAGCGGTTCAGCGGGCAAGATTGGCCTGCGACAAGCTCAAGGAGGAAATTCCTCGCCAGATGTTCAAAATCGCAATCCAAGGAGCGATCGGGGCCAAAATCATCGCGCGGAGCACCGTGAGCGCGTTCAGGAAGGACGTTACCGCCAAGTGTTACGGCGGCGATATCACGAGAAAGCGAAAGCTCCTGGAAAAACAGAAACAGGGCAAAAAGCGGATGAAAATGGTGGGCGAAGTCATGATCCCCCAATCCGCGTTCTTGTCGGTCTTGAAGACGGATACGGATTGAACCGTTCAATGCTTTTGAATGCTTTGCAAGTCAAGCCGAATATGGCAAATATTAAAATTTCCGCGCTGTGACAAATACGGTGGTGCCAAAAAAATACCGGAATCGGAATAAAGGAGACGCAAAAAAATGGGAATGACCATAACGGAAAAGATTCTCGCCGCGCACGCCGGCGTCGATCAAGTTAGGCCCGGAGACCTGATCAACGCGCGGGTCGATGTGGCCTTGGGAAACGACATCACGGCCCCCATCGCCATAGACGAGTTCAACAAATGCGGCGCGGAAAAGGTTTTCGACAAGGATCGGGTGGTACTTGTCCCGGACCATTTCGTGCCGAACAAGGACATCAAGTCGGCCATGCAGGCCAAGATACTGAGGGACTTCGCCAAGAAACACGATTTGACGTACTTCTTCGACGCGGGCGAAATGGGAGTGGAGCACGCGCTGCTTCCGGAAAAGGGACTGGTCCTTCCCGGCGATCTTGTAATCGGGGCCGACAGCCATACTTGCACCTACGGCGGGCTGGGAGCGTTCGCCACCGGAGTCGGGAGCACCGATCTGGCCGCCGCGATGGCTACGGGGGAGGTTTGGCTCAAAACGCCCGAAAGCATCAAGTTCATCTTCAAAGGCGAGCTTCGCCCCTGGGTGGAGGCCAAGGACCTGATTCTTTATACCATCGGCAAGATCGGAGTCGATGGCGCTTTGTACCAGGCAATGGAATTCGCCGGACCCGTCATCGAAAAACTCGGCATGGCCGGACGCCTGACCATGGCCAACATGGCCATCGAGGCGGGGGCCAAGAACGGCATTTTCCGCCCCGACGAAATCGCGAGGCAGTACGTGGAAACACGGGCGGTCCGGGAATACAAGTTCTACGAGAGCGACTCCGACGCCGAATACGCGAACGTGTTCGAATTCGACTGCGCGGACATCGAGCCCCAGGTGGCTTTCCCGCATCTTCCCGAAAACGCGCGCGGGATCAGCGAAGCCGGGGATATCGCCATCGACCAGGTGGTCGTGGGTTCCTGCACCAACGGCAGAATCGAGGATATCCGGACCGCCGCGAACATTATCAAGGGGAGGAAGACCGCCGCAGGCGTGCGCCTTATCGTCATTCCCGCCACGCCATACGTGTATCGGACCGCCCTGAAGGAAGGGCTTTTCGATATTTTTCTGGACGCGGGGGCGATCATCAGTCCGCCGACTTGCGGGCCGTGCTTGGGAGGGCATATGGGAATACTGGCCAAGGGAGAACGCGCGGTGGCGACTACGAACCGCAATTTCGTCGGACGCATGGGTCATCCCGAAAGCGAGGTCTACTTGGCAAGTCCCGCCGTGGCCGCCGCCTCCGCCGTGCTGGGAAAAATCGGCGGGCCGGACCAGCTCAATTAATACCCCGAACAGACTTATATAAAAGGAACAATCGAATGAAAGCGACCGGAAAAGTTTGGAAATTCGGCGACGATATCGACACGGACCTGATCATTCCCGCAAGATACTTGAACACCAGCGATCCGAAGGAACTGGCAAGCCACTGCATGGAGGATGCGGACCCGGAATTCGCGGGCAAGGTGGCGCCGTCGGACATTATCGTGGCGGACAAGAATTTCGGGTGCGGCTCCTCCCGCGAACACGCTCCCATCGCCATCAAGGCAGCGGGCGTGTCCTGCGTGATCGCCAAAAGTTTCGCGCGGATTTTTTACAGGAACGCCTTCAACATGGGACTTCCCATATTGGAATGCGAGCAGGCGGGCGAGTTCCGGACGGGCGACGAGTTGTCCGTGGATTTCGACACGGGCGAAATCACCCGTCTCGAAACGAACAAGGTATATAAAAGCAGGCCGATTCCGCCGTTCATGCAGGAACTGGTGCAGAGCGGTGGCCTAATGAAATATATCCAAAAGAAGATCGAAAGCGGTAAATAGCGCTTTGGGGCTCGTTTCCGCGCGAAACGCGGGAACGAGCAAAATATCGAGAGGAATGTTGGAAATGGAAAAAGAGAGAGCGGCTTTTCTGGAGAGGGATTTTCTGCAGGGATTTTCCGCGTTTTGCGGGTTTCGGGTGCTTCGCTTCCAGTTCGGCGAAATGGAAGCCGCTTTCGACATCCGGCCCGAGCACATGCAGCAGGACGGCTTCGTACACGCCGGTGTTCTGGCCACCTTGGCCGACCACACGGCGGGATACGCCTCTTTTTCCACCGTATCCGGCGAATACCGGATTCTGACGGTCGAGTTCAAGATGAATTATTTCAAGCCTTGCACCGGCGACGCGGTTTTGTGCAAGGCGAAAGTGATCAGCAACGGCAAGAAAATCAAAGTCGCCGAATCCGAAATGTTTTCCATGGGCAAGGGCGTCGAAAAGCTCGTTGCCAAGGGGACTTTCACTCAAATGGCGGTCGCCGCCTCCAAAATTTCCGGGTTGCCTCGCCTCGTTTCATAGTTAACATGTAACCGAATTTCGAAACGGAAAGTTTTGCTCCGCACATTGAAAAACAGAAAGGAAGAAGCTATGACCGGAAAGGTGTTCAATCTGGAAAGCACTTTGACAGGCGTAAATAAAAAGGCTTTCGATAGACTCGTGGGATTGTTCGGACGATCGGATGGCAGGGACCGGGATCTCCAGAGGCTTATCGCCTTTCGATTGAAGCTCGACGGAGAAGAAGTCACTCGAAGCTACTTGCTGAAAAAAATCAACTTGGCCAGCGAGTGCGGGTATTACGGGAGATTTTTCGATTTCATCAAGGACGACCGGGAAATGAAGCGTTGCGGAGTCAACAATTCGTCCGTTCCCGACGAAGCGGGTTAGCATCCTTGCATCGACCGTCCGCCTATCAGCAACCGGGCGCAATCCAATCGCAAGACCGGCTTTTTCAAATGCTCCGTCAACGAGTCCAACTCGTTTCGGGCCGTCGCGATTTCCGCGACGGAAACCATCGGGTTCGCCTCTTTCAATTTTTCCAGGCGGAGGATTTCCTCGTTCAATTTGTCGGCCATGAGGGTCAACGATTTTGCGACGATGTCTTCGGCCTGTTTGCGGGCCTTCTTTTCGGCTTGGGAAAGCATTTTTGAAAAAAAGGTCCGGAAAAAGACTTTTCTTTCGGTTTCGTCGAAGTGTGCCGCGTTTTCGACCGGCGACAGGCGCATGCCTTCGAAAACGTCTACCTCCAGGCGGTCCATGTTGTGGTCGATCACGACCCGGACAAGGGTAGGGGGCATGAATCGGTCGGCGTGCAGGTATTTCGGCACTATGCATTCCAGGACGAAAACGGCGTCGAGGATCAGCCCGGGCGAGCCGGATTCGAATTCGCAAACCGTGCAGTTTCCCGCCTGGCCTCCCAGGAAAAGTTCCATGGCGGACCCGACAACGGGATGGTCTCGCGTGATGAACGCCATGTCCTCTCTTTGGACCGCCGTCTGCCGGTCGAACGTCGCCGCTTGTCCGCCCGGTTTCGTTAGGCCGAAGGATTCGTCGTATCTTTCTCCCGCCTTGATTACATAATCGCGCCCGCCGATGTGTTCCATTTCGACCCCGAACAAGTCGAAGAGCCTTTCCACGAAATAGTCGAATTTCGTATCTTCGTCCAGCGTCCTTATCGTTCCCAGGATGGAATCGATTTTTTCGGGCCGATAGGAGGAAAGCTCGAGCAACCGGTCTCTTCCTTCCGAAATTTTACGGACCCTGCCTTGTCGAAAGGCGGCCGTATCCTGAACGAGCTTCTCGAGTTCTCGCCGGGCGTCTTCTCTTTTAAGGCGGTGATAACGGCATGCCAGCTTGCCAACCCGGTCCCCGAAGGTTTCGTAGACGTCGAGACCGCCGGTCAGGCACGTCTCGAATTGTCCCAGTCCTTCGTGATACCATTTCGCGATCACCTCCTGGGGGCTTTCCTCGAGATGGGGAACATGGATCAGAATGTCCGACTTCTGGCCGATCCTGTCCAGTCTTCCTATTCTCTGTTCGAGTTGTTCCGGATCCAAGGGAAGATCGAAAAGCACGAGATGGCGGGCGAATTGGAAATTGCGTCCCTCGCTTCCGATCTCCGAGCTGATCAGAAGGACCGCGCCGTCGGGTTCGGAAAACCATGCGGCGTTTCTATCCCTTTGAAGCATGGACAAGCCCTCGTGAAAAACGGCGACCTTCCGGTTGATTTTCAGCGCCAACGCCTTTTCGACGGCAAGGACCTTCGCGACGCTTCGGCAAATCAACAGCGCCTTTTCGTCCTTCAACCCCCGGAGAAATTCCGAGAGCCATTCGATACGCCCGTCGTCCGTGTAATCCAGTTCGAAAGGAAGAGGGCGGTCCTCGATTTCCGTTCGGAAGATCTCGGAGAGACTTCCAAGACGATCATGAGAGTCGTCGTCTGCGGAAATCCGGGTCAATAGCGCCTTTCTTTCGGCAAACCCTTTGACCACGGCACGCGTGTTGCGAAATATCACTCGCCCCGTCCCGTAACGGTCGATCAACCGTTCGAGCAGTCGATGCCGAAGCCGCCCGTTCCGAGAGTCGTCTTGATTGAAAAAATCTTCGTCGGAAAGAAGATCCGGCGCGGCAGTCTCGAGAACCTCGACCAAGGTTTCCATGGACGTGCTTTCGTCCATGATACGCTCCGCAGTCTTGGCGATTTCGCGGTAGCGTTCGGATTCCCGTATGAATTCCTCGTAATCGTAAAACCTGGAGGGGTCGAGGAGTTTAAGCCTTGCGAAATGGTGTTTCCTTCCCAGCTGCTCGGGTGTCGCGGACAACAAAAGCATCCGTTGCGTTTTTTCGCCCAGCCCCGCAATGAATCGATAGAGCTTCGACTCTTCCTTTACACGATGAGCCTCGTCGATTACGATCATATCCCACTGCGCTTCGAACGCTTCGGATGCTCGTCGTTTGTTTTGGTTTACAAAATCGAAGCTTGCCAGGAAAAGCTGGTCGTCCAGGAACGGGTTGCCGGAAGGAGCGGTTTTTTCCACCGAACGGCAGAAGTTTTCGTCCGCTATGCGAAAAGCCAGGTTGAACCGACGGTACATTTCCACGAACCACTGGTGAACGAGGGATTCCGGGGTGAGAATCAACACGCGGGAGACCCTTCCGGTCGAAACAAGCCGGTGCATGATCAGGCATGCTTCGATCGTTTTGCCCAACCCGGTCTCGTCGGCCAAAAGAATCTTGGTCGCGCGTCTTTCCGACGCTTCGGAGGCGATGAACATCTGATGGCCGAACAGTTCCACTCGCCCTCCCAGGAGTCCTCTGACCGGAGACGCCGCCATTCGGCCGCGCAGACGCAGGGCTTCGATCCTGAATTCGAAGAGGCCGGGCGAATCCCAATGTCCTGCCATAAGCCGGTCCCGGGGACCGCTTACGCCGATCGCGTCGGACAAGTCGAATTCCGGAACTATCCTGTCGGAGGTTTTATAGAACACCAAACCGGCGCTCTCTTCGACACCCGTCACCACGAATTCTCCGCCGTCGCGTTCGCGAAGCCTGTCGCCTTCTTGGAACCGCACTCTTCGAATCGGGGCGAATCCTTTCGAATAGTCGCGCTCGACTTCGGAGGAGGGAAACGAAAGGCGGATTCTGCGTTTGCCGACCTCCGAGACTGTTCCCATTCCGAGTTCCGGTTCGGCCTCGCTTATCCATCGCTGGCCTTTGACGTATTTTTCCTCTTGCGTACCCATATTGATCGCCTTTCACTTTCCGAAAAAATGCCCCGCGCGGTTAGGTGTTAGCTTTTAGCTGTCAGGGGGAGAATCCGTGATTCTCCGGGCAAAAACAAACGAATTCGGCATGCTAAAACCGATTTCGTTTGCGGTTTCATGCCAAAGCGGCACCGCTGATCGCCAACACCTAACCGATAACTCCTCACCTCTCGAGAAAATGCCACATAAGGGCTACAGACCCGATCGCCCAACAATACCACGAAAAATAATATATCCTTCCGGTGCGAACAAGGCGCAAAAGCGCCTTTAGCGCGAAGAAGCCGGACAAAGCGGCGGCGGCGGCCCCCGCCAGTATCCCCTCGGGCGGAATCGAGGATTTCATGGCGGAACTGTCGAACCCCAAAATCAGCGCCCCGCATATCGCCGGTATGGAAAGCAGGAACGAATACCGGCCCGCCAGATCCCGGTCGATTCCCAAGAAAAGCGCGGCCGAAATCGTCGCCCCCGACCGGGATATTCCCGGCATGATTGCCAAGCCCTGAACAAAACCAACCACGAGCGAATCGGAAATTCCCATTTTCTTCAAAAGCCTGCCTTCGGCCGATACCAGTCTAGTAAACCATAAAAAGGTCCCCGTTATCATCAACATGGTTCCGACGATTTGAACCGATCCGAAAATCCTGTCGGCCATTTCGTGGAACACCAGACCCAACGCCGCAGTGGGCACGCTTCCCACAATAATAAGACCCGACATTCGGATTTCGGGGTTTTCCCTGAACATTCCCTTCAACCCGCCATGGGTCCTGTAGAGTCCGGGCGCTTTCCAAAGAGCCGCCAGAATGGAGAGGATTTCCCTGTAAAAAATGCCGCATACGGCGACAAGCGTTCCCGCGTGCAAACATACGTCCAAAAGCAGCTCGGGCTCGTTCATCCCGAAAAGGTTCTGGAACAACACCAAGTGTCCGGAGCTGCTGATCGGCAAAAATTCAGTCAAACCTTGCACTATTCCTAAAATCAATGCGTAAAGGATTTCCAAGTGTCACCTCGATTTCATTTTTTTAGAATGCAGTTTTTCCTATATCCTATAAGAGACCATTACGCGGGGCAAATGGCAAGTCGCCATCCGATTGCCTCCAGGTTGTTATGATTCGTTTCGAAAATTTCGGCTTCGAGTTTGGTTTCGAATTCGGCCTTGGAACGGTAGTCGGATTCAAAACCAAGCTCGAATTTCACATGAAAATACCCGTATAGGATTCAAAAAGCAACTTTCTTGATAAAAATGGACGGGAAAGACAATTTCAGCGCAAAGTTTCGCCAACTATATGGACACGGTTCGTTTTTCATCCCGTCGAAGCGTTTGTGTTTTTGGTTGACAATACCGCTCGGTACGCATAAGAGCTTACGTTCACAACCATGAAAACAAGGGGGAAAATATGATTCTTGTTCTTGAAAAAACGATAACCCGGGACCAAAAGGAGCGGCTTGTCCAAGAGCTGCGAAAGGAAAACTGCATTATCAAGGAAATCCAGGGGGTGGAAGAAACCATCATGGGCGTGGTCGGAAAGGCGTCGAAGGATATCCGATACTACGAGACCCTTCCCGGAGTTTCCAAGGCGATTCCCATTTCCAAGCCCTACAAGCTGGTCAGCAGGGAGCTTCACCCGGAGCCGAGCGTCATTCAGGTCGGAGACGTTGCGGTCGGCGGGGATCGCATAGTGGTGATCGCGGGACCGTGCGGCGTGGAGGGACGCGAAAGGACGCTCGACATAGCCCGCGCGGTACGAAAAAGCGGCGCGGTCCTTTTTCGGGGGGGCGCCTTCAAGCCGAGAACGTCGCCTTATTCCTTCCAGGGTATGGGCGAGGACGGCTTGAAAATACTTGCCGAGGTGCGCGAGGAGACCGGCATGGGAGTAGTGACCGAAATCGTCGCTCCCAGCCAGATCGATCTTGCGATGAAATACGTGGATGTCCTGCAGATCGGCGCCCGAAACATGCAAAACTTCGAGTTGTTGAAATCGGTCGGCAGGCTGGGCAAACCCGTCCTCCTCAAACGTGGGCTTGCCGCCACCATAAAGGAATGGCTCATGGCCGCCGAATATATCCTGTCCGAGGGAAACGACAAGGTCATACTCTGCGAAAGAGGCATCCGGACCTTCGAGACGTTTACCAGGAACACCCTGGATCTCACGGCGGTCCCTATTATCAAGCAGCTTAGCCATCTTCCCGTGATCATAGACCCAAGCCACGCCACCGGAATCCGGGACAAGGTAAGCCCCATGGCAAGAGCGGCCATCGCGGCGGGCGCCGACGGCTTGATCATCGAAGTGCATACCGAACCGGACAAGGCTCTCTCCGATGGTCCCCAGAGCCTCTATCCGGAACAGTTCGAGCAGCTCATGCGGGATCTGTACGTAATCGCGCCCGTGGTGGGAAAGCAAGTCGACTTCAGATACCTGGAGAAGGCCCGAGCCATGAAAAAGCCGCTGGGCAAAGCGAAAAAGGCCGCCAAGGTCCTTTACCACGGGGTTCCGGGGACGTCCAGCCATAAGGCCTGCCTCCAGTTCTTCGGGGAGGAGGCGCCGCTGGAAAGTTGCTCGTCGTTCAGGGAAATATTCGAAAAAGTCATGGAGGACGAGTCCGAACTGGGATTGATACCGGTGGAGAACTCCCTAACGGGAAGCATCCATGAAAACTACGATCTCCTATTGGAATACGACGCAAAAATCGTGGGCGAGGTGGTCCTTCGCATCGTACACAACCTGATCGGATTGCCGGGCGCGCAGATCGACGGGATCGAAAGGGTCTATTCCCACCCGTTGGTGTTCGAGCAATGCAGGGAATTTCTGGACCGGCATCGGAACTGGGACCTGATCGCGGCGAAGGACACGGTCGCCGGTCTTGTCAGAATCCAGGAAAACAACGATCCCAGGGAGGCGGTCGTCGCCAACAAGCAAGCGGCCGAATTGTACAACCTGTCCGTCCTCAAGGAGGGCGTGGAGACCAATCCCAGAAATTACACCCGTTTTGTCGTCATTGCGCGCGAGGACTTTTTCGCCGGACCCAAGGACAAGACCTCGCTGATATACTCCGTAAGCGACAAGCCCGGAGCGTTGCACGAAACCATGAAGATTTTCGCCGAAAAACAAATCAACATCGTCAAGCTGGAATCCCGTCCGAACCCCACGAAACCGTGGCAATACCTCTTCTACGTGGATTTGGAAATGGGTTTGGAGGACGAGGAAAGCCTCGCGGTTCTGAAAAGTTTGAAGGAAAAGACGGAGTTTTTCAAGCTTCTGGGAAACTATCAGAAAGGACCCAAGTCCATTACCTGATGGCTTCCAATATCAGTCGATTCGAGTCTATTTCTTCTTCAATTCGGGGGCTTTAAGCGGAGGCCGGTTGTATTTTCGCCGAAGCCAATTGGCTGATTTCAAGACCGTCCGCCTTCCCACGAGATACCTGATCAATCGGCGCTTTCCCGGAAAGCTCGTAAGGGAAAGCCCGATCAGGATCGAAAGGACCCCCTGGCCCGGCAAGAACAGCATCAGGAAGCCCGCCAATATTAAAATCGTTCCCGCTATGTTTTTGAGAACAAGGTATAGAACCCACAGTACCGGGTTTTCGATCGGTTTGCGGGGCGAAATTCGATGGTTTTTCACGAAATAGGTTTCGGGCAGCAAAACTATGACACTCCCCAAAATCAGAATGGTTCCGAAGAACATCGCCACGGAAGAAAATCCCATCCACGCAAGCAAGGTCTCGTGAGCGGAAAACCATTGTTTCAGCATGTCTATAAATTTGATCGTCTGCGACTCGTCCATCGCCCCCCGCGCTTTCGTAAAAAGAGCCCGTCGTTTGCTCGCGGAACAATGCCGATTTGCGGCTTCCTCGCCCTATGGAAGAGACTGTTCCCGCAATCCGCGACAAGCCGAACAAAAAGAATATCGTCGCCGTCCCCAATGGGGTTTGTCGGGCTTTTCCGGTTTCCGGCGCGCTCCCATGGAGAGCGGCGCTGTCGCGACAACGTCTTTCTCATATAACCATGTTGCGGAGGGATAGCAACACCCCAAATTTGCATTTGACGCGCGCCTATGATATTAAAAGAAACAATTCGGTTCAAAAAACAAGGTCGGGTCACGAAGTTTTGCTGCAACGGAAAAAATAAATAAAAACGGGAGGAGCAGATGTACGGTTTCGATTTTTTTTTCAAGACCGCCGCTGCGGGAATGAAAGTCGCTCAAAAAAGCGTCGAAAACATGTTCCGGCTAATGGAGATGTTTCTCCAACAGGAGCCCCGTTCCGAAAATAAAGGGGCCGAACAAGAAATGGAAGCTTCTTCCGAGAAAGCCGAAACGAAAGAACCCGCTCCGAAAAGATATGTCGGCGCAAGATCGGAAACAATTCGCGAGAGAGCGGCCGTTTCGGCGAAAAAAGCCCCCGAGTCAAAGGAAAAAACTATCCCTGAGCAAAAACCGACTCCCTCCACTGCTAAGTCCGCCCCGCCCCAAACAACGGTCGCTCGGACAGGTGAACCCGTCGCGGCAATCGAAGTCGTCAAACGCCTTTTATCGGAAAAGAAAAAGCCCTTGAAAACAGAGGAGATCATGAAAGCTACCGGTTTCAACAGGAAGAAGGTCCAAGACAACCTCTACAAGCTCAAAAAGCGCGGGGAAATAAAAATGGTGGAAAAAGGCGTATATGTTAAAAGATGATTCGGCACGGTCGAAACCCGTTTTTCATGCACCCGACCAAGCACAAAGAGCGACGGCCTTTCGGCCGTCGCTCTTTGTGCTTGGTCGTTCAATCTGTTTTTGTGGCTCTTCGAGACCGGCGGGGGAAATTCCGGAACCTTACCTGTCCATTGCGTCGGCAATGCCTTCTTCCTCCAGTTTCAAATGCCGGGATCTCCAGACGTTGTTCTCGTTCGCGTACGTGTTGAGATTCCTTTCGGTCAGCATGGTCACCATTTCGATGTCCTCTTGGGCCCGGTCCTCTCGGCCGGTCTTAGATAAGATGGCCGCCCGGCTGTAATAGGCCGCTCCGTATTCCGGGTCCAGTTCGATGGCCTTGTCGAAATCCGCGATCGCCCTGTCGTGCTCCCCTTTCTTGTCGAATTCCAAACCTCGCAGGTGATAGGCCCTTGCGTAATCGGGCTTGAGTTCGATCGCCCTGTCGAAATCCTTGAGCGAATCTTTCGAACGCTCCAACCGCGCGTAGGCCGCTCCCCGGCTTACATACGCCAACGCGAATTCGGGCTCTTCCTCGATGGCGGCCGAAAAAAGTTCCACCGCCTTTTCGAAGCTTTGGTTCATGTACGCCGAAACGCCTTCGTCAAACCTGTTTTTTACATTGTCTTTATCGAACATGGCTCGTTACCTCCTGTTTGATTAAAAGGAAGCGGTATTCGGGTCGTCGGCTCCGCAACGAATCAAAAAGATCGTAAGATAAAGAACCGAACGAAAACAATTTCCGCGCATAACTGCCTGCAATTCTTACGAATACCGTTATGTTTCGTCGGGCATATTCTAATGCCGACGGTTTTTTTGTCAAGAAAGTAGCGAGATATATATGCTTTTATGATTCCGTCCCCTGAAAGCGGCGCAGATTTTCCAGTTTTTCCAGTGCCTTGCCTTGGGCAAGGGCCTGTCTGGCCGACTCGGCGCCTTCGGCGTAACTTGACGCAAGACCTGATATGTAAAGCGCCGCGGCGGCGTTCATGCAGAAGAAATCGGCCTCCGGAAGATCGTACTTTCCGCTCAGGACGTCGTATACGCGTCGGGCGTTGCCTTGGGCGCTCGGGCTGCTGGCTATGCGGTCGAACTTGACCGTCTTCAAACCGAAATCCTCCGGCGAAACCTCGTATGTTTCGATCTTCCCGTTTTTCAATTCCACCACACGCGTAGGCCCGGAAAGGGAAAATTCGTCCATTCCGAAGCTTTTGTCCTGGTCTTCGGCCATGCCGTACGGCGCCAGGGCGGAGGGCATTCCGATCTCCTTCAGGATGGCGATCAGTTGGTCGCAAACGGCGGGGGAGTAGGCGCCGATGACGATGCTCGACGTCTTGGCGCAGGGCATTGTGAGCGGGCCGATGATGTTGAAGGCGGAGGTGAATCGCATGCTTCGGATCAGGCGAGCCCATCCGGATTTAAGGAACGCCTCGCCCGGAAGATAGCAGACGCCGTGGCGGTCGAGACACTGTTCCGCTCGGTGGAGGCTTGCGTTCAAGTCGATACCGAGAATTTCAAGGATGTCGGACGCGCCGGACACTCCGGTTACCAGTCGCGCGCCCTTCTTGGCCACCGGCAATCCGCAGGCGGCGGCGACAAGAGAGGCCGGAGTGGAACAATTGACCGTCTTCAGGGAATCGGAGCCGGTTCCGACGATGTCGCTTATCGGTCCCGCCGTTTTCGGATTTATCTTTTCCGTGTCGTATCGATCCAGCGCGTCCCATGCTCCGGAAAGCTCCTCTATGGAGGGTCCTCTCGCAATATGGGCCATTAGAAAAGCGCCTTGCTGAAGTTCCGGTTGTTCGTTTCGAATAATTTGCCTGTACGCCTCGCAAGTTTCTTCGCGAGACAGGTATTTCCTGGCCGCGACCGCGCAAATCAGGCGGCCGAAATCTCTAAGCTGGCTTTCCGTAGCCATTGAACGACTCTCCTTTCATCAGAATTTTACCACATACCGAAGGACTTTTCCGTCCCAAACGGCGGGCAAAGCACCGGGGACCTCCTCCAGCGAAATATACTTTTCCACCAGCAAGAAAAACTCGTCCGAGCGTTGGCGGATCAGTTCCGCTGCCGATCGAATTTGAGGCCTCGTGCATCCGTAGGCGCTGGTGATCCTCAGTTGACGATAGTGAATTTCGTTCAGCACGTCGACGATTTCTTTCGCGATTTGGTCGTTGGAATCCGTAAAGCCGCTGAAAATGCAAAAGCAACCTCCGGCAAGCAGCTTTTTGATTCCGGTCCTGAAGGTTTCCAAAGAGGGCGCCGCGTTGATGGCCGCGTGGAAGCCGCCTTCGGGCAAATCCTCGACGACCTTGATCCCCGTTTTATCCTGAAATCCTTTGCTGAGGCGGATTTTTTCGGGATTGATTTCGCTGACCGTCGGCTCGGCCTCCCGGCTTTTAACGGCAAGCGCCATCATCAAGCCCACCGGCCCGGCTCCGAGTATCAGTACTTTTCGTCCTTTCTGCACGTCCGCCATTTTCAAGGCGTTCATCGTGCATGCGACGGGTTCGGCGAGGCATGCGACTTCGTCGGGCAGGTCGTCCGCGATTTCCACGAGGGACGATTCCTTGACGACCGCATATTCGGCAAGACCGCCGTCCTGATGGAAACCCGAGATCCGCATGGCGCCGCACAGGTTTTCGTATCCGTCGCGGCAGGAAGCGCATTTCCCGCAGGCGTCGCCCGGCCACACGACGCAGCGCCTGCCGTTGTCCTCTCGGGTTCCGCAGATCTCGTGTCCCAGGATTCGAGGCAGGACAAGGTCCCTGTGTCCCATTTTCCACATTTTGGCGTCGGTGCGGCACAACGCGGCGCTGTTTATCCGAATCAAAGTTTCGTCGGTCCAGGGTTTCGGCATCGGGACCTCGGCGACTGCTATCTTTCCGATTTCCTCCAGCAACAATGCCTTCATTGCTTTTTTCTCCATATTCGGGCGAATGCCCTTCTTAAATTAAAGCCTCGATTTTGAGCCAAAAATACCATACCATAAACGGAGGCAATATTCTCAATCCTTTTTTCCGAAAAATCGTCGCGAACGATTCATCGGGCCTCCGATGCAACGGTCTCTTTCAGGGGTGACGTTGCATCCGGACGGTCGTCCTGTTTTCTAGGATCAATCCTGTTTTTTAGGATTTTTCGGCGGGGAATCTTATATCCCAAATAACCTGAAGATATCTTCCGACAACTCCAATTCGTTGAAATTCGAGCATTTCTTTCATGCTACGATCTTGATCGAGATCATGGCATGCTGTTTGCTCGAACGGGGTGCAGCTAAACAGTCAGTTCCTGAAGATAAACTTTTTGAAGACGGGATGCGCGAAGACAATTCGCGATTTTCGGCAACAAGGCAAACAAGGGGAGTAGGAGACGATGACCAAGCAACAATTGATCCTCAAATTCGCCCGCGAGTCCGACATGTCTCACAAGATGGCCAAATTGGTAGTCGAAGCCATTTTCAAGGAGATGATCGACACCCTGGAGAAAAACGACCGAGTCGAGATAAGAGGCTTTGGCACCTTCAATGTCAAGGATTATCCGGGGTACACGGGAAGAAATCCCAAAACCGGAGAAACCGTCGTTATAGAGCCAAAGAGAATGCCTTTTTTCAGAGTGGGCAAAGAGTTGAAAGAAAGGATTAACAGCGATGGGAACTCCGGTCGTGGATGGCGGTTCGAGAGGTTATGAGGCGAGCGGACGTTTGACGGGATAAGCAATGCGGGGGATTCTCATGAAACGAAACATAGTCCGGACTAGGGAGTTGTCTCGTATGACTGGGAGGACGCACGAAGAGGAAACGGTAAGTACGGTCGCGCGGAAAGAGGACTTGGCCGAGGAAAACGAGAAACTCAGAAAGCAGGTGGCCGACTTGGAAGCCTGCCTTGCCAGCGCGACCGAACACGTCGGCTCGGATTCGCTTGCCGCTCTGGCCGCAGGAATATCCCACCGGTTCAACAACATTTTGTTCGCGATAAACGGCAATGTGGAGTTAATTAAAATGCGGAGCACGGACGGAAAGCTTCTGAACAAGTATTTAGAGCGGATTTCCGCCGCTGTCGGAACGATGGCAAGTCTGAACAATCGTTTGCTGGCGTACAGCGGAAGCGGACTGGAACGTCCCCGAATGCTTGACTTAGGCAAATCCGTAAAGAACGCGCTTGAACAAATCCGAGCTGGCCTTCCGGAAAAAATCAAGCTGAACGCAAAAATTGAGAGAGGTTGCGAAACTATAAAAATCAACGAATCCCAATTGAGATTGCTTGTCGAGGCTCTTGTCGAAAACGCCGTGGAATCCATTACAGGCTCCGGGGAAATACGAGTGGAAACAGGCAAGGTTTGGCTGCGTGGGGATCGTTCGAGAGACGGGATTCGTGCCGAGCCGGGATTTTACATGTTCTTGAGGGTGTCGGACACGGGCGTGGGAATGGACGATCTCGTAAAGGAAAGAATATTCGAGCCCTTCTTTACTACGAAATTTCAGGGAAGAGGGCTCGGGATGTCCGCCGTTTACGGAATACTCAAAAAAAACGGCTGTCGGATTGACGTGGAGTCGGAAATCGGCAAAGGCAGCTGCGTGACGACGTATTTTCCTGCGGAAGGCGCAGAGGAGTGTTCGGTTGCCTGATCCCAAAAAAGGCATTCTGGCCATGGGTATGAGCGACGGGGGCATGCGCTTCTTCTATCGAAATTTTCGCCCGCCACGCGATCACCTTGCTTTCGGGAACCAGTGTCAAGCGCAAGGCGAAATCGGTTTCCTCGGTAGAGAACAGCCGTTCCAGAGTTCCTAACTCGACTTCGCTATCCAAGGCAAAAAGCCCCCCGAGTCTTACTAAGCTCGGGGGGACCGCCAACCTAAAGTCCAATGCCTAAAATCTAACACTTTCTAAAGGCCGCCGCCTTTCCCCACCAGTTCGTAAACCTTTTCCAACGCCGCGTCCAAATTTTCCGGCTGCGTGCCTCCGGCCTGGGCCATGTCGGGCCTTCCTCCTCCTCCTCCTCCGACCATTTCGGCGATGGCCTTGATGATATTTCCCGCATGGAACCGACCCACGAGGTCCCTGGTCACGCCCACGATCAGAAACACCTTGCCGTCGGCCGTGCTTCCCAAGGCCACGATGCCGGACTGGATTTTATCCTTGAATTTGTCGGCCAAATCCCTCAAGGCGGCGGGCTTGTCCACGGCAACGCGCTTGGACAGGACTTTCACGCCTTCGATTTCGCGGATTTCCTGTTCGGCCGCGCCTGCGGAAACGGCGGCGATTTTGGCTTTCAGCCGCTCGATCTCCTTTTCCATCGCCTTGTGGGAGGCGACGAGCCTTTCCACTCTTTGGGCGAGGGAGTCTGGTCGTTCCTTGACGATCCTGGCCGTTTCCCGGAGGATGCGTTCGGTTTCCTGGACGTGCTTCACGGCCGCGTTCCCGGTTACCGCTTCTATTCTTCGCACTCCCGAGGCCACGCTGGATTCGCTCGCGATCTTGAACAAGCCGATATTGCCGGTGCGGCTCGTGTGGGTTCCGCCGCACAGTTCCTTGCTGAAATCCGCCAGGGACACCACGCGCACGCGGTCGCCGTATTTTTCCTCGAAGAGTGCGGTCGCTCCGCTTTTGAAAGCCTTCTCGGCCTCCATTTCGTCGGTGTGGACCGGCACGTTTTCCAAAATCCTTTCGTTGACCATTTGTTCGATTCGTTCGATTTCGGACGGTTCCACCTGCGAAAAATGGGTGAAGTCGAAACGAAGCCTTTCCGGCGCCACCAGCGAACCCGCCTGCTTGACATGGTCTCCCAGAACCTTTCTTAGCACCGCGTGCAAAATATGGGTCGCGGTGTGGTTCAAAGCCGTGGCCGCCCGTTCCTTGTTGTCCACGGTCAGGGTGACCGTGTCCCCCTTGGCGATTTTTCCGGAAACCACTTTTCCGCGATGAATGATAAGCCCGGTGGGATCTTTGACAGTGTCGGAAACTTCGAGGCGAAGATTCTCGTTCGAGATCGTACCCGTGTCTCCCACTTGGCCGCCCGCCTCCCCGTAAAAAGGCGTACGGTCGGTCACTGCTTCCACCGCTGTTCCCGCGCCGGCCTCTCCGATTTCCTTGCCGTCCTCCGCGATCAAAACCACCTCGGCTCGAACCGACGTCCGGTCGTAGCCCACGAATTCGGGTTTGAAGCCTTTGGCGGTCAACTCCTTGAACGCGTCGGACACTCCCGCAAAGGATACGACGGACCTGGATTTCTCCCTCTGTTTTTCCATGGATTCGTTGAACCCGGCCATATCCAGCGCGATCTTTCGGTCCCGCACCACGTCCTGGACGATATCGACCGGAAATCCGTAGGTGTCGTACAATTTGAAAATCACGTCGCCAGGCACCTCTTTTTCGCCCTTGGCCTCCATTTCCGACAGGGTCTCGTCCAAAAGTTTCAAACCGTGATCGAGGGTTTCGGCGAACCTGACCTCCTCGTTCCTGATAACGTTGGTAATGAAAGCCGAGCCTTCCGATAGGTCGGGATATGCCGGTTTCATAATGTCGAACACGACCTCGGCGGTCGAATGCAGGAACGGTTTCACCAAACCGATGTTCCGTCCATAGCGAATGGCCCGCCGCATGATTCGTCTGAGCACGTAGC
Source organism: uncultured Desulfobacteraceae bacterium (assembly GCA_964575975.1). GTDB lineage: Bacteria > Desulfobacterota > Desulfobacteria > Desulfobacterales > SKZT01. The sequence goes on from CAZNTU010000039.1 coordinate 19,112, forward strand.
CGCGCCCCTCGTTCGACGGAAGCACGCCGTCGCCTATTAAAAAAGAGGCTGCCCGGCTGTGGTCCGCGATAACC
>CAZNTU010000039.1:19195-33532 GCA_964575975.1 uncultured Desulfobacteraceae bacterium
TCTTCATGGCGACGGAGGTCTCGAAGGAATGGGTCATGGACATGCCGGAAAGCTCCTCCACCTTTTTCATAATGGGCAGGATCAGGTCAGTGTCGAAATTCGTCGGGGCGTTCTGCACAATAGAGGCCATTCGCTCCAGCCCCATGCCGGTGTCGATGCTGGGCTTGGGCAGCGGGGTCGTTTTCCCCGAGGCGTCGCGGTTGAACTGCATGAACACGAGGTTCCAGATTTCCAGCCATCGGTCGCAGTCGCATCCAATGGCGCAATCGGGCTTTCCGCAACCGTGCTCCCTGCCCCGGTCCAGGTGGATTTCGCTACAGGGCCCGCATGGACCCGTGTCGCCCATGGCCCAGAAATTGTCTTTTTCTCCGAACCTGGCGATCTTTTCCGCAGGCACTCCGATTTGTTCGTTCCAGATCTTGTGGGCTTCGTCGTCGTCGAGATAGATCGAAACCCAAAGCTTGTCCGGATTCAAGCCGTAGCCGTTGACGAGAAGATCCCACCCGAATTCGATGGCCTTTTCCTTGAAATAGTCTCCGAACGAGAAATTTCCCAGCATTTCGAAAAAAGTATGATGACGAGCGGTGTAGCCCACGTTTTCCAAGTCGTTGTGCTTTCCGCCCGCCCGTACGCACTTTTGCGACGTGGTGGCCCGGTTGTACCCCCTGTTCTCCTCGCCCAGAAAAATGCGTTTGAATTGCACCATCCCGGCGTTTGTGAACAAGAGCGTAGGATCGTCGTGGGGCACCAGCGAGGAACTCCTTACAATCTGATGGTCGTGCTTTTTGAAATAATCCAGGAATTTTTGTCTGACTTCGTTGCCTGTCATGCTCATGCTATGCTCCGATTATTGTTTGATTTTTGTCGGGACAAACAGTGCTATCGTATGTTCGCATTTTTTCAATCGGATTGTTTCGCCGATTTTTTATCGGGTTTTTGATCCGGCTCGTTCGGCTGGTTCGCCTGCTTTTCGTCGGCTTTTTCGAGTCCCATGGCCTGCCGCACTCGATGATACATGGAGTCGAAAATATCCGGATTGTCCGCGAGGAACTTCTTGACGTTCTCTCTTCCCTGGCCGATTCGCTCTCCGTTGTAGGAGTACCAGGAACCGCTCTTCTCCACGATATCGATACCGGCGCCAATGTCGAGAAGGTCGCCGGTCCTCGAAATTCCTTCGCCGTACATGATGTCGAACTCGACTTCCTTGAAAGGAGGCGCCATTTTGTTTTTGACCACCCGGACTTTCGTGCGGTTGCCCACCACGTCCTGCCCTTCCTTGATGGAGCCGGTGCGGCGTATGTCCAAACGAACGGAGGAGTAGAATTTCAACGCGTTGCCGCCGGTGGTGGTCTCCGGGTTTCCGAATACGACGCCGATTTTCATTCTGATCTGGTTGATGAAAATAACCGCCGTGTTCGTTTTTCCGATGGTGCCGGTCAATTTTCGCAACGCCTGGCTCATAAGCCGGGCCTGCAATCCCATGTGGGAATCGCCCATTTCGCCCTCGATTTCGGCCCTCGGAACCAAGGCCGCCACCGAGTCGATTACAAGGCAGTCGATAGCCCCGCTTCTCACCAGCATATCCGCGATCTCCAAGGCTTGTTCCCCAGTGTCCGGCTGGGCCACCAGCAATTCGTCGCAATTCACCCCAAGCTTTCTGGCGTAGCTGGTGTCCAAGGCGTGCTCTGCGTCGATGAACGCCGAGATGCCCCCCGCTCTTTGCGCTTCGGCGATCGCGTGAAGCGCGAGCGTCGTTTTGCCGGAGGATTCCGGTCCGAATATTTCCGTAATTCTTCCCCTCGGAATTCCGCCGATGCCCAACGCCTTGTCAAGGGCGATGGAGCCCGTGGAAATTACGGGGATCTCGATGATTGGCCGGCTGCCCAGCTTCATGATCGAGCCCTTTCCGAATTGGCGTTCGATCTGGGTCATGGCGGTTTCGACGGCCTTGTCCTTTTCGATAGTCGTCATAGTTTTCTCCCGATGAAATCTGACGCGTCCCCCTTTTCCCGCAGGTTTGGTCACCGGCCTCCTACAGGCGGGAACGAGCCAGCAATACTGATTTAAGTTTGGTGTATACCGCCCCCGAAGGTTTCAGGTCGCTCCTGTACAATATCAATTCGCCGGCCTCGAAAGGCTCGGACGCAAAAGCCGAAAAAGAATCCAAAGCGTCTCCGAGACGCTTCGGGTCGATTTGGCCTTTCGTTCTTCCCAAAGTCAAATGGCTCTTGAACGGACGGGTATCCTTCGGGAAACCGATTCGTTCAAGGCTCGACTCCAGATCGGAGTAAATTTCCATCAAAGATCCCAAATCGCCTCCCACGCCGATCCAAATCACCTTGGCCCGCTTTATTCCAGGAAACACCCCCAGTCCTTTCGCATGCAAGGAAAACGGCGGCTTTTCGGTCGCTGCGGACTCCATCGCAGCCGCAATCCGTTCGATCTCCGATTCGGGGACGTCCCCTAGGAATTTCAAGGTCAAATGGATGCTTTCGGGTCTTGTCCACCGGACGGAAAACCTTTCGTCCTTCAGCCGGTCCTGAAGTTCCCGAATTCGGGACAATACGTTTTTCGGAAGCGCGAAAGCTATGAATGTCCTCACTTTTTCCGCCATAAAGCTCCGTTTAGCAGGGAAGGGTGAACTGGGGTTCTCCCAGGAAGAAAGCCCCTTCGGATATCCATTGCTTAAGAATGTCCGCGATCTGCCTCGCCTTGACTATGCTGGAAAGAGGCACGGTGGGGGTTTTCTTTCCGTCCACCTCGATGGATCCGCTTTTGAGCTGGGCGTAGCTGACTTGTCCGTAGCTTCTCGAAATGCCGTTGGCGTAGTCCTGCCCGTAGTCCACGATTTGGGTGAACAGCTCCTCGTCCGAAACCGACGTATATTCCGCCATTTCCTCGTTGAGTATCGGTATGGGCACTCCCAGTCCCACGGCGAGGGAAACTCCGTAGCCTCTTATGCTTAGACCGACCAGCCAGTCCGGGCTCATCTGCTTCATGTCCCCCATGACGAACAAAGTGCCTGCGGGCGTAAGCGGCACGCCCCTTTCCGACCGTTTCGCCTTGGGGTTGTGCTGCGTCCCGGCCCACGTGACGTATCCCTGCCCTCCGCCAAGAAAAATGCGGGTACCCAGTCCTATGGTCTTGTAAAGGGGATCGTTGAACAAGGGACTGAGCTGCCCCGCCGAGCAATAATTCGCGTTTTGGGCCTTTGGTTTCAGAGTGCCCATATAGGTGAAAATGGTCTTGTTAGTCGTGTTTATGGCGCAATTGTAGTTCTGGTAGCCGTTCCTCGGGTTGCAGAGCACGGCGTACGGCAGGTCCTGCAAGGTGACGTTCTTTTCGACGAATTTGTTGGGATAACAGTCGGTCCCGTAGGCGGTGGCCTTGAAACGAACTTTTTTGCCCGCGACCAAGTCTTGGATGACATGGCCGCCTCCGTAGTTGAATTCCCCCGGATGGACCTTGTTCAGAGGGTCGTCCTCCGCGGTTTCCGTGGCGCCTATGTAGCAATCCACCGCCGCCAGGCCCCCGTAGGCGGGCACGTTGTTGAACCATGCCTTCGAAGCCTTGATGGTGGGAACGGATTGTCCGAAATTGATGAACGCGCCGGACGAACACATGGGGGCGAACGTACCCGTGGTAACCACGTCCACCCGCCTTGCGGCCTCCACTGGACCTTTTTCCCTGACGATGTCTATGATTTCCTCGGCGGTCGCGACTACCACGTCCCCGCTTTTAATCTTTTCGTTTATTTCGCGAATGGTTTTATTGACCTTGAAATTTGGCATTTTTCCGATCCTTTGCATTTGGATAATATAGTTCGGATTGTTTTCGTTTCATCACAATTTGTCGAATTGTTTGGCGTCTTTGAGTTTGTCCATGACGTTGTGCATTATCCAATTGCCGTCCCACCATTCGATAGGGTTGATCATGGTGTCGTGGATCATCATTCCGTAATGGAGATGATCGCCTCCGGCAAGCCCCGTTATTCCGGTTCTTCCCAGAATCTGGCCTTTGGTCACCGCCTGTCCCGGTTCGACGTCGATTCCGCTCAGGTGCGAATACAGGCTGACAAGCCCGAAACCGTGGTCGATCGCCACGGTGTTGCCGTAGATTCCGACGTAGTCCGCGAAAATCACCTTGCCCGCGTTCGCCGCCGGAACCGGGCTCTTTTCCAGGGAGGCGAGATCGACCCCTTTGTGAATCTGCTTGTCGATCAGTTTGTCGTTGTAGAAGTATTCCCTGTGGTCGGCGAAGGCCGCCCGAGGAGCCGAGTTCGGAAGCCTGAGAAATTCTCCCTCCCAATACATTTTCGGTTCGGAATCGAGCCCCAGAGTCGCCAACAATTTTTCGTTTTCTTCCCGCATTTCCCGGTTGACCGCCAAGTACTTGTCCAAGTTTGGATTCCCGGTTTGGGAGACGGCTTCTATTTCGAACTCCGGCATCTTCGAGTCTAGAAAATGGTCGCTCAGTCTGAGCGCGTCGATTTTGAAATTCTTTTTCCGCAAATGGTAATAGAACCCCGTCTTGGTGGTGTTGCCCGCAAAATCTTCGGCTTCGAGATGGATTTTCGTGTCCGTCGGCTGGTCGTATGACAAGGCGAAGAAGGCCAGATACATGTTCTTGTCGTTGAAGTAGCCGGAGTGGCCCGGAAAAAAATTTTCCCCTACTATTACGCCGCTTTTTACGCACGGTTCCGACAATTTGTAGACGACAAGCCCGGCGCCGCCTTGGTTGACGTTGTGCGCGCGGCTCAGGACCTCCACCCCGGGGGACTTCGTGTCTATTGTCAAAGCACTTTCCGCGAGCGTTTCGTTTCCGTGGAACCAGGTCCTCCAAGAATAATCGCGCACCGATATTCTAATAACCCCCTCCCCGTCAGATATTCTCAGTTTGTCGATATCCAAGAGGAACTCGATGGTCGCGCTGCGCGTCTGGTTTCCTCCAAACAGGCCGGGGGCGGGAAAATCCTTTTCGAAAAGCGTATATTCCTTTTCGTCTTTTACAATCCATACCCGCGCGCTTCTCAGGCCGCTTTTTTCGTCGGCGACCGTTAGTGTGAAGGTTTTGGATCCCCCCAGTTTGTCGGGCAATTTCTCGACAATGATCGGTTTGCCCCCCTCGAGTTGTACTACCAGCATCCAGAGTGCCGGAATAATTACAAGCGCCGCGATGATCGCGATCATCCACCAGTTGATCTTTTTCATGACAATTTTGGTACCTTATCTAATTAAGTTCTCCATTGCAATTTTCGAATTTCGACCATAACAATTTATAAATCCGTAATCAAGGCTAACTTTTCGTTTCTTGACTTTTCCCCGAACGCACTGTAAATTGCAGGATGCGCAAGATTCGAACAGACGGGGCGAACGCCGATGCAGAGACTTTCGAGGCGGCGGGATGCAGCCGTCGGGTTCCGCCGCAACGAGGGGACGAAGGGGCGAGACTACTTTGCGATGACTAGAAAAGCAAGTGAAAATACGGAAACAAGAACGACGGATCGAAGACAGTCGGGGGGAGAAATCATGTCAAAAAACGGAAGCGGCAGGATCATGAAAACCGGGGCCGGAAAACATGCGTAGACAGGTTCAAGTCGGCAATTTCAAGATAGGCGGAGGGTCTCCGCTGGCTTTTATTATGGGGCCGTGCGTCATCGAAAGCGAGAAGGCGGCGTTCGAAACCGCGGAATTTTTAAAGGCGCTGTCCGAGAAGTTGAAATTGCCGTTTATTTTCAAGGCGTCCTACGACAAGGCCAACAGAACGTCGATTCATTCTTTCCGCGGACCGGGTGTCAGGGACGGTTTGAGGATATTGGAGCGAATCAGGAACGAACTGGATGTTCCAGTGCTTTCGGACGTCCACAGGTTTTCCGAGATCGAGCCCGCAGCGCGAGTCCTCGACGTGATTCAGGTTCCCGCGTTTTTGTGCAGGCAAACCGATTTTTTGCTCGAGGTCGCCGGGGCCGGAAAACCGGTCAACATTAAAAAGGGGCAGTTTCTGGCGCCGTGGGATGTCTTCCAGATGATCGAAAAGGTCGTTTCCGTCGGGTTGGACCGTCTTTTGATCACGGAAAGAGGAACGATGTTCGGCTACAACAACCTTGTCGTCGATTTCAGGGGCATATCGATCATGGGGCAAACCGGATGGCCGGTGGTGTTCGACGCGACCCACAGCGTGCAGCTTCCGGGAGGGGCGGGAACAAGCTCCGGCGGACAGAGAGAGTTCGCTCCGGTGCTGGCCCGGGCGGCGGTCGCGGCGGGCGCGGACGCCGTGTTCATGGAAGTCCATCCCGATCCGGACAAAGCCCTCTGCGATGGTCCCAATTCCATCCGGCTCGACATGCTGGAGAGATTGTTGATCGAATTGCAAAACATCCGCCAAGCCGTTTTCAAAGATTCCAAGTAAGGATCGGTTCATGAGAGATCGGAAGCTGCGAAAAATCAAACTGTTTCTTCTGGACGTGGACGGGGTTCTGACGGACGGCTCCATCGTATACGACCACAATGGTTGCGAAATCAAGGTGTTCAACGTCAAGGACGGCCTTGGGATACGGCTCTTGATGAAGGCGGGAGTCCAAGTGGGGGTCGTCACCGGGAGAAGCTCCGACGCGCTTCGCCACAGGTGCGAAAATTTGGGTATTCCTTTCGTGTACGACGGTGTCGGAGACAAGGCCGCATTGTTGGACGACTTGATCGAAAAAACGGGGATTGACCCCGAGGAAATAGCTTTCATGGGAGACGATCTTCCGGATTTGCCGATCATGCGGAAGGTGGGACTTTCCATTGCGGTCGCCGACGCCCATGAAATGGTAATCGAAAAAGCGGATATGGTAACGAGGGCGAAAGGCGGAGCGGGCGCGGTGAGAGAAGCCTGCGAGGAAATGATCAAGGCGCGAGGAATATTCGAGGACCTTGTCCGGACGCTTTTTTGAATCGAAGGCCTTAACGTCGGTTTCCTTTCCTCGGGGAAAAAGAAAAAACGCCGGAACTGGAAAGTGCGCAGAAGAAAAATATCGATGGTTTTAGGAACGGTCCTGGTCTTGCTGATCGCGACGACTGCGGCCGTATTCGTCAATTACCGGAACATGACAAAAGGCCGGGAGAATCATTTGGAGGAATTGTCCGGAAACGCGGGGATTTCCATTGGCGAGGTCCATCATACCGCCACGAAGGACGGAAAAACGGAGTGGCGGCTTGACGCTGAAACTGCCGAATACGCCCTCGGAAGGCAGGAGGTGACGTTCAAGAGGCTGAAGGTCGTGTTCTACGCCGAAGATAACCGTGAAATCACGTTGACTGCCGACAAGGGCGTTTTGAAAAAAGAAACGAACGACATTGAAGTCGTAGGCAATGTTCTGGTATTGGATCAAGGGTTTCGGCTGGAAACCGAGAGCTTGGACTACAAACATGGAGAGAAGGCTATTTACACGTCGGAGCCTGTCCATGTGAAATCGGACTCGTGGGAGTTGGACGCCGAATCCATGTCCATGGATCTCGAAACCCGAAAAACGACTTTCAAGGGCAAAGTGAGAGGAATATTCAGCGATGTGTTTTCATAGCAGGTTCTTCCGTTTTCGATTTGCGGCCAGGCTCGTTCTCCTTTCGATTTTGTTGGCTTCGGCCTGGATGCTTCCATGTTTCGCCCAGGACGAACCCGGAATCGCTTCGGACGAAAAGAGGATTCGTATAACATCCGATTTGTTGACCACCGACGATGAAAAAGGATATGCGGAGTTTTCGGGGAATGTTCGCGCCGTGCAGGGCACGACGGTCATCCTGAGCGACTCCTTGAGAGTGTATTATAAGGAGAGCGCGGACGGCGGAAAAAAACTTGCCGGAAGTGCGGGAGCGGTCGAAAAGATTATTGCAAGCGGCAATGTCAAGATTAACTTTGAAGATAAGACGGCCGTTTCCGACAAGGCGGAATACATGACCGAAACGCAGGTCGTGGTCCTGTCGGGCGAAAGCACGAAAGTGACCACTCCGGACGAATCCATCTCCGGGGCGAAAATAACCTTGTACCGCGCAGACGGCCGAGTGAAAGTCGAAAGTGGAGAGGGGAAGCGGGTAGAGGCGATTTTCTACGACTCGGGGAAATTGGACGGGAATTGATGGTCCTTGCAAATATCGGAAAAGCTGTTAAAATGCGCGACTTTGTGAATTGCGAAAACGCCTGTGAAGGTTGTCGGGGCCGAACGTCTCGTCAACGGAAAAAAACGCGGACTCCATGGCGACTCTTGTATTAGAAGGCCTGGTTAAGACCTATGAAGGAAGAAAGGTGGTCAATTCCGTGTCGATGGGGCTTGAAAGCGGTTCCGTAGTAGGGCTGCTGGGACCGAACGGCGCGGGAAAAAGCACGACCTTCTACATGGCTGTCGGAATCGTTCAACCTGACGGGGGGAGGGTATATTTAAACGGCGAAGATGTTACCGACCATCCCATGTATCTCAGAGCAAGAAAAGGGATTGGTTATTTGCCGCAGGAGGCTTCCGTTTTCAAGAAGCTTACCGTTGAACAGAATATCGTGGCTGTTTTGGAACTTTTGAACGTGGAAAAGCGAAAAAGGATTGAAATCGCCCGAAATTTGTTGGAGGAGCTGGGCATCAGACGCTTGGCGGATCAGAGGGCGAGTTTTCTGTCCGGCGGCGAAAGAAGGAGGCTGGAAATCGCGCGTTCCCTCGCGACAGGCCCTTCCTTCATGCTTCTGGACGAACCCTTCGCCGGAATCGATCCGCTCGCCATTATCGACATCAAGAAGATTATCGGCCATCTGAAGAGAAGGGACATCGGAGTGCTGATATCCGACCATAACGTTCGAGAGACGCTGGGCGTTTGCGACTATGCTTTTATTATGAACAACGGAGAGGTTATAGAATCCGGTTCGCCGGAGAAAATCGCCTCCAGCGAAACTGCTCGCAAGTTTTATTTAGGAAAAGAGTTCAGGTTATAAAATGGCGATAGAACTAAGATTGCAACAGAAATTGACCCAGCAGCTGATCATGACCCCCCAGCTGCAAATGGCGATCAAGCTCCTCCAGTTGTCGCGGTTGGAGCTTGTCGAAGCCATACGCCAGGAACTGGAGGAAAATCCGGCTCTGGAAGAGGTGGCGGAAGTTTCGCAGGAAGAAAGATCCGAGCAGGCCGAAACCGTCGGAGAGGAGGGGGGAGAGACGAAGGAGATCACGGTCCAGGAAAAGCTCAACGACGACATAGACTGGAGCAATTACATCGACGAATACAATTCCCCCGGCCGAATCAGTTTCGAGAGCGAGGACAAGGACGCCCCAAGGTTCGAGACTTTCGTCGCCCACAAGAAATCCTTGAGCGAACATTTGCTCTGGCAGGTGATGATGACCTTTTCGGAACAGAAGGACCGGGACATCGGTTCGCTCGTCGCCGGAAACTTGAATGCCGACGGCTATCTCGACGTTCCGTTCGAAGAGATCGTCCGCATGGCGGACGCACCCCCCGAAAAAGTCGAAAGCGTGCTGTCCGCCATGCAGAGCTTCGACCCTGTGGGGGTTTGCGCCAGGGACTTGAAAGAGTGCCTGCTGATACAAGTCGAGCGATCAGGGGTTGACAATCCCGTTGTGGTCAACATTATCAGGAACCATTTGAACAATTTGGAGAACAAGAACTACAAGGCCATCTGCCGCGCGCTGAAAATCAATATTGACTGCGTCGTGGCGGCGGTCAACATAATCAAGGGTTTGGAGCCCAGGCCCGGCAGGCAGTTTTCCGACGAGGCCCCTCAGTACATCGTGCCGGATATTTACGTGTACGAATTCGAGGACGATTTCGTCATCTTGTTGAACGACGACGGAATGCCCAAGCTCCGGGTGAATTCGTTCTACAAAAACGCGATCGGCAAGGACGACAAAATACCGAACAACGCCAAAGAGTATATCCAGGAGAAAATGCGTTCGGCGGCTTGGCTTATAAGAAGCATCCATCAGCGCCAAAAGACCATTTATCGCGTGATGGAAAGCATATTGAAGTTCCAGCGGGAATTCTTCAAAAAGGGGATCGCCCATTTAAGGCCTATGGTGTTGAGAGACGTGGCCCAGGATATCGACATGCACGAATCGACTATCAGCAGAGTGACCACGAACAAATACGCCTTTACACCGCAAGGCATTTTCGAACTGAAATATTTCTTCAACAGTTCCATCAACCGCGTTCACGGCGGCGCTATCGCCTCCGCCAGCGTCCAGGACAAAATCAAGCAGATCGTCGATTCCGAAGATCCGAAGAAACCTTACAGCGACGATAAAATCGCGGCTATTCTGGAGAAATCGAACATAAACATTGCTCGCAGGACTGTGGCCAAGTACAGGGAGATGCTAAAAATTCTTCCGTCTCACAAACGAAAACAATTTTAGGGAGGTAGTGGCATGCATACATCCGTGACATTCAAGAACATTGACCCTTCCGACAATCTAAGAGCCTATGTACAGGATAAACTCGACCGTTTCGACCGGTTTTTGGACAGCCCCGCAGAGGCCAGCGTCGTCCTCTCCGTGGAAAAATTCCGCCATATCGCCGAAATCAACATCACATGCAGGAAGCTGAATATCAACGGCAAGGAAGAAACCAACGACATGTATTCGGCCATCGATATGGTTTTGGACAAGATCGGCAAGCAGCTCAAGAAAAGCAAGGAAAAAATCCGCGACCGAAAGGGCGGCGCCAAAATCGGCATGTTCACGGAGGATTTCGTGGTATCGGAGGATGATGGAGAAAAAAGGGTCGTCGTGAAAAACATAGATTACAAGCCCATGGATGTCGAGGAAGCTCTTATGCAAATGGATTTGGTCACGGACAATTTTTTGGTTTTTTCCAACTCCAAGACGGACCAGATCAATGTCATTTATCGCCGCAAGGACGGCAATTTCGGGCTCATTCAGCCCCGAACCAAATAAAGGGAGAATCGGGGTTGCGCCAAGGCGATCTTCAAGGCGCAATCCCGCGTCAACTTTCGTTTTACGGCGGTCCGCTCCAACGGGATGGCCGGAAATGTGAACTTGAAATGAAAATATCGGACGTACTTTGCAAGGAAACCATAATTGCCGATCTCAAGGCCGGGGACAAGAAAGGCGTGCTGGAAGAGATGGCGGAACCTGTTTCCCGGATTGCCGGAATCGGCGGCAAGGAACTTGTCAAGGTGCTCATGGAAAGAGAGCAACTCGGCAGCACCGGAATCGGGGGGGGCATAGCCATTCCCCACGGAAAGCTCAAAGACTTGGAAAAACTGGTTCTTGGCTTCGGCCTGAGCCGTCAGGGGATAGACTTCGATTCCATGGACAATCGTCCGTCCCATATCTTTTTCTTGCTCGTCACGCCGGAAAATTCGACAGGCCTTCACCTCAAGCTGCTGGCCCGCCTGTCCAGGATTTTGAAAAACGACGATTTCAAACGAAAACTTATGCGAATTTCCGACCCCGACGAGCTTTTGAACGAAATCGAGCAAATCGATACGGATTTTTAAGGCGCTCGAAACCGGACGCGCGCCGGAGAAAAGGCGCAAGCGCCGTAAACAATAGGATTGGAAATTTTATGATCGGCATCGTGATTGTCACTCACAGCAACCTAGGAGACGCTCTGATCGAGACGGCCGAATTCATTACCGGCTCGAAAGCCGAAGCCGTGCGCGCCGTTTCGATCGATTTGAAAATCGACGCGGAAATCCTTCGCAAAAAAATTTCCGACGGCATCAAATCCGTCAACAACAACAGAGGCGTAATAATAATGACCGACATGTTCGGCGGTACCCCCTCCAACCTGAGCTACTCCTTTTTGGACGAGGGCAGGGTGGAGGTGCTTTCGGGAGTCAATCTTCCGATTTTGGTGAAAGCCCTGAACAGCAGGGGAAAGATGAATTTCGAGGAAATGGCCTCAAGTTTGGAGGCGTACGGAAAAAGAAGCATCTCGCTGGGCAGTGGAATTTTGAAGGGAAACAAGAGAAGAGAGTGATCCGCGCGAACATATGGCGAATGTCGTCGCGAACCAAATCCGGTCTGCGGCGTTGGAAAAATATGGAGGACTGGCATGGCAATTAAGATAGGTATAAACGGTTTTGGAAGAATCGGCCGGATGGCTTTCCGAGCCGCCTTGAACAACCCCGAGGTCGAGATCGCCGCGATCAACGATTTGACCGACGCGGCGACCATGGCCCATCTGCTCAAATACGATTCCGTTCACGGAAGGCTCGGCTTGAATATTTACGGGGAACAGGGCGCGATCAGGGTCGGAGACCGCTCGGTTCCGTTCACGGCGGTCAAGGACCCGGAAAAGCTCCAATGGGCGGACTGGGGGGTCGACATAGTTCTGGAATGCACGGGACTTTTTCGTGACCACGACAACGCTTCGAAGCACCTGTCCGCCGGCGCGCGCAAGGTGATCATTTCCGCGCCGGCCAAAAACCCGGATATTACGATCGTAATGGGCGTAAACGACAACCATTACGACCCCCGCGCCCATCATATCGTCTCGAACGCGTCGTGTACCACCAACTGCCTGGCGCCCGTGGCCAAGGTATTGCTGGAGAACTTCGGAATCCAGCGGGGGCTGATGACCACCATACACTCCTACACCGGCGACCAGAGGCTTGTGGATTTTCCCCACAAGGATCTCCGGAGGGCAAGGGCCGCAGCCATGTCCATGATTCCAACCACTACGGGAGCGGCGGCCGCCGTCGGTCTGGTGCTGCCGGAACTCGCCGGCAAGCTCAACGGCCTCGCGGTGAGGGTGCCCACCCCCAACGTTTCCCTGGTCGATTTGGTGGCCACTGTGGCGAAGGAGGATGTCACCGTTTCCGACGTCAACGACGCCCTGAAGAACGCTTCCGAAAAACTGATGCCGAAAATCCTGGGCTTCACCGAGGCTCCCCTGGTTTCCATCGATTTCAACGGCACCTCGTACTCTTCCATCGTGGACGCGTCCGTCACCTACGTCGTGGGCAACATGGTCAAAGTGTTGGCGTGGTACGACAACGAATCCGGTTATTCCCACAGGATGATCGATCTTGCGGTCATGATCGGATCGAGACTGTAACCCAAAGAACGGGAGAGTAGACATGTCTGAACGAAAGCCAATGATCGCCGGCAACTGGAAGATGTTCAAGACCGTTCCGGAAGCCGTCGAAACCGCCGAAAAACTGGCGAGGCTCTTGGATTCGCCGCCGGAGGCGGAGGTAATGATCGCCCCGACCCACGTCCAGCTCCATGCCGTTTCCAAAGTGCTCGAGGGAACGCCGGTGAAGCTGGGGGCACAGGATCTTCATTGGGAAAAGCAAGGCGCTTTCACCGGCGCTATTTCGGCCGGCATGCTTGTTTCCGCCGGTTGCTCGTATGTTATCGTCGGCCATTCCGAGCGGCGCCAGTATTTCGGGGAAACCGACGAAACCGTGAACAAAAAAATCCGGGCCGCTCTCGAAAGCGGGCTCAAGCCGATCATGTGCGTAGGCGAAACGGAAAAACAGCGGGAAAACGAAGAAACGTTTTCTGTGCTTGACAAACAGGTCCGAATTGGTTTAAAAGACATCCCTTGTAACGATCTGGCGTCCCTTGTGATCGCCTACGAGCCAGTATGGGCGATCGGCACCGGTAAGACGGCCACTATCGGGCAAGCGCAGGAGGTCCATCGATATATAAGAGGTTTGATGGAAAAAAGTTGTGGAAATTCTCTTGCCAAAACCCTCCGAATATTGTATGGGGGGAGCGTCAAACCGGAGAACGTCTCGGAGTTGATGTCGATGCCGGATTTGGACGGTGCCCTTGTCGGAGGCGCGAGCTTGGATGCGGAAACGTTCGGGAAGATTGTTTACTATTAAACAGGCATAAAAATTTAAAACAATACGAAATATACGGATCAGATAAACTATATGGCTGTAGTTTTAATCATAATACATGTAATCGTATGTATCGCGCTGATAATGATTGTTCTGCTCCAGACCGGAAAAGGGGCGGACATGGGTGCGGCTTTCGGAGGAGGCGGCAGCCAGACTCTTTTCGGCAGCACGGGGGCCTCGACTTTTTTGAGCAAAGCGACCACGGTCGCCGCCGTGGTTTTCATGCTGACCTCCTTGACGCTGGCCTATCGGTCGAGCCACAGAAGCGCGGAGTCCATTATGCAAGACACGAAACCCCCTGTTGAAAAGCCTGCGGACGTCTCGCCGGCCCCGACCGAAGACGCGAAACCCGCCGCCGGCGAGACAGAGAATGGCAACGCCGGGGGGGCGGAAAAGTAAAAAAAGCAAAGAATTGCCGAAGTGGTGGAAATGGTAGACACGCTATCTTGAGGGGGTAGTGGGGAGACCCGTGCCGGTTCAAGTCCG
>CAZNTU010000040.1:0-33078 GCA_964575975.1 uncultured Desulfobacteraceae bacterium
TCTATTTCGAACTCGCCCAGCGACGGGGCGAAATCCTTGACGAGTTCTATGTTCCCGCCTTCGGCTTTCGCCTCTATTACGAGAGAGAGTTCCTCGGCGAAGCTCAGGACGTCCACCCGCTCCCATTCGAGTTCGCGCTCCTTTGCGTAGTACAGGATGTCCAGGACCATGCCCCGGATTCGCTCCACCATGAGCTTGACGGTCTCCCAGCCCTCCCGGACCTGGGTTTCGTTCTCCTTGGAAAAGCCGGATTCCACAAGGTACATGCCTCCGTCGAGGCCCGTGAGAAGGCCTTTGATTCCGTGGGAAATGGAGCCGATCAGGAAGCCGAGGGAGGAGAGATGGTCCTGGAGTTCCCGGATCTGAGTTATGTTCGCAGACATTTCCATGACCTGCTCGATTTCGCCGTCGGCGCCCAACAGCGGGGCCGTCGTGACCAGGACGTGGATTTTCTCGTTGGAGACCGAGTTCACCACCATTTCGGACTGGTGGGACAGCCCGTCCTCGAACGTCTTCGCCACGGGGCACTCCTCGCAGGGGCGTTCCCGATGCTTGTAGATTTCGTGGCAGCAGCAGCCGACGCCCTCGCCGAAGTCCTCCTTGAACCTGCGGTTGGTCGCCAGGATTCTGAAGGACCTGTCCTGCACGGTGATGTAGCACGGGGCCTCGTCGAAAAGCTGCTGATAGCGCTGCTCGCTGGCCCGCAGCTTTTCCTGGAGCCTTTGCATTTCGGAGATGTCCGCGGAGATTTCCAGGGCCAGCTCCAGTTTTCCCTCGCTGTTTCGGATGGGGGCGGTGTGAACCACCGCGGGCAGGACGGCGCCGTCCAGGTACTGGACGTTCCTCCTGCGCCTCTGCCCCGCGCCGGTCGAAAAGGTCGCGGCCACCGGGCAAGGATCGGATTCCAGCAGGGACGGGTCGTCGCGGTATTCCGGATAGATTTCCCAGCTGTCGCGCCCGATCTTGTTCCCCAGCCTTTGCCTGTAGAGATCGTTGGTCGCCACGACTTTCAGACAACGATTGTGAATCGCCACGAAGCACGGCATCTCGTTGAAGTACTTGATGCCTCCTTCCAGATCCCCGGCGATGCCCTGGAGAGCCAGAGAAAGCCCCTCGACCGCCTGCCCTACGGCAGCGAGACGCTCCACCTCCACAAGACGAGCGGATTTTTCCGCGACCAGCGCCTCCAGGTTTTCCGTATACTCCTTGAGGCGACGGCGCATGGAAATCCGCTCCGACGAACGCTTCAGGGCGATCTCGAGGATTTCGTCGTCGATGGGCTTGGTGATGAAATCGGTGGCGTCCAGCTTCAGGCACTGGATCGCCGAATCCATGTCCCCGTGGCCGGTGATCATGATGATTTCGGCGTCGGGGTTTTCCTTCTTGATTTTCTTCAAAAGCGCAAGGCCGTCCATGACCGGCATTTTGATGTCGGACAGGACAATGGAAGGATTTTCCTCTCGGAAGATTTTCAAGGCCTCCTCGCCGTTTTCGGCGAAAAGGACTTCGTATCCGCTGTCGGCCAGCGAAATGCCCAGGACCTTTCTGATCCCCTCTTCGTCATCGACAAGTAATATTTTCTCTTCCATTGCCATTCGCCAAGGTCGGGGTAAAGGGTAAAGTTGTTCGGAGGGAAGAAAAAGCGGCGGCGGTTCGAAAAAACGGCCGGCTTCACGCCTTCTCGAGCAGTCTTTTGACGACTCCGAGCAGATCTTCATGGTCCGGGGGCTTTTCCAGGTAGGCCTCGGGTTCAGAGACTTTGTCTTCCATTTTTACGTTGAGCATTTTTAAATAGTGGAAAAACACCTCTTTCTTTACGGCGGACAACATCACCACCGGTATGTCCTTCAGCTTCGGGTCCGTTTTCAATGCCCGGTACATGAGAACGCCGCCCTCTCCGGGCATCATGACATCCAAAACGACCAGGTCCGGTCCGATCTCCCCGGCCTTCGCGATCCCCTCCCTGCCGTTCTTCGTCACGACGGCCTTGTAGCCGCTGGTCTCCAGCACGGTGGAGATGTAGACGCGCATATCGAGTTCGTCGTCCACGACCAGTATTTTTCTTCTCTCGTTTTCCATGCGTCATTTTTTTGGGAGCTGTGCGGTTAGATATTAGGTTTTAGCCGTTAGCCGTTAGCGGCGCCGCTTTGGGATGCAACCGCCAATAAGCGTTCAATCAAACCGAATATGTCAACTTTTGTCGGGATAATCATAGCATCTTCCCCTAACTTGACATCGTAAACATAAGCCGCAACCAATTGAAATATTTCGACCTTGAGCGGTCGGGTCGCAATTCCCCCCTCAAGGGGGGAATTGCACCGCCCTCCGACCGCACGGGTCGATAAATTCGGCATGTTACCCGTTAAGTTTACAATGTCAAACTAACAGCTAAGGTCTAACAGCTAACCGCTAAAAGCTAACCGCACAGGTGGATTTTTTTCGGACCCGGTTACTTGTCTTCCACGTTCAGTTCGGCGTGGTCGGGGCGGTTCACGCTGGCCACGGGGCAATTGGACCGCAGCACCACCTGCTCGACCGTGCTTCCCAGCAGCGCCAGCTCAGGGTCGATCTCCCGGGTGTGGTGCGCCATGACGATCAGGTCGGCGTTCTTCTCCCTCGAGAACTTCAAAATCTCCACGTAGGGAATTCCCTCCCAGATTTCCACCTCGTAGTTGTCGTAGCCCTGGATCTGGGAAACGTATTTCTTGTCGATCCTTTTCCGGGCCTCCTCGATCTTCTCCTCGATCTCGGCCTGGGACGTTATTTTTCCCGAATGCACGGATGTCAAATCCAGCGCGTGGAAAATCCAAAGCTTGCTTCCGATGTGCTTCGCGAGCTGGAAGGCGAAGGTGAAGGCCGAGTCCGAGGCCTTGGAAAAATCGGTCCCGAACACGATGTTGGAAAAGTACCACAGACAGGTGGTGCAGGGCCGCGCGACGATCAGGACCGGGCAGCGGGCGCCCTTGGCCACCTTTTGCATGGTGCTGCCGACGATGGCGCGGTGCCGCATCGCGCCCTTGTCCTCCTCCCTGGAGTGGGCGCCCATGACGATCAGGTCCGCGTTCTCCTGGCGGGCCTTCCGGAGAATCTCCGTGTGGGGGGCGCCCACGACGGTCTCGATCTTCGCCGTCAGACACCCCGCCATCTGCTTGGCGTAGGTGTTGTTCATCTCGTCCACGACCCAGTCGATATAATCCGGTCCGACGGTCTCCGTCTCTCCCGTTCTCGTGTCCTTCACGGTATGGCCGAATCCCCAGTCGGGAACTCCCAGCGCGTGAAAGACGGACAGATCGGACTTGTACTTGTTCGCCAGGTCGAAAGCAACGTGCGCCGCGTTGTCGCATGTGGGAGACGCGGTGGTTGCAAACAATATCTTCTTGAACATTGTTACCTCCTTAAAGGGCATCCGGTGAGGGTCCCGAGAAAACTAAGCTCCCAGACGATTCCATCGATAAACTCGAACAATGTGAAAACCGTGTCGAACTGGAAAATATCCACTTGGTCGCCCATCACGACATGCCTGAGCCTTCCCAGCCCAAGCGGCACGTCCAGCAGGCTGTCAAGCCCGATATCCTTCAAATCGACACTCTCGTCGCCCCGCACCCCGTGGAGCGTTATATAGATTTCCAGACGCGGCTCGCCGGGAAAACCGATCATTTCGACGGTCTTTTCCAGTTCCAGGCGGTCCATGCCGGGATATGCGCAGTCTTTCTCCGCGCAGGAGCGGTAGTGCTTCAGGTAAGTGACCAGAAAAGGATTGAGACGGGCCAGCAGCTCGTATTTCTCGATCATCCTGAAAAACGTGCGCAAAGTCGCCCCCCCTGCCAATTCGACCCTGTAGCCCAAATATTCCAAGGGGGATTCCTCGAGCCTTTTTCGATTCTCGACAACCGAACCGTCGGTTTCTATCCTGACGATATTCATGGCCGCTATAACCTGTTGCCCAATCCTTTTTTCGCGTTTCGTTTCGCGTTTCGCGTTTTCGCCGGCTACTCGTCCTCGGGCGGTCTCAAATGTTCCGGCACTATAATCATCTTGATCAGAAGCGGCTTCAAGAAGCTCCACCGGATTCCGACCTTGAAGACTTCCTCCAAGTCGCGGATGGCGTCCCAGCAGTTGTGGCAGGGGGCGATCACGAGCTTGGCGCCGGTAGCGAGAATCTGGTCCCGCTTGATTTTCAGGCCGACGTTTCTCTGCTCCCGGTATCGTCCGAGGCCGTTGAAGCCTCCTCCGCCGCCGCAACAGAAATTGTGCTCGCGGTTGGGGGTCATCTCCCGGAAATCCTCGGCGATGTAGCTCATGATCTCGCGGGCGCAGTCCGCCAGTCCGGCGTTTCGAATGTAGTTGCAGGAATCCTGGTAGGTGACCGGCTCCTTGATTTTCTTCGCCGGATCGATCTTGAGCTTTCCGGTGCGCAGGGCTTCGGCCACCCATTCCACGTAATGGAAGCTGGGCACGGGCGTCCTGCCGTCCTTCAAACCGGCCCAGTAGGGACCTTCTATGACGGTCGCCCTGTATGCGTGACCGCATTCCGTAACGACCATTCTCTTGGGCTTGAGCCTTCTCATGGCGTCGTAGACGGAGTTGACCTGGATTTTGCAGGCCTCCCAGTCGCCGGCGAACATTGCCAGGCTGGTCTCCTCCCAACCCTCGCTGGGGACCGTCCAGTTTTCTCCCGCCACGTGGAACAGAATCGCGGCCTCGGCCAAGTCCTCGGGGTAATGCTTTGGCTCCCTGGCGTTCACGGTGTACATGATGTCGGCGTCTTCCTTGTCCACCGGGATTTCCAGCCCCGGCCAGTCCTCGGAATACTCCTCGGCCATCCACTCGCACGTCTCGACCCAGTCGTCGGTGGTGATGTCCATCTGGGCGTTGAATATGCGGTGCATGCCGGAACCGATCTTCAGCTCCCACGGAACGAATCCCTGGGAGTAGCACAGGCCCCTAAGATAGCCAAACATGACGCCCATGTCGATCCCGAACGGGCAGTAACTCCCGCATCGGTTGCAGCAGGTGCATTTCGACCAGGCCGTGTCCATGCAATGCTGCATGAAACTGTTGTCCACGTCTCCCTTGCGGCGAACGATTTCCCCCAGGGTCGATTGGATTTTATACGACGGCACCTGCTCCGGGTCCTTGTCGTTGGCGAGGTACAAAAAGCAACTGTCGGCGCACAGACCGCAGTGGGCGCAAATTTCCAGCCAGGTCTTCAGCCTGGACTTCAGCGTTTTCTTCAAAGTCGCGGCAAGCGCTTCCCTGTCCACCTCGAGACGGTTCATCTCTTCGTAGTACTGCTTTCCGCTCTTGTCGGAAAGAAGCGCGTTGAGCATCTCCTTGGTCTTGCAAGGCGTCTTGTTGCAAAGAATCCCTTCAGGCATTTTCTTCCATTCCTAATTATTAAAAGGTTGTCCTTTTTTATTGTACGGAATCTACCGTATCGATCCGAATTCTACCACGCGAAGCCGCCGCTCTTCTGGCCGCCTCGCTTTATCCCGAAATCCATGCCCAACTGCATCCTGGTCATGAAGAAAAGGACGAAATGGCTCAGCTTCGTGAACGGAATCGCGATCAGCATGATTTCGCCGGACAAGATGTGGGCGATCAGCCAAAAGTTGTACGAGCCCACCTGATGGAACGCCATGAACCCCGTGACGAACGGCGCCATTGCGATCGCCAGGATCAGGACATCGTACGCGGTCGTGAGAATCCGCACCTCCGGAAGGGCGATTCTTCTCAACAGCAAGAATATTCCCGCGACAATGACCACCAGCGTCATGAAGTCGGCCAATCCCTCGGGAATGGTCGGAAGGCTGAATCCCCAGCGTTCCTGCAAAATAATATTGTGGCCTTTCAAGAATATCGGAGTAAAGATCAAGCCGATATGAAAAAGGAAAACCAGGACCGTCATCCCCTTGTAGTATCTCCAGCTGCGGGTGCCGAAAGGCACGAGCCAAAAAAGGATCGACCTTGCCGCGCCCCTGATCCCGTGCTTCATCTCGGGCCTGTAGGCCACGCGGTCCAGCTGCCAGTCCAGGCCCCGGACATATTGCACCACCCGGTACACGATCCCCACGAAAAATACGGTAAAAGCCAGCCACGCCATCGGGCCGGTGACAAATTGGTACATGAGACTTCTCCTCGTTCCAATCCGTTAGTAAGATGCTGAAAGCTGAAAGCTCGAAGCTGAAAGCTCGAAGCTCGAAGCGCGGAGCTTTGAAGCTTGAAGCTCTCAAGCAAGGTTCAAGGTTTGGGTGCGTCAGCCGGGGTCAATCCTTGTCCCGTCCTGTGAGAAACGACCAGAAGGCAGTCATTCCGAGCAGGGTGGCGATAATAACAAGGTAGATTATCCCCTTGGTGAACGTGAAATATTCCTGTAGCGTATGTATTTCCATGCTTGTCCTCCTTTTATGTCAATGCTGCGGATACTGCGGGTCTTCGTAGAGAATCGGCATTCTCGTCACGATGAACCGGAATACCAGAACGCCCACGGTAACCAGGAACAGCGAAATCGCGATTTCGGCCATGTGGGGCATGTAACGGTCGCTGGAAGGCAGATGGTAGTTGAACGCGATCCAGGAGACGTTCAGGCGGTTGACGACGATGCCCAACACGGTCCATGCGGCGGTATATCTGATCAGGACGGTGTTTTTGTCCCTTACGCCAACGGCGTAGAGAAAACAGGGTAGCGCCACGAAGCCGAGCATCTCCACCAAGTACCAGAAACCGTAGCCGGTGGTCAAATAATGCCAGTTGTTGTCGGCGGCGAGGCCGATCACCTTGATCGCGAAGTATCCGGCCAGGACCAGCGACGCGGCCTTGCCGAACCCCAGCGCGATGTTCTCCTTCTCCTTCATGTGCGCCTCGTCCATCTTGTTCTTGAAATATTTATAGGACAAGGTGCTTTCGAAGATCACCATGGAGAGTCCCGCGATGATGCTCGAAACGAAGAAATACACTGGAATGTAGGGCGAGTACCATAGCGGGTGGAGTTTGGACGGCGCGATCAGAAAGAGCGCTCCCAGGGAAGACTGGTGCAGGGTGGAGAGGATGACGCCGAATATGGTCAGAACCATGGTCAGCTTGATCGCGATGTTCCGCGCCCTTTCCAGTCCCAGCCATTCCAGCGCGGCGGGGGAGAACTCCAGGAAGAGCACGGTCAGATAGAGAGCGACGCACGCGGCCACTTCGAACAGGAGAGACGTCGTGCCCTGCTGCATGATGAACGGATAGGGAAGTCTCCACGGACGGCCCACGTCGTAGTGCAGCGCCAGGACGACCAGGGCGTACCCCAGAAATCCGGTGAGTACTGCGGCGCGAACCGCGCTGTGGTAGCGTTTCATCCCGAAGATGTAAACTGCGGCGGAGGTAACGTATCCCCCGGCGGCCAGGGCGACTCCGACCAAAAGGTCGAACCCGATCCAGATCCCCCACGGGTTGTAGTCGTCCAAGTTGGTTACGGCGGACAAGCCGCCGGTGAATCTCAGTACGGTCACTATCAGCCCTATGATGAGGATAATACCGGCAATGATGTTGAATGCCGAGTATTTGGGGCTGGCAGCATGTTCGATGGTGTCAGACATTGTTATTAGGCCTCCTTGTCCCCGGAATCTTCGGAGTCTTTTTTCGCGGCGGCTTCCTCGAGCGCCTTTTTAACGGCCGCATCGACAGCCTTCTTCTTTTCGGTTTCGGCTTTCTTCAGGGCGCTGGAAAGGTTCGCTTCGGCTTCGGCTCCCGCATTCGCAAGCGCTTCGGCCACGGCCTGCTCCCGCTCCTCTTTTTCGATTTTCTCCTTGCGCTTGTTGATGGCGTACACCCCGGTCAAGAGGACCGGCCACAGGCCGACCACCATGGGCACGATGGCAAGTGCGCCGTGGGTGAGTTCCGGCGCGGACGTCGTTCCCAAATCCTCCCTCATGCCGATCTTGGAGAATTCGACGCCGGAAATGTAGAGCCAGTTGGTGCCTCCCATCTCCTTTTCCCCGTAGACATGATCCACGTATCTGTCGGGATGCTTGTTGATCCGCTCGTGGGCCACGCGAAGGAGTTCGTCGCGCTTGCCGAAAGTGAGCGCCTCCACGGGGCAGGCCTCGACGCATCCGGGCAAAAGCCCTTCCTGAATCCTGGGATGGCACATGGTGCATTTCTCGACCCTCGGGGTCAGCGGCTCGTCGTACTCGTAGGTGGGAATCTCGAACGGGCACGCGATCATGCAGTAGCGACACCCCACGCAAACCGATGCGTCGTAGGTGACCGACCCGTCGGGGTTCTTCGTGAACGCGCGGACGAAACAGGCCGAGGCGCAGGCGGGCTCCAGACAATGGTTGCACTGGATTTTCCTGAACGAGGGGCCCTTTCCGGGAACGCCGGTGTCGTACTTGTTGACCACGGTGTAAACACCGGCGCGGGTTCTTCTTTTTTGATCAAGGACCGTGAGATCGTCGAACGGTTTTTCCGGCGGGGGCAGTTCGTTGACCTTTTGGCATCCCTCCTCGCACTTGCGGCACCCGATGCAGCGGGTTTCGTCGAAAAGGACGCCGTCCGCGTTCGGATAGCCGTCGAAGCGCTTGGAGGCCGCATGGGCCTTTTTGCCTGCGGCGGCCCCGGCGCCTGCGGCGCCCGCCGCTCCGAGCCAGCCCAGAAACTGTCTTCGTGATATGGACATATGTTCTACCTCAATACTTATTCGAGTTTTCCGATATATGTTAGCCGACTATTTCTTCTTCGCCTTGTGGCACGCCGTGCAATCGTTGTGCGCGGGCTTCTCCATTTCCATCTTATCGTGGCAGCCCATGCACTGGTTGTGGTATGCGGCCATCAGGCCGGGCTTGTAAGGATACCGCGTATCGAAAGGCTTTCCGTGGCAGCTTTCGCACCGGGGGGGCTTTTTCGAAACCGGGCTGTTGTGATGGCAACCCTGGCACATGGTTCCCGGATCGGTGTGGAAATACTGGGCCATTTTGTTGTCCTTGATGTTGTTCATCAAGGCGTTCACGATCTTGCGGTGCGGAAGCTCCGCCGGTTCGTACTCCTTGGCAAGCGCTTTGATGACCACTATTTCGGGGATGTCCTCCTCCGGGTAGGTGGATAGAGTCGGCGTTCTGGCGTCCAGAATCGATTTCGCGACCGGGTCGAGTTCGTGCCGGGCCATTTTTTCCTCGATGGACTCGACGGTTTTCTCTTCGGCCTGTTCGGAATCTTTCTTCTTGCGCTTCTTTGTTTTCGCGGGCTTGTCGGCTTCTTCGGCGTTTTCCGCGACGGCCGCTCCCTTGGCTTCCGGGGTCGGACCCATATGGCAATTGGCGCAGGCCTCGCCGGCTGCTTCCAACTGGACCTCCGGCATGAATGCGTGGCAACCCGCGCAGGCCTTGTCCTTCGTTTCCGCCTTGTGGCAGCCAACGCAGCTCTTCACGCTGTCCTTCTGGTGCATGGCCCCCTCTAAACGAACAAAGTCGCCGTCCTTGCTCCCCGTCACCGTGTGGCAAGCCACGCAGGACTCGAGACTGGCGTGATGGCAAACCCGGCAGGTATCGTTGGCGTTTTCGTGAACAACGTGCGAGAAAGGCACCGGCTTCATCATGTTCGGGTCGGGGCCTTCGGAGTCGGTCTCCGGGTCCGCGAACGGATCGAGGAGTTCCCGCTTGACGAAGACCACGTCGGGTTGCCCTCGTTTCATGCGGGGAATGTCCTTCACGACTTCGATTTGCTTCTGGGCTTCGAGAGCATGGCATCCCGCGCAGGTCACCGGGCCGCCGGGGGCTTTCGCATCCTCGACGGCTTCCTGGGCGACTTCCGCATGGGTGCTTTCTTCGGCCTCGGCCTTCCTTGCCTCCGCTTTTTGTTTCTCGCGTACTTCCAAGTGGCAGTTCACGCAGTCGAGATGGGAGGCCAATCGCATGGAAATGCGGTTCTCCTCGGTCTGCTCCATGTGGCAGTAGCGGCAGGTGCCCTCCTTGCCTTTGGCGTACACGAGCTGCTTGGCCTTTTCATCGTATTCGTGGTGGCACTGCTCGCATTTTTCCTCGCTCGCCTTGACATGGCGATAGTGCAGCGACCTGTCCATGCCGAACGGCTGCCTGTCGGATTCCACCTTCGTTTTCTCGGCGTGGCATTCCCCGCAGACGAGCGGACCGGATTTCTCTTTCTTGGCCGACATGTCCGTGTGGCACTGGATACAGTTGTCGTGATAGACATCCATCACCGCCTTCTTGCCCGTATCCGCAAGTCGTTGGTATTTGATCGACATCCTCTCGTTACCCTGAACGTCCTTCTCCTTCAGATGGCAGGCACCGCAATCCTTGCCCTTTTCGGCAAGCGCCTCGGTGTGCCTGTCGTGAAGAAAAGCGACCGCCGGTCTTTCCAACTTCCCGAATGTCCGCATGGCATCGATGGTTATCAAATCCGGCCTTTTTCCCTCCGGCTCCGTTCCAGGATCGCCCACGCCCTCGGCCCCCGTTCCGTAGACACCGAGCAGGGTCAAAACCGCAAGGCAAGCGATCCATCGCAAGCGCGACCTTCCCTTGTCAAAAATCTTCATCCTTTAACCTTCCGACACAAGTTTGAATGGGTTTGAAATAAGACGTCCCCTACATGCAACAATGACCGCCCTCTCCCGTATCGACCTCCAGGAGGTCGCTTATGGTGGTCTCGTCGAAAACGCTTCTTATGGCGTCTTGAAGCCTCAACCACATGGGAAAGAAGGAACATCGCCCCTGGTGCGGACAGCTGCTTTTCGCGGACATGCACGCCACGCACTCCACGGTGCCCAATGTCTCGTCCATGGACCGAAACACGTCTCCGACGGTGATTTCCGAGGGATCTTTCAAGAGGGTGTAGCCTCCGGTGTACCCGCGCTTGGAATCCACCATCCCGCTGCGTTTCAGTTGGCTCAGGATCACCTCCAGAAACCGCATGGGGATGTTTTGCGCTTCGGCTATGTCAAGGATTTTGATCGGGCCCTCCCCGCGGTATTTGGCAAGTTCGAATATCGCGCGAAGTGCGTACTGGTTCTTCTGGGTAACAAGCATGGCAATCTTTCTCGACCAAATGGCCGGTTGTTTTCCCGACTCATTTGGTCGGCAATTATCTCGACCTGAAAGGTCGGAAATTTTCTCGACCGAAATGGTCGGGAAAGTATCACAATAAATTTCATTTTTCAAACGATTTTTTTCAGTCGAACAAATTAGGGAAAGGGAGGGGATGAGGGCCCGGAATCCGCTCGTTCGCGGTCGAAGATTCAGCCGTACTCCCCCGACGGCCAAAGCCGCAACCACGAATTCGCTGGCCGCAATTGAAACCAAACTCCGAATTCTTGGTCGAATCCGCATTCCTTTTCGAGACCGGCCGGTCCGATTTTCGAATGAAAAGTTGTTTCAAGTTGATATTTCCACCATTATTTGGTTTACATTTTTAAAATCGGCAAGTACAACGAATCTTAACCCTAAAGAAGGAGGATGGAATGAACAAACGTACTGGCGCTCGGATCTTTTTTTCCACCTTGCTATTAATGTCGTTTCTTGTTTCGGCACCCTGGTTGTCCGTGGCGGAGGAATCATGCGACGCGGTGTATGGACAGGGGCCGCACAAATTTTCCCTGGCGACCGGAAGTCCGGGAGAACTCGGGCTTTTGGAGGCCTTGGCCAACGCTTTCGGCGAAACCTTGCCGAGCACGCTTTGCTGGATCAAGGCGGGCTCCGGAAAATCCTTGAAACTGTTGAAGGACAAACAAGTGGATAGCATCATGGTTCACGCGCCCGCAGCGGAAAAGCAGGCCGTCGAGGAAGGTTGGGCTATAAATAGAACCTTGATCGGCTCCAACGAATTCTACATCGTGGGTCCGAAAGAGGACCCCGCAGGAATCGCCTCCGCGAAAACCGCCGCGGAAGCCTATTCGAAAATCTCGGAGTCCAAGGCCAAGTTTCTTTCGCGCGGGGACAACTCCGGCACCCATAAAAAGGAGCTGGACGCCTGGAAAAACGCCGGCATCGAACCCCAAGGAGACTGGTACATCGTCACCAACGATTTCATGATGGCCACGCTGAAGAAGGCCGACGAAATCGGCGGTTATTTCATGACCGACAGCAGCACCTGGGTCGCCGCCAAGAAGGATCTTCCCAACCTGGCGATCCTTTTCAAGGGGGACCCGTTCATGGTGAACACCTATCACGGATTGTCCCAGCCGCACGGAGCGACTCCGGGACAGCCTTACGCCGTAAGGTTCATCGAGTTCGTCGGCTCCGAAAAAGGCCAGCGGATCATCCGGGACTACGGAAAGGACCTTCACGGCGAAGCCATCTACAACGACGCCGAGTACGCGAAACAATACGATCACTGATTTCTGGACGGGAGATTCTGCGAATCGTGAATATCGGCCTTCGATACATGAACCGCCGCAGTGTTTGCGGCGGTTCCAGACGCCAAGGTTAAACGCACCTCGAAAGGGCGTCCACATTTGGCATTTTTCCGGTTTCTATCGAATTTTCTTTTCGTATCCTTTCTGGGTCATATACTCGTTCATGTTGGCAAGAATCTTGCGAACGAAAGCAACCGCCTCGTCCTTGATTCTTTCCAAGTCCGAAACGCTGTATTCTCTCCCGCATTCGCCGAACGATTTGTCGCCGTGGGCCAAGGCGTTTCTTTGGATTTTAACAACCCGCAAATCGTCGCCGCTGCCGGCTTGCCGTGAAATACCATGATCCGAACAAATTCGGCGGATTTCTCTCGCATCCAAGTTGCCTGCCATGGGAACGGCATCCGCGCCCAAATTCAAAGCGGTCCTACCGAGCACTTGCTCGATAAGCTCGGTCGCTTTCGACCTCGCGGAGATCCAACTTGCAGAGGGCGTGAAAATATTCCTGTAATGGGCGTCTATCCATATTTTGCGGATTTCATCGCAAGCGTTCTCGTAGGTAAGCCGGTCGGTGGAAATCGTTTCGTATATAATCGAAACTCCCCCCCTGACTGCGGATTCGATCATGTTGTAGATGAGCAGAATGGATGTGGCCTTCACTATTTTTATGAAATCGTCGTCCAATAAGATTTGCGAACCCGTTCGACGATCCGAGACAGAAACATCCATTTCCAGGACGGATAGTTTTTTCAAATTTTCAAAGAAGACATCGAGTTCTTTCACCCTCTCTTCGAAATTTTTCGAACAATTCATGTTCGGTGCATCCTTTGATATATTCCATAAAAGATCCGCCAAGAGCGAACCTTCTTACTTCGGGTCCTCTAACCTTCTCCGCCGACCTGTTGATTCTCTTGAAAATTTCCTGCCTTATGTCAAGAGACGTCGTGTCCTCCAAGACGATCATTCGCAAAGGTTTCGTCTTCAATTTTTTCTGTTGCGGAGACGGCAAATCCGAATATTTAAACCCATTGAGGAGCGGTAGCTTCGTCAACTTTTTCAGTTCCAGGTCGTCGTTGAAAAAGGACTCCAGAGTCTGAATCCGCTGCGCGCCATCCACGATTTCGAGATTCCCCTCTTCCGTGTCCGCGACAAACATAAAGGGAATCGGCAAGCCCAGAATGAGGGATTCGATAAATTCACACCTGTTCCGCTCTTTCCAAATAAACTCCCTTTGGTAGGGTGGAATGAAAAAAAGGCCTTCCTGAAACTGTTGGACGATATAATCGATGGTAAAATCCCTGATATCGTAATCCACTTCTTTGCGCATAAGATCGATCTGTTCTTCCGCCGCCCTTTTCCGCTTCGAATCGATCAACGGCTCCTTTTTTTTCCGAGGCATCGCAGATCCTTTCAGATAATATTTTCCTTCAGCAAAATATCCGCGACTATCGCGGACATTTTCGGGGGGACCGCATTGCCGATCATTTCCTGAAGAGCCGTTCGTTTCGCGACCCCCGAAAAATCGAAAAAGTCGGGAAATCCTTGAATTCTTGCGGCCTCGTGAGGAGTGATCGTCCTTTTTCGGGAAGGATGCACGAATCGCCCCTGCCCCATCGAGCCGAATCCGCTCGTAATGGTTTGCGCAGGTTCGTCCCATCGCATTCGACCATACATGGAAACATAGGAATGGTTCTTTCGATGACATAATGGACGGAATTCGTTGGGCAAATCGTATACGTCATTTTCGAACAAATGCTCCACCCGATTGATATTGTCGCCCCTCATGGCCGAAGGCACATAAAATACGCCGCGTTTCACCTTCGATTCGTCCTCCAAATCGCCAATATAATCCGACAATGTTCTGTTCTTCAGCGCGAGACCGTCAAAGTATGGAACGAAATCTTTTCCGCAGCCTTTTACCGCAAGCAGAAAGTGACGTTTGCGCCGCTGGGCCAGTCCGACGCGACAAGCGTCCATTTCGAAAAAACTCGTATTGTAGGAAAGCGTTTCAAGCATGTCGGCGCTTTTGCGAATACAAGCCGATTTGTCATGCACAACCCCCGGAACGTTTTCGATCAGAATTGCGCGAGGGTTTAACAATTCCGCCGCTCGAATCGCCTTCAAATACAACCCGTTTCTAGGATCGTCCCTGCGCGTATGGTTGTTTAAATCCGAATGTCCCTGGCAAGGCGGTCCGGCGATCAACAAATCCGAATTTCGAATCCTTGCCTTGATACAGGATTCCTCTTGTCTTTCCGGCTCTCCGAATTGTCCCGGAAACACGGAGCATATATCCGTATTCGCGGCTACGGAATCGTCCAACCCGAAATTGGTCCGATAAACTGCGATGGCATTTGGAGAACAGTCTACAGCCAATTGGATTTGCAACGATCTGCAATGAATTCGGGCGGCTTCCCATACTCCCAATGCCAAACCGCCGCATCCGCAAAACAAATCGATTGCCGATAAAGGCTTGCCGTTCCTTTCTTTTCGGCCAGGCCAAGATTCTCTTTTCAGCCATTGCAGGTCGCAGATTTCATCGGTTTCCCTGCCGAAACCGCAATATTCGTGTTTATCCGCAACTTCCAAATTATATTTTTCGATGTTTCCGTAAAGCATCGTGCATTTGCTCGTGTAATTTATACTTGTTCGCGAATCTTTCGAATGCATTTTTGCCAAATTGGAAGCGGCGTGTCAACGCTTATGACTGTTCGGATTTCGGCGGGCTCTCTTCTTCGCTTAAATCGTAAAAACGCAACGTACATCTCAAAAAAAGGGGAGGATGAAAAAAAACGCCGTCAGTTCGATTATTTTTCCACCAAATTATTAAGTTTGCCGTCGTTACGCACCGCTTTCCATAGCAGAGGAATCATACGATGGGGTTTACGGGTAGGGTCTGCACCAATCTTTCTTGACGGCTGGAAGTCGGGAGGACTGGGCTCCCTCATTGAAGCCCTTGCGAACTCTTTCGAATAAAACCTACCCAGGACGCTTTGCTGGATCAATGCGGGTTCCGGGAAATCCTTGAATTGTCGAGGGACAAAACACGCCCGCAGGCCCCCTGGTAGAGGATTGAGTTAGCCCGCCTTGTTGTATCACGAGCTTGGGAAATACGCATGCTATCGAGCCGAATAGTTTTATGACGCTGAAATTGGCTCGGCTGGCATAAGCAATATATGATAACCGTATTCCATGAAAATATCCGAGAGAAAATCGCCGGAAAAATCTATCAACTCGTTAAAGGCTTCGTCGTTCTCCGGCGGGAAAACCCACAGCCATAGTGTCTCAGGATCGTCGAAACCTTCCGTGATCCTTAACAATTCGATTCCTGGAAATTTTTCCCTTAACCGGCTCATTATATATTCAATCAATTCTTTCTGTTTAAAATTGATCATTTCTCGACAACCTTTACAATGAATTCGATCATTTCTCTTGCCTTGTCAATTTGACGACGAGCTGCGTTCTTGCTTACCTGGTCGTCCGAATAGTCGGCGCGATTTCCGACCATTTGCATACTCGCCAAATATGACTTCATTTTTTCGGGGAATATTTTCCTGCTCGAAATCAATTTCGCACTAAATTCCGCTTGAAGCCACTTATAATCCAGCTTTTCGCGTTTGATGCCGAAGAAATACAACACCGCAACCGCCGCTTGAAAAGCGGAGTAATAGGCTCTATTGGCACAGGCATCGTGAAAGCCGTTTTCGAAACAAATTTGAGCGACTTCCAGATTATCCATGGATTTCCGTAAGAATTCAGATTCCATGAAAACAATTTGCATCATAACAATGTACAAAACAATAAAAGAACCGATTTCGATGCGAATCTACGAACAAGTATTGTCCATGTACTCATGTATTCGCTCGCCAGCCATCCGTCCCTTGGAGAGCCCCCGGCGGTGGATTCGAACCTTTTCAGTAAAAGAATCATTGCCAAACGGTCGGGCGGGTTCTATGATGCCGAAAAACAATTAGGAATGGGGCGCAACGGTTCGGGACGGCTCGTCAAGCGTCGTTTCGAACCGGAGTTAGCGAAAGGAATAAAAGCCGTGAATTTCAAACCGGAAACAATTGCGCACGAGTGGTGAAACAACCGTCATGTTGAAAATCGTATTGCGTTTGATATTGATTGCGCTGCTTGCGGGGGGCGGATATCTGGCCTACAAGCATTTCACCTTCGAAGAACGGACTGAGAATAAAAACGAGTTGGTCGTCCACGGCAACGTGGATATCCGGGAGGCGAACCTGGCGTTCAACGCGAGCGAGCGGATCGTGGAGATCGCAGTCGAGGAGGGGGACCGGGTGGAGAAGGGGCGGGTGTTGGCCCGGTTGAGAAGCGAGCTTTTCGAGCTTGCTGTCTTGCGAAGCGAGGCGCAGGTCGAGGCGCAGCGTTCGCTCGTATCGGAACTGGAATCGGGCGCGCGGCCGGAGGAAATCCAGAAGGCGCGGGCCGAGGTCGAGGCCGTGCGGGAAAAAGCGGAAAACGCCGAGCGCACGAGTCGCCGTCTCCAATCCTTGGCCTCCAAGAACTTGGCTTCCAAGCAGGACGCGGAAGACGCCGAGGCGGCTGCGGAAGTCGCACGCGCCCAGCTGAAGGCCGCGACAGAGTCATTGAATCTTGTCCTGGCCGGACCTCGCGAGGAACAGATCGCCGCGGCCAAGCAAAAACTCGAAGCCTACCGGGCGGAATTGCGAATCGCCCGCCAAAACCTGGAGGACACTGTTTTACTCGCTCCCTCCGACGGGATTATTCGCAACCGGATTCTGCAAGTCGGGGACATGGCGTTTCCCCAAAAGCCGGTCCTCACGCTGGCCCTGTCGGACCCCGTCTGGGTCCGGGCCTACGTTTCCGAACCCGAGCTGGGAAAGGTCCGGCCCGGCATGAAAGCCTTCGTCAAAACCGACAGCTTCCCGAACAAGTCCTACGACGCATGGGTCGGGTACATCTCCCCCACGGCGGAATTCACCCCGAAAGCCGTCCAGACCCCGGACGTCAGGACCCAGCTGGTCTATCAGACCCGAATATTCGTCTGCAACCCCGAAAACCAGCTTCGCATGGGCATGCCCGCCGACGTGGTCATTCCCTTGGACCAACCTTCTCCGGAAAATCCGGACGCCTCCCCTCCCCCGTGCGGAGGTTCCGATGAAAGCAAATGACCGGATGGATTCCTCTCCGGACGACGAGCCGGGCGAACCGGACGACGCGGAAATCGTCGTATCCATAGAGGCCGCAAGCAAGAGCTTCAAGAGGGGAAAGCGGACCGTGAACGCATTGGATCGAGCCGAATTGAGGGCGACCAAGGAAAGGATCACGGGGTTGGTCGGACCGGACGGGGCCGGAAAGACAACCCTCATGCGTCTTCTCGCGGGGTTGCTTAGACCCGACTCGGGAAAGATCATGGTGCTGGGCGAAGATGCGGCCAAGCACCCGTTGAAGGTCCAGGCGATGGTCGGCTACATGCCCCAGCGCTTCGGCTTGTACGAGGACTTGTCCGTCATGGAAAACATGGACCTGTACGCGGACCTCCAAGGGGTAGCCAAGCGGGACCGGAAGGAAAAGTACGAACAGCTCATGGCAATGACCAACCTGGGCGATTTCACGACCCGCCTGGCGGGACGCCTTTCCGGGGGAATGAAGCAGAAGCTGGGCTTGGCCTGCGTGATGATTCGCTCGCCGGAGCTTCTGATTCTGGACGAACCCACGGTCGGAGTCGACCCCGTCTCCCGACGGGAGCTGTGGGCCATCGTGAACCGCCTCGTGAAAACGGAAGGCATGAGCGTCCTGTTGAGCACGACGTATTTGGACGAGGCCGAGCGTTGCGACGAGGCGGCCATGCTCCACGAAGGAAAGGTTCTGGATTTCGGGAAGCCGGAAAGGCTGAGCGCGCGCCGATCCGGCAGGACGTTTCTCCTTGCCGCTCCTGGAGTCAAAAAAAGACGCCTGCAAAAAAAAGCCTCCCAGGCCGACGGCGTGCTCGACGCCATAATCTACGGCGACAAGGTTCGGATCGTGACCTACGACGATCTCGCCCCCACGCCCGAGTCTTTGGGGCTGGACGCCGAAAACGCCACGGTGGAGAAGACCGCACCCAGGTTCGAGGACGAGTACGTGGCGCTCCTGAAGGAAAGGTCGCCCCAAAAGACCGAGGTGGAGTACGGGACCTCTTTCGCTTCGGGAAACGGAAAATTGTCCGACCCTTCGGAGGCCGTAATCGTAGCGGAGCGCGTGAGAAAGAAATTCGGGGATTTCTACGCGGTCAAGGATGTAACGTTCGATGTCCGTCGGGGAGAGGTGTTCGGTCTCCTGGGAGCGAACGGAGCCGGAAAGACCACGACGTTCCGCATGATCTGCGGACTTCTTCCCGCGAGCGAGGGGACGCTTCGCGTGGCCGGACGGGATCTTCGCACCGCCGCCGCCGAGGCCAGGGCCAAGATCGGATACATGTCCCAAAAATTTTCCCTCTACGGACAATTGAGCGTACTGGAAAACCTCGAATTTTTCGGCGGCGCGTACAATCTCAAAAACAGGCGGAAACGGGAACGGATCGAATGGGCCCTGGAGCAGTTCGATTTGAAGGAAATCGCCGATTCGGCCAGCGTGGAACTTCCGCTGGGATACAAACAGCGCCTCGCCCTGGCCTGCGCACTCATGCACGAACCGGAGATCCTGTTCCTGGACGAACCGACCTCCGGGGTCGATCCCATGGCCCGGCGCGAGTTCTGGGCGCACATCAACGGCCTTGCCGAAAACGACGTCACCGTAATGGTCACCACCCACTTCATGGAGGAGGCGGAATACTGCGACCGTCTCGCGCTGATGATGTCCGGGGAAATCCTGGCCCTGGGAACGCCGTCGGAAGTGAAAGACCAAGCGCGGAGCAAGGGGGAAGGGAAAATCGAAAGCATGGAGGAGGCCTTCATCGCTCTGGTAGAGGCGCGGGGGGAAAACTGAATGGAAAAAACCGGCGAAAAAACACGAAACGGAAGCCGACCCGTTCGGACGAAGCCCCGAACGCGGGGAGGACGTTTCATGCGTATGAAGGGTCTTGTCCGCAAGGAATTCCTGCAAATCGCGAGGGACCCCAGCAGCATAGCCATCGCGTTCGTCCTCCCCGCCGTGCTCCTGATCATCCACGGGTACGGAGTCTCCCTGGACGCGAAGAACGTCCCCGTGGCCGCGACCGCCGATAATTCCGACCCTGCCGTGGAATCCGTGATCGCCGCCTTCGAGGGCTCCGAATATTTCGACGTGAAACGCTTCCGCTCCATGCCAGAGGCGATGGAGGCTCTCCGTGAACACAAAGTCCAAGGGATAATCCGGTTCCAGTCCGATTTCACCCGCAAACTGAAAGGTTCGGGGTACGCGCCAATCCAGGTCGTCTTAAACGGCGTGGACGCCAACACGGCCCGGATGGTCTCGGGCTACAGCGAAGGCGTCTGGGTCAACTGGATGGCCGATTACGCTAGGCGAAACGGGGAATCGTTCGGACAACCCGTTGACTTGGTGTTCCGCGTGTGGTTCAACAGCGAGATGAGAAGCCGAAACTTCCTCGTTCCCGGATTGATCGCGGTGAACATGACCTTGATCGGCGCGCTTTTGACCGCCATGGTCATGGCGCGGGAGTGGGAGCGGGGAACTATGGAGGCTCTGATGGTCACGCCGGTCTCCATGGGCGAAATCCTGGTCGGAAAACTGATTCCCTATTTTATAATGGGCATGGGAGGAATGGTCTTGTCCGTGGCAATGGCAATCTGGATATTCGACGTTCCCCTGCGGGGGTCCTTTCTCCTGCTGGCGGGAGCTTCGGCCGTGTTTCTTCTGGTGGCGCTCGGGATGGGCCTCTTGATATCGATCATCGCGAAAAACCAGTTCGTGGCGGGGCAAGCGGCGATCATAGTAACGTTTCTCCCGGCGTTCCTGCTTTCGGGATACGTGTTCGACATCCGAAGCATGCCCGAACCGGTCCAGGTGATTACGCACATCGTGGCCGCGCGCTATTTCATCTCCATTTTGCAGTCGTCGTTCCTGGCGGGGGACATTCCGGCCGTCGTTCTTCCGAACGTCGCGGCTCTTTTCATTATGGCGGTCCTGCTTTTGGGCCTTTGTTTCGCAAAATCGAGAAAAAGACTGGATTGAGACGGACAGGCGTATGTTTCACAGGGTCCTCGCATTGATCAAAAAGGAGTTTCTGGCGATATTCAAGGACAAGAAGAGCCGCATGACGGTGATCGTGCCGCCGCTGGTCCAGTTGATGGTGTTCGGCTACGCGGCCACGTACGATTTGAACGACGTGCCTTTCGCCGTGTTCGACGAAGACCGAGGAGCGCTTTCGCGGGAGCTTGTTTCCAAATTCACGGGTTCTCCGAACTTTCACGAGTACGCCCGCGTGGAGAGGCTGGAAACCGTCCGGAAACTGATCGACCGTCGCGAAATTCTTCTCGCGCTGCACGTGCCACAGAACTTCGGCAAAAAAATCCTGACCGGAGAAACCGGCGACGTGCAGCTGATCGTGGACGGAAGAAACTCCAACACGGCCATGATCGCCCTCAACTACGCGAGAGAGATCGTGACGGGCTTCAACCGGGAGCTGATATCGCGCCGGGGAGAATCGGTCATGCCGACGGAGTTGAAAATCCGGGCGTGGTACAATCAAA
This sequence comes from uncultured Desulfobacteraceae bacterium, assembly GCA_964575975.1. Taxonomy (GTDB): domain Bacteria; phylum Desulfobacterota; class Desulfobacteria; order Desulfobacterales; family SKZT01. The sequence goes on from CAZNTU010000040.1 coordinate 21,001, forward strand.
ACCTGGTCAGCCGGTGGTTTGTCGTGCCGGGAATCATGGGAGTCCTGACTTTGCTGGTGACCATGATCGTCACTGCCCTTTCGGTGGCCAGGGAACGGGAGCAGGGCACGTTCGACCAGCTTCTCGTAACTCCGCTTCGTCCCGTGGAAATACTGATGGGAAAATCGATCCCCGGCCTGCTCATCGGCTTTTTCGAGGGGACCGTTTGCCTGACGGTCGCGCTGCTTTGGTTCGAGGTTCCGTTTCGGGGAAGCTTTCTGTTCCTTTACGCCGGACTTTGTCTGTTTCTCGTCTCGGCAGTGGGCATAGGGCTGATGATATCGTCGCTCGCGGTCACCCAGCAGCAGGGACTCCTGGGGGCCTTTTTGTTCATGGTGCCGGCCGTGATTCTGTCGGGATTCACCACCCCCATCGAGAACATGCCGCCGCTGGTTCAAAAGCTCACGCTCTTAAACCCCCTGAGGCATTTCATGGTGGTCCTGCGCGGCGCGTTCCTGGAGGACGCCCCCGCGTCGGTCTACCTGCAACAATTCTGGCCGATGGCCGTGATCGGGGGAGTCGCGCTGAGTTTCGCGGTTTGGTTGTTCAGGAGGAGGGCTATATGAAAAGCCATCTGAAACGAAGCATCCTCGGGTTCCGTTTTTTGGTCCTCGCTTTGGCTTGTCTTTTCCCGGCTTCGGTTCTCGGGCAAAACCAGCCGGGAGAAACGACGATCGCTCCCGGAGAGGCGGTACTCCGGGGAATCGAAGCCAATTTCGGGCTCAAGGCCCAACGACTCGATATTCCCCAACGAAAAGAGGACTTGGTCGAAAACGAGGCCCGTTTCGATCCGTCCTTGGAGGCGTCCGTTAACGCCTCCGACCGGAAACTTCCCACCGGTCTGGTCTTCTACGAAAACGGGCATGACGAATCGGAATCCTTGGGCGCGAGCGCCGGGGTCTCGAAAACGTTCCGCACCGGTCTGCAAGGAAGCGTTTCGCTCGAAACCGGTCGCACGGAGGACAACTTCATCCCAGACGCAATCGATCCCGAGTATCGAACGGTCGCGACGCTGAACTTTGTTCAGCCGATCCTCCGGGATTTCGGGGTCGATATCAACAGCACCGGGATAAACGTGGCCAAAAACAGGATCGAGATGGCGTTCATGGCCTACGCGCATGCGGCAGGAGACCTGGGCGAACGGATAGAAAGCCTTTATTACGACGTTTGCCGGATCGAGGCCGTTTTGAAGTTCCGGATCGAATCCATGAAGCTTGCCGACGAACTGAGAGACGCCAACCAGAGTCGCTTTGAAAACGGCATGATCCCGATCACGCCCGTAACCGAGGCGAAAACGGCCGTGACCGACCGCCGGGAAAGAACGATCCTGGCAGAGCAGGATTTGGAGACCGCCTCCAACTTGCTCAAAAACCTATTGGAAATCGGCCCGGACGAGCCTCTGTTCGATAAAACAATCGCGACCGTTCCCATGCCGCCGTCTTCGCAATCCTACCCGTCGAAGGAAACCGCGCTGGCGACAGCCATGGAACGGCGATCCGACTTGAAAGAGATGGAGATAGCCATGAAAAACGGGGAACTGATGATCGCGTGGTACGAAAACCAGAAGCTGCCCCGGCTGGATATCGTAGCGACGGCCGGATCGAGCGGACTCTCGGGCGGGGACGACCCGGTCGATCTGTTCGGGGTCGTCCAGCGAAGCCCCCATACAGGGAATTATTCGAGATCGTTTTCGCGGACGATCGAAGGCGACGGTCACGAATGGGCCGCAGGCCTTCGTTTTGTTTATCCTTTCGGAAACCGGGCCGCGCAATCGCGTTATGTCAAAAGCAAATACGACAAGCGACGGTTGGAATACCTGTACGAGAGATTGAAAGGGCAGGTCCGAACGGAGGCCCTGAACGGGCACGTGGCGGTCGTCAAAAGTCACGACCGAGTGAAGGAAGCCGAAAAATTCGTCGATTTGGCGCGCGAGACGCTGGAGCAGGAAAACCAACTGCTGATCGAGGGCCTGTCCACCACGTTCAAAATCCTGGACCACCAGGAAAAGCTGGTATCCGCCCGCATCCGCCATGTTTCGGCATTGGCCGATTTCCATAAAAGCCTGGCGAAACTCTACCGTGCAACGGGGGAGAATCTGGAGAGACACGGGATCGAGTTGGAAGCGGGAATTAAACTCATTGAAGCCAAGCCCGATTAGCGCTTTCGTGAAAGCACGGTCTTTTCTTAGAGTTGCCGTTCCGGAATTCCATCAGAGGCAAGAATCGAAAGAGCGATCACGTCTTCGTCGGTAACGGGTTCGATATCCGGCTCCTCGGCATACCGGGCGTGGATGGACCTGATTACGTCGAGGCGCGAGAAAAAGATTTCCACCAGTTCCGGATCGAACTGGCTTCCCGCGCCCTCTTGAATGATACTCAAAACTTTCGACCACTCCCAGGCTTCCTTGTAGACCCGTTCGGAGACCAATGCGTCGAAAACGTCGGCGATGGCGACGATTCTCCCGAAAAGGGGAATCTCCTCCCCTTTTTTTCCGCAAGGGGAGCCGTCGGGAAGCGCCAACCCCGGAAGCGGTTCGCCGGTCCTGTAGTCCACGTGGCCGGGATATCCCAAGCCGTCCCATCGTTCATGATGGTTCAACGCAACCGAGTGGGCGGCCTCGTCGAATTCCGACTCCCACCCCGCGAACAACCTCGCTCCCAAGATAGTATGTTGCTTCATGATTTCATATTCGTCGATATTCAATCGCGAGGGTTTTTTCAAAATCAGATCGGAAATCGCAACCTTGCCGACATCGTGAAGCATGGCGGCCATTCGAAGAATGTCCTTCTTAGCGTCGATCTCGGGCTCGGGAACATTGTGTTTGCGGGCCCACGTCTCGTAAATTTCGACCGAATATCCCCCGACCCGGTTGACATGGGAACCGGTCTCCTTGGGATCTCTCATTCGCGCCATTCGAATCATGCGCATGAAAATGGCACGGGTCATCTGGGCCCTCTCCAGGGCGACCGACGCGATGCTCGCGAAATGGGTCATCATCCCCTCGTCTTCCGACGAAAATTCGACGATTCGATTTCCCGAGTCCTGGGCGTTTATAATTTGCAATATTCCGAGGATGTCGCCTCTCGCCGTTTTCAAGGGAAGCGCAAGGACCGAGCATGTTTTGTAGTCGGACGCATGGTCGAACATTTTTGAAAAACGGTAAAGCTTGTAAGGAGCGATTCGATAGACGTCGGGGATGTTCAGCGGGGTCCCGGTAAGAGCCACGTATCCCGCGATGCTTTTTTCGTCGATGGGAATCCTGAAGTGTGAATAGATGAGTTTCTCCCCCTCCTTCAGTCGGCGCTGCAACGTGTCGTTCTGCGTGTACGAAAAGTGAAGGTAGTTTCCATGCCTGATATAGATGGAACCGGCGTCCGCGTTCGCGAACCTCCTCGCCTTGGTCAGTACCCGTTCCATCAGGATATCCAAATCGTGGACCTGGTTAAGCTCGTTTCCCAAGAGGGCCATGGCTTCCAGTTTTTCTTTTTCGTTCAGCATCCTGGATTCCACTCAATCCTTTCGGTCGAAATTAAATAAAACAAACGTACCAATCGAAAAAATTTCCCTTAGAGAACCGATCAAAAAACCCTCGTTTAAATACCAAACATCCTTATTTAATTCAAATCAAAAAAATGCGCATTTTCCCGGAATATCTGTTAGCATGCATTTTATTATTTTTATCGTTCGATCGAATTTGGATGAGATCGTATTCGATGCCGACCGATTTCTGCGAAACGACCATGAAAGGAGCCGACCATGCTGATCGCAAGCTTCAACGCAAACGGAATTCGCCCGCGAATTTCCATCGTTTTGGACTGGATTGGAAAAAACGCCCCGGATATCCTTTGCATACAGGAAACCAAGGTCCAGGATCACGAATTTCCGACTCGACCGTTCCTGGACGCGGGCTATCACGTTTCGTTCAGAGGCCAGAAGAGCTACAACGGCGTCGCGATCCTCTGCAAAAAAACGCCCTTGGAAATCCGCGCAAGATTGAACGACGGCGAACCCGAGGACGAAGCCCGCTTCATCGCCGTCACCACGCGGGACGGTATCGCCGTGGTGAACACCTACGTGCCTCAAGGCCAAAAGTCGGATTCGGAAAAGTTCTCGTACAAACTCCGATTCTACAAGCGCCTCTCGAATTTCTTTCGAACCTGTTTCAAACCCGACGACCGAGTCGTGTGGGTGGGGGATTTGAACACGGCACCGGAACCCATCGACGTGTACGACCCGGAAAGGCTTTACGGCAGCGTCTGTTACCATCCGGACGAACACAAGGCCCTGAAGGAAATCATGGCTTTCGGATTTTTCGACGTTTACCGGAGGCACAACCCCCATGAAAAGGAATTCACATTCTGGGACTATCGGCTTCCCAACGCCATGAAACGGGGCCTGGGATGGCGAATCGACCACATCATGGCCACGGCGCCCATGGCCGAGAAATCGACCGCCGCCTGGATCGACAAAGAGCCTCGCCTGCTGCCGAAGCCGTCGGACCATACTTTCATCGCCGCGAACTTCGATTGAGACGCCACGCGAACTTCGATGTTCGAAATTTTAATTTTTTTGTTCGCAATTCGATATTCGCACGCAAGTTACCGCTTGCGGTTCCTTGCCGGACGCACAAGGCGCGAAGCCTCCCGAATCGCATTGCACAACGCCGAAAGCAACGGATTTTTGGGCTCTTCCCCTGTCCAATCCATTTCTATTTCGGCCAATCGCCACGGATTGATCCATCCTCGGGAGGCCGCGTGCCGGGCCGCACCGATGCTGGTTTCCGTCAAATACAGCTCGCACCCCGACGGATAAACTTCGCGGGCCAACCGGCGGATAGCCTCTCGTCTTTGCGGACTCGAAGAGACGTCGCGGAGGTACAATGCCTTGATTCGGCGCGGATACGCCTTCGCCAGTTCCGTGTAAAGCTCCGCGTCGCGTTGGCCGCTGTCGCCGACAAGCAGAAACGGCAGGTCCGGGTACGTATCCAAAATCTCTTGGAAACGTCGTTTTTTATGGTCGTGCCGGCGGGGATCGAACAAAGAGGCTCGCGTGAATTCCATCCCGCGCATGAGAATCGGCCCCGGCGGAAGATCGTTGAACCGGATAAAATCGCTCATGACATCGTGAATCCGCCACGAACTGCTTGACACGTAGAAAAACGGATTGTTCTCCCCTCCCCCGAATCCGTCGCGAAGCGCGCGGTAGAAGGCCCTGACTCCAGCGAACGGAAGTCTGTTTCTCGCGTTCTTGACCAAGACCGTGTAAACCATTCTCAAACGGTCGGTCGCGAATGTGTATACAATGGTATCGTCAATGTCGCTGATCACGCCGAAACGAGCGGACGACGGAGGGATGAACACCCGGCCCGGCGCCACCCGGAGAGGTTTCGACGAACGGCTTCGCAGCTCCAGATCGACATCGCAAATCCCCCGGCAAGGCGCGATGCCGTTGGTTTCGGAACACATCTCCACGACAAAATACCCGCGTCCGTCGGTCCTCACGCGCGTTTCGCACCCCTGGAACCTCGCCCTCACTTCGACGTCCCTTCCCGGCCCGCTCAAAAACCTGCGCTTCATTTTGCGAAGATTGTCGGAAAGCCTGTCGGACTCCGCGCATCGGACAATACCCTTCTTCTCGACCACCAGCCCGCGCAGGACAATCCGTTCCGTACTTCCGAACCCTCCAAACGAAACGATCGCCATCTCCTTCGAAAACGTAGAATCCTTGACGGCGGCTTTGCATTCCATATCCAATCCCCTTTGCGCAACAACCATTATGCGGGCTTGCCTTTGCCATCGCCCGTTTTATCGAGCACTTCCCTGATTTTCCTCGCCAACGTCGATATGTTGAACGGTTTCTGGATGAAACCGTTGCATCCCCGCCCCATGATTTCCGTCGCCTTTCCGTTTATGGAATAGCCGCTCGAAAGGATCGCCGGCATGGAAGGCCGGATTTCGCGGATACGGTCGAAGGTCGTTCCGCCGTCGATTCCTGGCATGACGAGATCCAGAATCACCAAATCGATTTCGGCTCCGGTCTTGGAAACGCACTCGACGGCCTCCGCGCCTCCTTGCGCGACGAGGACCCTGTAGCCCAGCCATTCCAGCATGGCCTTGCCCACTTCGACGATCATTTCCTCGTCCTCGACCAGCAGGATGGTTTCCGCTCCTCCGACCAGTCTGTCTTCGGCCGGCGCCTCCGTCGCGGCATTCCGTTGGCTGACCGGCAGGTAGACGTTGAAGGTGGTCCCGTAGCCCACTTCGCTGTAGACCGTGATCATGCCGCCGTGGTTCTTGACGATGCCGTAGGCGGAGGCCAGCCCCAACCCGGTTCCCCTCGCTTTCTCCTTGGTCGTGTAAAACGGGTCGAAAACCTTCTGCCGGACATCCTCGGCCATGCCGACGCCCGTGTCGGTCAGCGAAATCTTCGCGTATCGTCCCGGCGGGACATCGTAGGCCCGGCATGCCTTTTCGTCAAGATCGACCGGATGGGTTTCGATATAGAGATCGCCGCCTTCGGGCATAGCCTGCCATGCGTTGACATAAATGTTCAGCAACACCTGTTCGATCTGGCGCTTGTCGGCCTCGACTACTATCGGTTCCGGGAACGTCGAGACGCTTATCCGAATTTCCTTGCGGGTCCGGCCGAACATTGTCGCGCTGGATTCGATCAGGACGTTCAAATCGACGGGTTTGACTTCGTACTTGCCCCCTCGGACAAGGCCAAGCAACTGGTCGGTCAGGTTTACGGCGCTTTCGATGTATTCCTCGATGGCGCCGATGTGTTCCGCGTGGGGGTGATCGGGATCCAAATCCACCGATATCAGGGAAGCCCTCCCCTGGACGCCCATCAGCAAATTGTTGAAGTCGTGCGCGATGCCGCCGGCCAGCGTGCCCACTGCCTCCATCTTCTGAGCCTTTCGAAGCGCGTCTTCCATCTTCTTGTAATCGGTTACGTCAATGGCGATCTGAAGCCTGACCATCCTGCCGTCGATCCATTCGATGGCACGGTCGCGGTTCATGTACCACTTGCCCGATACCGGGTTTTCCCCCTGCCAGGCAAATACGCCGGCGGGCTGACCGTTGTCGTCGATCAAAAAACGATTGGTGCAATTCTGGCAAGGCCCGGATTCTCCCTTCAAAACCTCCCAGCATCTTTTTCCGGTGAAATCGCCGCCGAAGGTTTCGATCATGTTTTTGTTCATGAAAAGAATCTCATGGGTCTTCATGTCGGCCACGTAGATAATCGCTTCGATGCTGTCCAAAACCGTTATGAAGCGCCGATGCGACGTCCTTAAAGTTTCTTCGTTCCGCACCCGCTCGGTAATATCGGTGTAGACGGCGACTCCTCCCTTTAGAACGCCTTCGATCATGATGGGAGAACCTGCCGCGATGACGTGAATCGGGGTCCCGTTTTTTCGGAACCGCACGGTTTCGAAGGCCTCGACGCGGTGCCCGGAAAGGATTCTGTCGGTTTTGGATGCCGCTTCCATGCGATGCCGACCACGCGACACCAAGTCGTCGAGGGGCGAACCGGTCGCCTCTTCCGGCTCGTATCCGAACGTCCGGACCGCGCCGGGGTTCCAATCGACCACCCGGTGCCGTTCGTCCAAGGTGACTATGGCGTCGGGCGCGTGGTACAGCACGGATTCCAGAAACTGCCCGCGACGTCGAATTTCTTCCTGGGCCTGCTTGATCTCCGTTACATCCCGGACATATTCGACTACGTCGATCACGCCCTCTTCGGCATCGAAGACGGGAAAGGCCCGAAATTCGACGTCCTTGAGGCTGCCGTCCCTGCAGGCGATTTTGAACTCGCGGACCGCGTCGGAGGTTTTCCTTGCGACCAGCCAGTCCTCGACGACCAGGCGGCGGTATTCCGAGTCCGGATACGCCTTGTCGAACCAATCCTCCAGCCCCCCGATGTCCGCCAATTCGTATCCGGTCAGGCCGGTAAATCCCTTGTTGACCATCAGCAGGCGACCGTCGCCGTCCCATACCGCAATTCCCATCGGCAGGTTGTCGAAGAAATTGTTAAGCAGGTCGCGCTGGCTTCGCAGTGTTTCGATGGCATGGATTTCGTCGGTAATGTCGTGGGCTACGGCATAGGTCACCCCCTTTTCGGGCGACGGATGCGATACCCAGTTAAGCCATCGGTATTCTCCGTTCTTGCAGAGATAGCGGTTTTTGAAATTGACAACCTTCTCGCCCCTCCGCAGGCTTTCCTCGACGACTTTCCGAGTGGGCTCAATATCTTCGGGATGAATGAAATCCGTGAACGGCGTCGATAGCAGTTCCGCCTCGCTGTAGCCCAGCGTGGCCGTGAACGCCGGATTGACTTTCAAAAAGGTGTACGTATTGATGTCGGCGATGCAAATCATGTCCAAGGACATGGAAAACAGTGTATGCAGCTCCGACTGCGCCCTGCGGATGTCGCCGATATCGACGAAACCTCCCACCAGCCCGGCGACCGCACCGTTTTCGTCGCGGAATACATTTTTGTGGTAGACGACGGGCCGGATCCTGCCTTCCTTGTCCTTCACCTCGAATTCGTAGACCTGCCGCCCCGGATTCCGGAGCAGTTCGAGGTCCTTGCGATGATAAACGTCGGCAAAATCCCCGGGCCACAATTCATGGACGGTTTTTCCGCGCATTTGCTCGGCCGATACGCCCATGATTTCGGCGAAGGCCGCATTGCAGCCCTGGTATCGGCCGCGGGCGTCCTTGTAGAATATCGGCGTCGGAATAGAAGCAAGAAGCGATTCCGTAAAGTTCAGGGTCCGCTTGAGTTCGCCTTGCACCTCCGCCAAGCAGCGGCTTTGCGACTCCAGTTCCGCGACTCGTTTCTCCAGCTCTTCGTAAGTTGGCTTTCGAGACATGGGCGTCACCTGCGCGTTTCAGTTATAATAAGTTTCGCATGTTTGCATATCAGGGACAGTGGCAAATCCCGCAAAATGGATTTTATTCCATGCAACCCTCGCGATGCAAGGGGTTTCTGGATAACAAACCGCCGGTGGAATCGTCGGACAAGAACGATTCCGGTCCGGTCCGACAATGACAATGGTTTTGTCGGAATCAGGAAATACCGGAAATAAACAGAACCGCTTTTTCAAAAATTTCCCTCGCCTCTTGTCTCTCGCTTTCGAAGAGTCTCTTAAAACTTCTGGCGCAGTTAGTGTGGGGTGCATTTTCGCTTGTATATGCGTTCACGATTTTTCCGGCCTCTACTACCTCATCGTCGAAAAACTTGGCCGGCGAAAACAATTTTTCCAATTGAGGAAAAAGCGCTATCACGATGCAAGCTCGTTCCCGGAAAAGATTTTTTCGGCGGATTGCGTCGTCGAGTCCGAAGAATTCGATCATAACAAGGGCTCTGGCCCGGCCGAATTCGTCCTGGGAGACCGCGAACGGGGATAAGCCATGGAATTGAATAAGCTCGCTCGGATCGTCGTCGAAATCGCCTACCGGATAAATCAAATACGGTCTCTCCGAAAGCAGTTTTTCCGGGTCGTCCCCAGTGAGATCGTATTCTCCTTCGATCGGAAAATAATTTCTTTTCAGCGACGTATTGCATGGCTTGCAAGAGGCAGCGTAGTTGAAAGGATGGTAGGCCAAGAGATAGTAACCCTTCGTGTTTTGGGGAACAGGAGAGGGTTCAATGCCGATATCTCGAAGATTTTCGGGGACCGCCCATGTTACGATATCTTTTTTGGGCCGAAAGTGTTCCGTGTCCTGCTCAATTAGACCATAATCGACCGATTCGAACTTTCGTTCGCAGTATGCGCATTTGCATTCGCCCTGCAACTTCATGTAGAGAGGTTTAACTTCGCTCCAAATGGAACTATTCTCCTTGTAACAGCCCATTTCGCGAAAACGAGCGGTCCTTTGCTCCGCTTTTGCCAGCCATCCCGGATATTGTTCTTCGATTTTCGATTTCAAATCTTCCAGGGAAATGGAATATCCGATCATTGCTCGGCCTCCGCCCCCCTGCTCATCTCCTCCAGGAGCCTTTTGGCGGCTTCGGGATCTCCTTTGCGGGCTTCGAGAGTCAATGATTTCAATCGTTTTTCCTTGTCGGACGCTCTGGTCGATTTCAACCCGAAAAACTCGGTAAGAAGAACCTGGTCGGCATCCAAGCCGTGAACGGCCTGTTCGATCCGCTTGGCTTCGCTCGACTGGAATTTTCCCGGAGCCATCAAAACAATGTTCATCCATTGAAGGGAACCGACCAGAAGCGGACTGTGGGACGTGACGACGAACTGAAGGTTGGGGAGATTTTCCGACAGCGTTTTCAAAACGGTCATTTGCCATCCGGGATGAAGGTGCAAATCGATTTCGTCCACCATGACGATCCCTTTGTTCTCGACGATTTTCTTTCCGTCGGGGCAAGTCGCGCACACGTGATAGAGAAGATCGCCTATCCAGCCGAGATAAGCTCTGTATCCGTCCGAAAGGGCGGGAAACGGAACGTCGATTCCCTTGTGGCAAAACAAGTATTCGCCCTCTTCGTTCGTCTTCCCCGCAAATTCGCAGTCGTACTTTTTGACGAGTCGATCGATCAAATCGACTGCTTGTTCGAACCGCCTGGGTTTATTGTGCTTGTACTCCGGAAGCCAGGCATTCATTGGGATCAGAGAATAGGCTTCCTCGAATATGCTTTTGACGCGCAACCCCCTGGAAAAACCTGTGGAGCGTCGTCCGCCGATATCGAACTGTTCGCGCTTTTCCACACGCCGTGTCGCACCGTAGCCCACAAAGAAAAATGCGTCCGAACTCGCGCTGAAAATCGGTTGCCAAGGTCCCTCGTCGCCGCCTGTCCATCGCAACGACTCCAAGTCGCCTTTTCGGAAAACGCTCGTCTTCGATTCCAAACGCAAGCGCTTTAGGTTGCCGGCGCGATCTTGTTCGTGCGTTTTGAAAACGGCCCGGATTGTCGCCTCGCCTATTTCCGTGCCGGACTCGGAAGATTCGGGGCCCCGTCGGATAAGACGGTATGGATAGATGCCGGAATCGTTGACCGCCGGACCCAGCAATGCAAGGGCGATGGCTTTCAACAACGAGGTTTTTCCGAGCCCGTTCTCGCCCAACAGCAAATTGATGTTTGGCAAATTCGGTCTCGGAAATCCTCCCGCGCCGAATTCGCAGTCCGGATGGACGAACCCGATGCTCGTGTCCCTGAAATTTCGAAAATTTTGGATTTCGATGGAATCTATATACATGTTTTTTATGCCTTATTGTTATCATACTGCTCGAAAGCAATGAAAAGTCCTTTCCCGAAAGCTCCGTTTGCTCCGTCAGTTCAAAGCAAGAGCCTTCATGGCCGCCGCCCTCGGTTCCCCGTAGAAAACCGGATCCACGTGTTCCATGATGTCCGCGTCCACGTCCAGGAAATTGCGCTTGTTCTCGATCGGTATCAGAGCGCGTTTCGCGCCGTTGTCCTTGGCCACCTGCAACGGTTCCACCAGGGAGCGGACCGGCTTGATGTTTCCCTGGATGCTCATGTCGCCCAGGATCAATGTGGCGGCCGTGACCTGGCTCTTCCTGATCGCCGAGAAGACCGCCACGAAAAAGGCCACCCCGATGTCTCCCTGGACCTTGTTGTTCAGCAAGTCCAGGACCTCCACGTAGAAGTCGGAAATGCTCATTTCCTTCGCGAAACCGAACTCGCCCTTTTTCGAGCCGAGATAGCCGAACGCCCGCTGGATCGACTCCTTGATGGCCCCGGATACGCCCCCGGCCGTCTTCAGCTTTCCCGAACCGGGCGAAACGGATACCTCAACCCGGAACATCCCGACCGTGCCGTCGTCTCCCACGCACGCGCCGTACACCGCGCCGGGGGAAAGCGGGTCGGAGGAAATCAGGTCCCGGCCGCCCATCTCGGGAGCGCCCACGAAACGCTCCTCGCCCGACTCCTTTTCCAAATAGCTGAACGACGTGTGGTAGTACTCGAACGCCCCCATCTTCTTCAGCTGCTCCTTGACCCGCCTGCGGCCCTCCAGCGCCAGCTACAGAATCTCCTTCAACTATTCTCCGTCGGCTT
>CAZNTU010000041.1:0-33044 GCA_964575975.1 uncultured Desulfobacteraceae bacterium
TCGATAAATTCGGCATGTTACCCGTTAAGTTTACAATGTCAAATTATTGGTTATTGGTTATTGGATATCGGTTGTCGGTTGTTTGCTAGTGGCGGTTGAGCACTTCCCGATAACGAATATCCAATAACGAATATCCAATAACTTGACATCGTAAAATTAATTTTTGAATTTTCCGGCGCGTTTCTTATAGTTAGAGGCATGGGTATCAATTAAGAAAAAACGAATACGACCGCGTCGAAACGAAAAAATACGAACCGCGATTAGACCCTCAAATTTACGATGTCAAGCTATGAAAGCCGTATTAATAAAGAAACCCGGCGGACGGGAAGAGTTGTGCATCGGAGAAATTCCGACGCCGCGTCCGAATAGGCGCGAGATCCTCGTCAAAGTCAAGGCGACGTCCCTGAACCGAATGGATATTCTCCAAAGGCAAGGGCTATATCCTGTGCCCGAAGGCGCAAGCGACGTATTGGGCGTGGATTTGGCGGGGGTGGTCGAAGAGGCGGGTCCCGACGCCGGACGGTGGGAACCCGGCGACCGGGTCATGGGGCTGATGGGGGGCGGAGGGTATGCCGAGTACGCGGTGATACACGAAGATCTTGCCCGGGAGATCCCCGAAAACCTCACCTTCGAAGAGGCCTCCGCCATTCCGGAGGTTTTTTCCGCGGCGTTTCAGACCCTTTTCTGGCTGGGAAAAGTCGAAAAAAACCAGTTCGTCCTAGTCCACGCCGGCGCCGGAGGCGTCGGGTCCGCAGCCATTCAGCTCGTCCGGGAATCCGGCGCGAAATCCTTCGCCACGGCAGGGACCGACGAGAAGGTTGAATTTTGCAAAACCCTGGGCGCGGACTTCGGATGCAACTACAACAGGGTATCTTTTGTAGAGCCGCTCCTGGATGCCACCGGAGGCAAAGGCGCTGACATAATCCTCGATTTCGTGGGAGCGCCTTACTGGAAAGAAAACATACGGGCGCTGAAAAAGGATGGACGGATTATCATCATTGGATTCTTGGGCGGCCCCTTCGTGGAAAAAGTCGATTTGAACCAAATCCTGACTCGATGGGTTCGAATCATAGGCACAACCTTGCGCTCCCGCGACTTGCAGTACCGCATATCCCTGGCCGAGGAAACTTACGCGTTCGCCTTGCCCCGTTTCCGGGACGGACGGCTGAAGCCGGTCGTGGACCGGGCATTTCCATGGGAGGACGTGCAAGAAGCCCACAAATACATGGAAGAAAACCGAAATTTGGGCAAAATCGTTCTTAACGGCATGTGACGGCTTAAAACCGGAAAATTTTCCTGCTCGAAGAAAAAAAGGGCGGGGGCTCTCGCGAGGTCCCGCCCATAACGTATAAAATGCCAGTCTAAAAGCTCAATACAGCGCCAATCTTCATCGGCGCGGTACCCGAAGGCCTGCCGAACTCGGCCTTTTTCAGCGCCTCCGCAAGACATCCTTCCAGATTCTCCCTGTTTCCATTTGCAGGAGCAATTTTAACCGACGACACCTTTCCCTCCGCGTCCACGTAAATTAAAATCTCTATCCTCCGCGTCCCTCCGTCCGAGTTTTCATTCAAGCACAGGGCAATTTCCTTTCTCGCCTTCTCCAGAACGGCTTTCACGCTCTGTTCGGAAATTCCGCCCTCTGTTTTCACCTCGTCGATGGAAAACGCTTCGATTCGCATTCGCCTTTGTAAAGCGTTCAATTCCATTTTCTCCTCTTCGGGCGCCGTCGCGACTTCATCCCTGGAATAGAATTCCGTTTTTTCCTTCGCGACCTCTCCGGACATGGAGAAAGGAGCAGCCGGAACCGGGGCCGATTGCGGCATGGCCATCATTCTTTTGGAAAACGCGTGGCTTCCGCCCACGGCCAAATTGGAAACTCCCTCGGGAAGCGGCAAGGGCTGATCGACAGCGACGGGCTTTTGCCCCTGAGCCCTGGCCTCGGAATCGACGGCCACGAACGAGGTGTAGGCGGTCAACAAGCTGTACCTGAGCCCGAGATCCGTGACGGTCTTCTTGCGCTCGTCCGACTGCGACAGGTTCTCGTAGTCCGAAAGGACAGCGATGCGGCGTCGCGCCCAAAGGTTCGCGAGCGCACGCTGGTCCTCCACCCGGCTTGCGCTATCGAGTTTCATGGCTTTCTCGAAATCCCCTCCTCCTGTTTTTCCCGTTACCTTGATCGATCCGGAGGCTTTTCCGCGCCATTTTCCGAAGACGATCACCGGGCGGTCCGCCAGTACGTCCGGAATCGAGGGGGGTTCTACGTCGTAGGCTTCGAATTTGCCGAAATCGACTTTCACGCCAGACATAACGGGAGTGGCGATCAGTTTGCGGAATGCTTCGGCCTTGACTTTCGCCTCCGTCGGTTTGGTGATCACGAAAGGCTCTCCCATACCGGCTCGCGCGACCCCTTCCAAGAGAAACCGGTTTACGCTGGACCCGATGCCGAACGCGAACATGTTAGCCTCCCCGAGCCTGTTTCGAATCAAGTCGAACGTTTCGGTCTCGACGTTCACATAGCCGTCGGTCGCTATCACGACAGTCCTCGAAACGCTCTCCGTCCTCGGAAGGGCAAGCGCGCGTTCGAGCGCCGGGAGTATCTCCGTTCCTCCCCCGCCCTGCTGGCGGTCGATGGTATCCAAAGCTTTGCGAATGTTGTCCGAAGTGGCCGGCAGGGATTTCTCGGCCATCACGCTGGAACTGCCGGCGAAAAGCAGCACGTTGAAAACGTCCGTGGGTCGAAGGCTTCCGATCAAATCCCTCAGAAGCTCCTTCGAGATATCCAGCGGAAACCCGTGCATCGAACCGGACACGTCCACGATGAAAATGTACTCGCGAGGCGGAATCTGCTCCACCTTCACATTTTCGGGCGGCTGGACCATCAGGAGAAAAAAGTTCTCGTCTTTTCCGGAAGAGATCAACAGGCCTGTGTCCACGGCGTCCCCGGCCAGACGGTATCTCAATATGAAATCGCGATTGCCGCCGCTCTTTTCCGATGGATCAAGCTCGATTTTGGCCCTGTCCCGTCCGACGAAATCGATTTTGGTCTTGTGGCTGGAGCAGACAACGTCCCGGATCGGAATCCCTGCGGCCAAATTCAAGCCGATGTCGAATGCGTACGTCGGAGCCTCGCCTTCCTTCAAGTACGGGTTGGCCGTCCATGTTTCGCCCGTGCCGCCCCTTTCCGGGGCCTGTCCCGCGTATCTCGGCCCGACCACGGTCGGATAGACGAACTCGTACACTTTGTCCGCGGGAACAAGCGGCTCCGTGTACTTCATTTCCACTTCGATCACGTCGCCGGGCAAAATGTTGGCCACGTTCATTTGGAAAACGTTCGGACGGTGCTGTTCCAGCAGGGACGCGCTCTTGCCCTCGGCCTTCGCCTGCTCGTAGTCCTGCCGTGCCCGCTCTCTCTCCTTGATTTTGGCCATGATCGTCCGCTCCCCGATGGTCATTTTCATGGCGTAAACGGCGGCGCGGCTGGACGCCGGAAAAACGTAAATGGCCTCCAAGTTGTTCCTCCCCGCGTTTTCGTAACCCTGGGTCACGGAGACATCGGCGATCACCCCCGAAATATCGACCGAGACCCTGGTCGATTTCAACGGAAGAGAATCCGTGTCGGGATCGTCGCTTAGGACGAAAAAATAAGGGGACAGGGTTTTGGCCTCCGACGCATCCTCCTGGGCCGAAACGTTTCCAACCAGCGCGAAAACAACGGCCGCGCAAAAAGCGATTGCATATTGGAACAACGGTTTCATCGCAGACCTCCTTTTTGTTTTAGAATGTGACGTTTTTTGTTTAATGCGCCGCGCATTGTCAATTAGTGCCCGTCCGAAAAGCGGGCGATTTTCCAGAAACGCACAAAAAGCACAATTCGTGCCAAACATAATTCCACTTCTCCTTCGGGCCACAATAGTCAAATCTTTCACGACATTCGCCAGGTGCGCCGGGTACCGGTCGAAGGAACGACCGGAGTCTCGCCGCGAAGGCCGTGGGAGCTTCCGGGAAGGCGGCCGGAGCGAAGCCCGACTTCGTCGCCGAAGAGGATCTCCGCGTCGTCCCTTTTCGGCGTCGTCGCGAATGCGTTCGTACCCGGTCTCCACCCATTCTTTCACCTCCTTCGGACTTGCGCGGCTCCTCCTGCTCCCGCGGAAAAAGGGAGCGGGCGTCTGCGATTGTTGTTTGATTTTTCATAATTTGAAAGGCAAGGGCCGTATCGGCTTTGTAAATCAAAAGATGGACTAGGCAATAAAAAACAAGCTTCCAATTTCCTTTATGGTTCCTGCTATGAAGACCTGTTCGTTAAAAACCTGCGCAACTATTTCTCCGTGCGCCAATCATCAAAAGGCGCGTAGAAAGGATTTTGAACGATTCGTATCGCAATGCCGAATTTCTTGGCGAGATTGCCGGGAAATTGAATTTCGTTTGCGCATAGCGCCGCCGGGGCGGCGCTATGCGCAAACTACAAACGGGCTGGCCGGAGTTAAGACCAAACCCCAGGGTGCGAATTGGTTGTCGTATTTCCATTTCCAATATGGAAAAGGTCAGCTACAGGCTTTCCCTGTCCACCGGGTGCTTCTTCAAGTACTCCAGCCGGTTCAGCCCGTTCAGGTAGGCCTTGGCGCTGGCGGTGATGATGTCCGGGTCGGAGCCTCTTCCCAAGGCCACCAGGCCGTTTTCCCTCAGCCGGACCGTCACCTCGCCCTGGGCGTCGGTGCCTCCGGTCAAGGCGCTAACCGTGAATCGCAACAGCTCGGATCTGGCTCCGGTCAGTTCCGCAATGGTGTTGAACGCGGCGTCTATGGGACCGTTGCCGTATCTGGCGCCCTGGACCGAACGGCCGTTGATTTCCAGCTTCACGCTGGCCATCGGCAATACCGTCGTGCCCGCCACAACGTTCAAATACTCCAGCTTGAACGTCTCCGCAGTCCTCAGAATGCCTTCCGTGACGATTACTTCCAGGTCCTCGTCCATGACGTGCTTCTTCTTGTCGGCCACCTCCTTGAATCTCGTGAAAACGAGATTCAACTCCTCGTCGGACAGATCGTATCCCATATCCTTCAAGTGCGTGCGCAGCGCGTGCCGTCCGGAATGCTTGCCCAGAATCAGCTTGCTTTCGCTGAGGCCTACCGTCTCCGGCTTCATGATCTCGTAGGTCATGGGGTTCTTCAGCATGCCGTCTTGGTGAATACCTGCCTCGTGGGCGAAGGCGTTCGCTCCTACGATGGCCTTGTTGGGCTGCACGATGATGCCCGTGATCATGCTGACCAGGCGGCTGGTGGGATGGATGTGCCGGGTTTCGACGTTCGTTTCCACCGGGATGAAGTTTCTCCTGGTATGGATGCTCATGACCACTTCCTCCAGGGAAGTGTTTCCGGCGCGCTCGCCTATGCCGTTTATCGTCACCTCGGCCTGTCTCGCCCCCGCCCGGATGGCGGTCACCGTGTTGGCGGTCGCCAAGCCCAGGTCGTTGTGGCAATGCACGCTGATGACCGCTTTCCCGATGTTGGGCGTGTTGGCCTTGATGTACCGGATCAGGTCGCCGAACTCCTCGGGGATCGCGTATCCCACCGTGTCAGGCACGTTGACCGTTGTCGCGCCGGCCTCGATGGCCGCCTCGAATACCTTGCACAGAAACGCGGGTTCGCTCCGGGAGGCGTCCTCGGCGGAAAATTCCACGTTTTCCGTGTAGGTCTTGGCGTACTTGACCGCCTCCACGGCTTTCTTGATCACCTGCTCCCGGGTCATGCCCAACTTGTACTCCATGTGCAGGTCGGAGGTGGCGATAAAGGTGTGAATCCGGGGATTCGCCGCGTGCCTGATGGCTCCCCAGGCCTTGTCGATATCCTCCTTGGAGGTCCTGGCCAACGCGGCCACCTGAGCCCGTTTCAACTTCTCGGCGATCTTGGAAACCGCCTCGAAATCGCCTGCCGAGGCCGCCGGAAAACCGGCCTCCAGAATATCCACCCCCAATTTTTCCAACTGCCCTGCCAAACGCAGTTTCTCGTTGGTGTTCATGCTGGCGCCCGGAGACTGCTCGCCGTCCCTTAACGTGGTGTCGAATATGTACAGTCTTTCCATTGTTTTGCTCCTTGTATAGGTATTGGTTTTTAGCTTTTAGGTGTTAGCAGGGATAATGAAAACAAGCCGGAGACGTTCCGAAAATCCCGCCGTTTTTTGTTACGACATCCGGCAATGGAAATCAGGTAATAGATGTTAGGCGTCGGGCCAGAAACCTAACGCCTAACACCTAAAACCTATTAGGTGAATTTAGAGCAAAACAATTTCCTAAGCATAGGCCGCAGGACTTGGTCGGAACCTCGTCCCGCGGCATTGCTCGCCTCTCTTTTTTCCGAACGACGTATCATACGGTTTCGTTTGCCTCTGTCGGTTGAAAGAATAGCCTTTTCCGGCGGTTACTGTTTGGCCAGCTTGTACTGGAAACTGTCGGTCAAAGCCTGCCAGCTCGCCTCTATAATGTCGCTCGACACGCCGATGGTGTTCCAGATTTCCTCCTGGTCCCTGGACGCGATGAACACGCGGACCTTGGCGGCGGTGCCGTCCCGTCCGTCCATGACGCGCACCTTGAAGTCCACCAGGCGCATGTGGTCCAGGTTGGGGAAGAATTGTCCCAAGGCCTTGCGAAGGGCGTTGTCCAAGGCGCCGACCGGCCCCTGCCCCTCCGCCGCCGTGATCTCCTGCCTGCCGTCGACCGAAATCTTGATGGTGGCCTGCGCCGCGCACGGTCTGTCCTTGTCCTTTTCCACCGTGATGCGGAATTGCTCCAGTTCGAATATGGGCTTGAACTGATCCGTGAACTTCTCCATGAGGATTTTCAAGGAACCGTCGGCCGTGTCGAACTGGTACCCCTCCAGTTCCAACTTCTTGATCTTCTCCACGATCTCCCGGCCATCGTGGCCGTTCAACCCCAGTTCCACGCCCAGTTCCTTTGCCTTGTACTCGATGTTGCTCTTTCCGGACAGGTCGGAAACCAGCACCCGCCGCTTGTTTCCCACCAGCTCGGGGTCCATGTGCTCGTAGGCCCTGGGGATTTTCATGATCGCGTTCACGTGGATTCCGCCCTTGTGGGCGAACGCGCTCTTTCCCACGAAAGGACGGCTGTTCAGGGGAACCAGGTTGGCGGTCTCGCTGACGAAACGGGAAAGCTTTCTCAATTTCGTCAGGTTTTCGTCCGAGATGCAATCGACGCCCATCTTGAGCTTCAGTATGGGTATGATGGAAACCATGTCGGCGTTTCCGCATCGTTCGCCGTACCCGTTGACGGTGCCCTGTACCATGACCGCGCCCTTCCTCACTCCGGAAATGGAATTGGCAACGGCCATGTTGGAGTCGTTGTGGGCATGGATGCCGAACCTGATCGAAAGTTTTTCCGGGGCGACGCCGCAGTTTCGCGCCAGCTTCTCCCTGGTTTCGTCCATGATGCTCTCCACCTCGAACGGAAGGGTGCCGCCGTTGGTGTCGCACAGGACCACGAAGTCCGCGCCGGAATCCACGGCCGCGACCAGCGTTTTGACCGCGTAGTCCGGATTGGCCTTGTAGCCTTCAAAGAAATGCTCCGCGTCGTAGATCACCTCGCGCCCGTTCTTCTTCAAGAAACCGACCGAGTCGGCGATCATGGCAAGATTCTCCTCCAGCGTGGCGCATATGATCTGCTCCACGTGCAGGTCCCACGTCTTGCCGAAAATAGCCACGGCTTTGGTGCCGCTCTCCAACATCCTCAGAAGATTGGCGTCGGCGTCGGGGGAAATTCCGGGCCGCCTGGTGGAGCCGAACGCGGTGACGGTGGCGTTCTTCAGATCGAGTTGCTTGACCAGCTCGAAGTACTGGAGATCCCTCGGGTTCGAGCCGGGCCATCCGCCCTCGATGTAATGGACCCCGAGATCGTCGAGCCTCTTGGTGATGTTGATCTTGTCCTCGACGGTGAAGCTGATTTCCTCGCCCTGGGCTCCGTCCCTGAGAGTCGTGTCGTAAAGGAAGACAGGTTCCATAAACGCTCCTGGCATTGAAACGCTTTCGCAAACGGGGGAAACGACGGAGGCTTCGAAGGCTCCGACCGCCTCCGCCGTCTTTCCTTCGCTTATTGAAAACGCGTTATTTGTTCTTTTTCCGGTTTTCAGGCCGCAAGGCCCGTACGGCCGCTCCGGCTTTCCACATTTCCGAGTTTTTGATGGCGTCCAGTTCGGCCCGAAGCTTTTTCAGATAGTCCGGGGCGCCGTTGACCTCGAGCACCCGCCGGGTCTCCTTGCCGGTCTTGACGCGGTCGTAGAGTTCCTCGAACACCGGCGCGACGGCGTCGCGGAACTTGGGCGCCCAGTCCAAGGCGCCGCGCTGGGCGGTGGCGCTGCAATTGGAGAACATCCAGTCCATGCCGTTCTCGCCCACCAACCGAATCAGGCTCTGGGTAAGCTCCTCGACGGTCTCGTTGAAAGCCTCGCTGGGGGAATGCCCGTTTTTACGGAGTATGTTGTACTGCGCCTCCATGGTCCCGGCCAGGCATCCCATGAGGACGCCGCGCTCGCCGGTCAAGTCGCTGTAGACCTCCTGCTCGAAGGTGGTGGGGAAAAGGTATCCCGACCCGATGGCGATTCCCAGGGCGAGTGTCCTTTCCTTGGCCCTGCCGGTGGAGTCCTGGAAAACGGCGTAGCTGGAGTTGATGCCGCTTCCGTCCAGGAAGTTCCTTCTCACGTTCGTTCCTGACCCCTTGGGGGCCACCAGAATGACATCCACGAAATCGGGAGGAATCACGCCGGTCTGCTCCTTGTAGACGATGGAAAAGCCGTGGGAAAAGTACAAGGCGTCGCCCTTGTTCAGGCACTCCTTTATTTTGGGCCACGTTGCCACCTGGCCCGCGTCGGAAAGAAGCATTTTAACGATGGTGCCTCTCTTGGCGGCCTCCTCGAGGGGAAACAGGGTCTTGCCCGGCACGAAGCCGTCCCTGATCGCCTTCTCCCAGTACTCGTCGCCCTCGAGCTGCCCTACGATGACGGGAACGCCGTTGTCCCGTAGGTTCAGCGCCTGGGCGGGCCCCTGCACGCCGTAACCCAGAACCGCGATGGTTTCGCCCTTCAAAATCTCCCTGGCCTTTTCCAGAGGAAACTCGTCGTCGGTTACAACGTCTTCCACAGTGCCGCCGAAATCAATCTTTGCCATTTGCAATTCCTCCTTTAGTCAATTAATTTATCCGTCAGTATTTAAACACGATTAGGCTTCGATGTTGTTTTCCGCGAAGCGATTTCGCGAAGATAGCATCTTGCGTTATACGAAAGCCTCGGCGCCGCGATGGCAACCGGACCGTCCTGGTCTGGTTTGCCGCAGTCCTCCCACCAAAGCTGGAAGCTCTGGCTGCCTTCGGCGCGCGCCGGGGGCGAGCGTTCATTTGGGCTCCCTGAACAGCGCTATCACGCCCGTGCGAGCGATCTCTTTGACGCCGATGGGTTTCAGAAGGCTCAGGATCGCCGAGAGCTTTCCCTCGTCCCCGGTCACCTCGATAGTGTAATGTTCGGCCCCCACGTCCACAACCTTGCATCTGAAAATGTCAACCATGCGCAGAATCTCGGCCCTGTGCTCGGGCTTCGCCGCCACCTTGATCAAGGCCAGTTCGCGCTCCACGTAGGGAGAGCCGGTCAGCTCGGAAACCTTGATTACGTTGATCAGCTTGTTGAGCTGCTTCTTGATCTGCTCCACGATCAGCGGCGCGGCGCTTGTCACCAGCGTCACGCGGGAAACGGTCGGTTCGGTCGTGACCGCGACGCAAAGACTTTCGATGTTGAAACCCCTTCCGCTGAAAAGACCCGCAATCCGGGAAAGCACGCCGGGTTCGTTTTCGACCAGAATGGAAAGCACATGTTTGTCCGAATTCATCGTTCAACACTCCTTTGTTATATAAGCTCGTTCAAGAGACCGTTTTCGGTTAGACCAGAAGCATCTCGGTTATGGGAGCGCCTGCGGGTACCATGGGATAGACGCATTCCTCCTTTTCCACGACGAAATCCATGATGACGGGACCGGGGGCGGAAAGTCCCTTTTTCAATACTTCCTCGACCTCCTCGGGCTTTCTGGCCCTGAACCCGGTCGCGCCGTACGCTTCGGCCAACTTGACGAAATCGGGCGCGTGCTCCATGCACGTGCTGCAATAGCGCTTGCCGTAGAACAACTGCTGCCATTGTCTCACCATTCCGAGATACCCGTTGTTCAGAATGACCACCTTCACGGGAAGACCGCACTGGACCGCAGTGGCCATCTCCTGGATGTTCATCTGGATGCTTCCGTCGCCGGCGATATCGACAACAAGGCTGTCGGGCTTGGCAAGCTGCGCGCCGATGGCGGCGGGAAGCCCGAAGCCCATGACGCCCAGACCGCCCGACGTGATGAAACGGTTTGGCTTGGTAAAATGATAGTACTGGGCCGCCCACATCTGGTTCTGTCCCACTTCGGTGGTGACGATCGCGTCGCCCTTGGTCAATTCGTACAGTTTTTCCACCACATACTGAGGTTTGATGACGTCCTCCTGCTTGTAAGCCAGCTTTTGCGTGGATTTCCATCGGTGGATCTGATCGAGCCACGGCCTGCGGCGCTCCTCCAAGTCCCCCAGAGCGATCCCGTCGAGCATCTCGTTCAAGGCCTCCAGAGTCAGCTTGCAGTCCCCGACCACGGGAACGGTGACCGGGATGTTCTTCCGGATGGACGTCGGATCGATGTCGATATGGACGATCTTGGCCTGGGAGGCGAAGGTGTCGGTCTTGCCGGTGACGCGGTCGTCGAAACGCACGCCAATGGAGAGAAACAGGTCGCAGTGGGCCGTGGACATGTTGGCCCGGTACGTGCCGTGCATTCCGATCATTCCGAGCCACAACGGGTCGGTGCCGGGAAACGCCCCCAGTCCCATCAGGGTCGTGGTCACCGGGATTCGGGTCCGGTACGCCAGCTTGGCAAGTTCCTCGGACCCTTTGGAGAGAATCACGCCTCCGCCGGCGAATATGACCGGTCTTTCCGCCTCCTGGATCAGCTCCACGACTTTCTGCACCTGGCGCTTGTTCGGATGGTAGGTCGGGTTGTAGGTCTTCAGGTGGATCGGCCCCGGCTCCTTGTATTCGATCCTTTCGATGGAGACGTTTTTCGGGATGTCGACCAATACCGGCCCCGGGCGTCCCGAGCGGGCGATGTGGAAAGCCTTTTTCACGGTTTCGGCAAGATCCTCGGTGCGTTTCACCAGAAAGTTGTGCTTGGTGCAAGGCCTCGTGATGCCTACGATGTCGACTTCCTGGAAAGCGTCGTTTCCGATCAGGGAAACGGGCACTTGGCCGGTGAAAACGACCACGGGAATGGAATCCATGTAAGCCGACGCGATGCCGGTCACGGTGTTGGTGGCTCCGGGACCGGAGGTGACCAGGCAGACCCCTACTCCGCCCGACGCCCTCGCGTAGCCGTCGGCCGCGTGTACGGCGCCCTGCTCGTGCCGTACGAGGACGTGGCGGATGTCCGACTTGGCCAGTTCGTCGAAGATGTCGATGACCACTCCGCCGGGATAGCCGAAAATGGTCGTCACCCCTTCTTCCTTCAGCATCTTGATCAGTATTTGTGCGCCGCTTAACTCCATGGGATTTCCTTTCTGTTTAGAAATTTGCGCAAAAAAAAATCCGTTACCGCCTGGGAAGGCTGATAACGGATTTTGTTTCTCTCGAATGCTATTTTAAGATTTATGCCATTATCAGCCTGTCCTCGCCGCAGGGAAGTATTCCTGCTACGAGGCCGATAATTAGGATTACGATACCGACAATGGCGAAAACTTTGTTCATGACACCTTGAAAAAAACCACGTTTTTGTATTTCAAACTTTCGAAAGTGGTTATCAGTCGATGCGCGACTTGTCAAGACTTTTTTGCGGCGACGCACAAAATAAGTGGGGATTTTCCCCGGGGAGGAGTGTCAGGCTTCGGGGTTCCGGAACTCGGAGGTCGGTTTTCAAACTTTTGATTGCCTTCGGCAGTATTTCCGTTATATGTTCGAACAGCTTCTCGGAAAACCATATTAACCATAGGATGACTTGAATTGACGGGATGACCTGAATTGACACTTTTTCGATCCGCGTTCGAAAGCTCTCCCTTTGCCGGGATCATATTTGACGACCGAGGTATCGTCCTGGAAACCAACGCGGAATTCCGCCGACTTGGAGGCTACGAAAAAGACCGACTCGCCGGCGCGAACATGAAGGACATCGTCCATCCGCAAGACTATCCCTCGTTCTTGAAAAACCTGAAGATTCTACGACCCGGCGGAACCGAAAAATGCCGGATCGAAAAACGTATTCTGTTCAAGAACGGAGAGAGCAGGCCGTTTGGCGTAACAACGTCGTTAATAGAGAAGGATCAAAACGGCGGACGGTATTTCGTTTCGGTCCTTGAGGAAACTCCAAAGCCCGATTCGCCCGAAAATCGCGCAGCGAAAACGGAAGACCGCTACGAGAAACTTTTCAACAGCTTGAGCGACGCCATTTACATCCACGACGCCACCGGCCGGATCTTGGAAGCCAACAACGTCGCGTGCGAACAGACGGGCTACGAAAAAAACGAGCTTCTGCAAATTCCCGTCCTTACGATTTTACCGGAGGACGCCTCTTCGTCCCGCATCGAGATCATGAACCGCCTCGTTCGGAGCAAGGATTTCTACGAAGCCCGGCAGATAGCCAAGAACGGTTCGGCCACGGCCGTCGAGGCGAGCGCGCGGGAAATCGTCTTCAACGGAGAACCCGCCGTAATGACCGTCGCCAGAGACATAACCTATCGCAAGGAACTGGAGGCGCAACTGCTGCAATCGCAAAAGATGGAGGCGGTCGGAAGACTCGCCGGTGGCATCGCCCACGATTTCAACAACCTGATGACGGCGGTTATAAGCTTCGCCGGCTTTCTGCTCTCGGAAGTGGACGACAACCACCCTATGCGCGCCGACTTGCTGGAAATCGAGAAAGCGGGAAAACGCGCGGCCAATTTGACCAAGCAGCTTCTGGCATTCAGCCGGAAGCAGGTCATGAACATCTCCGTTATCGATCTCAACGATTTGATCCGCTGCAACGAGGAAATGATAAGAAAGGTCATGAGCGAAAGAGTAACCGCCGTCTTCAGCCTGGCCCCCGATCTGTGGTGGATCAAGGCAGATTCGGTGCATATGGAGCTTGTCCTGTTCAATCTTGCGGTCAACGCCAAGGAAGCAATGCCCATGGGCGGGAAACTCGAAATCAAGACGGAGAATGTCGCCGTTGCAAAAAACGACGGATTCGAGGATTCGCCTACCAAGCCTGGCGATTACGTCAAATGGACCATCTCGGACACGGGGCAAGGCATGGACCGGGACACCCTTTTCAGAATCTTCGAACCCTTCTTCACAACGAAAACCGCCGGCAAAGGAACCGGTCTGAGCCTTTCGACCGTCTACGGCATTGTCGCCCAAACCAAAGGCTCCGTTTACGTTCAAAGCGAACCCGGTTGCGGCACGGTTTTCTCCATCTTCTTCCCACGCGCTTTTCACTCGGATGCCTGCAAAAGAAAACGCGAACGACAGACAATCAACCTCACCGGCAGTGAAACCGTCCTCGTCGTCGAGGACGAAAACAGCATTCGCAAATTGGCGCGCAAGGTTTTTTCCAAATCCGGATACAATCCGATCATTGCCGCAAACGGGGAAGAAGCCGTCGGAATTTGCGAAAATTATCCCGAGGAGATCCATCTGATGCTCGCAGACATCGTGATGCCCGGCCTGACCGGTCGCCAACTGATCGACAAGGTGTCCGCGACAAGGCCGAACATGAAAATCCTTTTCATGTCGGGACATCCCTCTTACGAAATCCTGCATTACGACCTGGTGGACTGGAAAGAGAATTTTCTGCCGAAACCCTTTTCGGCGGAAAGCCTTCTGAAAAAAACCAGGCAAATGCTCGACAAATGATGTTCGTATCGTTCTCGCAGCGGTCCGGACCGCATGCCGGAATAGAAAATGGCACCGTATTTGCTTGGAATCTTCGAAAAGCTCGGCGGCCGGACGGGAGGAAGCGCTAAATTGGTCGAACAACCGGGATTGCAGGTCCGGTAAAACCAGTCCCGCCGGAAAAGCATGGAATTTGTTCCATATCTATGGAATTGGTTCCATAGATATTGTTCCATCATGTGGAAAAGAAAAAACCGTATGAGACAAAACAGCCCACAAAAAGACAAAAGAATTCTGGTCTATTTTCCCGTCGTCCATACCCCGGAAGACTTGGGTCGCTTGAAGGAAATCGTCAGAAAAGCGGCCTTGAGCCAAGGAGGGCTTCAGTCCGTGAAAAGAAAGGCGATCTTCGTGGACCGCCTGTGGACCGAAATCGAAGAGTCCCTCGCAAAATTGAACCTGGATTACGAAAAAACGGTGGTTTTCCAGGACGCCCTGCCCGTCTGCGGCAGCGAGGAGAAGATAGTCGAGGAGCTTGCCGGCGCTGGAAGCCGAAACCACAAGCTGTTGATGAGGCTGATGCGAAAAGGGGCCGCTTTGGCGGGGACCGAGTCGCCCGAGCTTTTGCTGGAGGAATACGAAAGCATTAAAAGACGCATGGAGCGGGAAAAGCCGGGCGACGCCGGTTTCCAGTCCGGGGAAGAGGAATCCGGGGCAGGTCTTTTGGAGAGACGCGACCGGTTCGTCGCGGAAAGAATCGACCGCGTTTTGAAAACGGGAGAAACCGGCCTTCTTTTCATGGGAATCCTCCACAACGTCGAAACGTACTTGCCGGACGACATCGAAATTTTTTATCCCCTTTACCGTCCGCTTCAGGGCAGCCGGCCCGGCGAAAGGAACAAAACGTGAAAGCGCTGTCGGAAAAAACGGAGCCAATGGAAACACCCGATTCCGCCAAAATCCTGATAGTCGACGACGAACCCTTCATTTGCGAAATCCTGTCCCGCCTGATGAAAAAGGAGGGGTTCGTACCCGTTACGGCCCATGACGGGGATTCGGCAATGGAGAAGTTGCGCCTGGAAGTCCCGAACGTTCTTCTGCTGGATTTTCGAATGCCCGGCATGAACGGCATGGAGGTCATGAAGAAGGCCAAGCGACTGGATCCGGATTTGCCGGTCGTGATGATTACGGCGTACGCCGATATCCAGGGAGCCGTGGAGGCCATGCGGGAAGGCGCGCACGACTATCTGGCCAAACCGTTCGAGCATCACGAGGTCATTCGGATCGTACGCAGGGCCGTTTCGGAAAGGGAATTGAAAACCAGACTGAAGGACCTTTCCAATCAACTGGAGGAGCGGTTCGCCCTTCGCGAACTGATGGGTCCGAGCGAAGTGGTAAGCAAGCTGATCATGGACATCAACCGGGTGGCGACGTCGGATTTTTCCGTCATCATACTGGGGGAAACCGGGTCGGGCAAGGAACTGGTGGCGCGGGCGGTACACCATGCCAGCCCCAGGCGCAGCGGGCCCTTCGTGGCCATCGACTGCGGCGCCATCCCGGAATCTCTTCTGGAAAGCGAACTGTTCGGCCACGAAAAAGGCTCCTTCACGGGCGCCGTGAAACAAAAGCCTGGCAAATTCGAGATTTCCCAAAAAGGGACCTTATTGCTGGACGAAATGTTCAACATGTCGATGGCTTCGCAGGCCAAGCTTCTGAGGGTGCTCCAGGAAAGAAAAATCTACCGGGTGGGCGGCACGCAACCCATCGACGTGGACGTAAGACTCCTGGTGGCAACGAACAGAGACTTGGAGAAATGTTCATCGGAGAATTTCCGAAAGGACCTGTTTTTTCGCCTGAACGAATTCACGATCAGAATCCCCCCCTTGAGACAACGAAAAGAGGACATCCCGTACCTCGCCAAGCGCTTTCTGACTTCGACGAACCTGGAATTGCAGAAGAACGTGAGGGGGTTCGGCGACGAGGCCATCGACATGCTGTTGGCGTACGATTGGCCGGGAAACGTGCGCCAGCTCCGGTCGCTCATCCGAAGGGCCGTTCTGATGGCCGACGACATGGTAACCGAAAAGCATTTGGACATGAAGCGGCTTCCGCGAATCGAGACCGCCCCGAAGGTCGAAAAGGAGTACTCCGCGTGGCAGGGAAGGTCGTTGAAGGAGATCGTGCGAGACAAGACCATGGCCGTGGAAAAGGAAGTGCTGACGAGAGTGCTCGAGGAAACGGGAGGAAACAAGGCGAAAGCCGCGCGTCTGTTGAAAATCGACTATAAAACAATCCATACGAAACTGAAAAGCCTTTGCATTTCATGCGACGGAGGGGAAGATGACGGATCGACGGAATAAAAGAGGGAGCGGTTCCGCGTTCGGCGGAATACTCGATTTTTTGGAAAAGCTGGGGGAACTGGCGGAAAAAGGGGAGCAACTGAGCAAAACCGTGCAGTTCGAGGGGAAGGATAAAAACGTCAAGGGTGTCTACGGTTTCTCGATGAAGTTCGGGCTGGGCGGGGAAAAGCCCGAGGTGCGGCCCTTCGGAAATATCCGGCCCGACGAGGAATCGGGAGAATCGTTCGTCCGGGAGGTTCGCGAGCCGCTGGTGGACGTTTTCGAGGAAGAGGACCACACGCTTGTCGTGGCCGAAATGCCCGGCGTCAGCGAAAAGGACGTCAATATCGAGGTGAAGGACGACCTTCTCGAAATCAAGGCCGAGAAGGGGGACAAGAAGTACCGCAAGGAGATTCTTCTGCCCCGGGCCTACCCGAGGGACAAGATGAAGGTTTCCTGCAACAACGGCATTCTCGAGATCAAGTGCGAAATGTAGCTCTTTGCCCGTCGCCAAACCGGTCCCTCGGAACGGAGAGCGGGGCGGAAAAGGAAAAAACATGGCAACTTCGGAAAAATTGAAACTCAAGGTGGCCGAGGCGCTGAAAAAGGATGTCGGAAGGGCCTACGCCAGGATGGACCCGGAGGACATGAAGAAGATAGGGGTGTCCATCGGCGACATCGTCGAAGTCGCGGGCAAGAGAACCGCCGTCTGCAAGGCGATGCCCGCCTACATGGAACAGCGGGGGCAGACGAGGGTCCAGCTGGACGGCATCAGCCGGGAAAACGCGGGCTGCGGAATCGACGAGGCCGTTCTGGTCGTCAAGACCTCCTGCCTCCCCGCCGGCACGGTTACCCTCATCCCGGTGAACATCGCTCCGGCGAAACGGGACCTGAACTACATCGGAAGTCTTTTGGACGGACTTCCGATCCTTGCCGGCGACCGGATTCAGGCGACCTTGTTCGGAAGCCGGTCGGCCGACTTCCAAGTCGAGAGCACCGTTCCGCTAGGTCCGGTCCTGATCAATCCCACCACCCGACTGGTGATCGGCAAGTCCCAGACCCAGACGACCGAGACGAGAAGACGGATTTCCTACGAGGATATCGGGGGACTGAAAAACCAGGTGCAAAGAATTCGCGAAATGATCGAGCTTCCGTTGAAGTTCCCGGAGGTTTTCGAGCGCCTGGGGATAGACGCACCCAAGGGCGTTCTGCTCTACGGTCCGCCGGGATGCGGCAAGACGTTGATCGCGAGGGCGATCGCGCACGAGACCGACGCCAATTTCTTTTCGGTCAGCGGTCCGGAAGTGGTCCACAAGTTCTATGGAGAAAGCGAGGCGCATCTTCGGAAAATATTCGAGGAAGCGAGTCGGAAGGGCCCCAGCATCGTGTTCCTGGACGAGATCGACGCCATCGCGCCCCAGAGGGAAAAGGTGGTGGGGGACGTGGAAAAGCGCGTTGTGGCGCAGCTGTTGGCCTTGATGGACGGGTTGACGCGCCGTCAGAACCTGATCGTGATCGCCGCGACGAACATTCCCAACGCCTTGGATCCGGCGCTTCGTAGGCCGGGACGCTTCGACCGCGAAATCGGAATCCCCATACCCGACAGACACGGCCGGAGCGAGATTTTGGATATTCACAGCAGAGGCATGCCGCTCGCAGGCGACGTCAATATGGCGTATCTGGCCGAAATCACGCACGGTTTCGTGGGGGCGGATCTCGAGGCCCTGTGCCGGGAGGCGGCCATGATTTGCCTGCGAAGGCTTCTCCCGGACATCGATTTCAACTTGACCCAGATTCCCTACGACCAGCTAAAAACCCTGGAAATCCACATGGACGACTTCCGGTCGGCTCTCAAGGAGGTGGAACCGTCGGCGATTCGCGAAGTTTTCGTGGAAGTGCCCGACGTGAAGTGGGAGGATGTCGGGGGAAACGAAGAGATCAAGAAGAGGCTGATGGAGGCAGTGGAATGGCCGCTCAACTATCCACTGCTGTTCGAAAAGGCGGGAGTCCGGCCTCCGAAAGGCATACTGGTGTCGGGTCCTCCCGGATGCGGAAAGACTCTGCTGGCAAAGGCGATCGCCAACGAGAGCAACGTCAACTTCATTTCGGTAAAGGGCCCCGAGTTGATCTCCAAGTACGTGGGAGAGTCGGAAAAAGGCGTGCGGGAGATTTTCCGCAAGGCCCGCCAGGCATCCCCCTGCATCGTGTTCTTCGACGAGATCGACGCGCTGGTGCCTTCCAGAGGATCGTCGGGCTCCGACTCCCATGTCGCCGAGCGGGTGCTTAGCCAGTTCCTGGCGGAATTCGACGGAATCGACGAATTGAAGGGCGTGCTGGTGCTGGGAGCGACCAATCGCCTCGACATGCTGGACGCCGCCGTGCTCAGACCCGGACGGTTCGACGAAATCGTGGAGATTCCGCTTCCCAACGAAAAAGACCGCGAGGAAATTTTCGCCGTGCATTTGAAGAACAAGCCCCTGGCCGGGGAGATAGCCTCCGGCGAGCTTGCCAAGCGAACGGAAGGGTTCAGCGGGGCGGAAATAGAAGCCGTTTGCAACAGGGCGGCCCTCATGGCGGTCCGAAGGGCCGTGGCCGCGTCCGGCGGGGACCCGAACGCGAACGCGGGCGTCGAAATCGCTGCCGCGGACATGGAAAAGGCGGTGGACGAAATCGCCTCGAACGAAAAGTTCTAAGGAATTAAAGACCATGGAGGAAAAGATCGAATCCGGAATCTACGTGTACTGCGCGGCCATCTCCCACCGGCTGGAAAGTCTCGACTGCGCGAGCATGGACGACAACGCCGAAGTTCTGTCGAAGCGTTTCGGCGACCTGTGCGTCGTGTACAGCCACGCGAAGATAGAGGACTTTACGGGGGAATCCGGCGAGAACAACCTGAAGGACCTGGAATGGGTCGGACCGAGGGCGGTCGCGCACGAACAGGTCGTCCGGCGCGTCATGGAAACCTCTCCGGTCTATCCCTTCGGGTTCGCGACCATTTTTTCCTCCATGGAAAGCCTCGAAAGAAAAGTCGAACCGCATTTTCCCGACATCTCCCGCTTTTTGCGCGAGGTCGAGGGAAAACGCGAATACTCGTTGAAAGGATATCTGGCTCGGAAAAAGGCGTTCGATTTCCTTTCCGAACGCTTTTTTTCCTCCGAAAAACAGGCGTTCGAGAGAATGTCCCCCGGAAAACGCTATTTCGCGGAACAAAAGCTGACGCGGAAAATAGAATCAGCCGTGGGGACATGGGCGAAAGAAGCCTGCGAAAACTTTTTGAACCCCATGGTTACCCGGTTCAAGGAATATTCCGAGCGCAAGACGTTGTCGAGCGACGTTTGCGGAGTCGGTCTGGAAATGTTTTTCAACTTGGCGTTTCTGATCGAAGACGGCGACCGGGAAATTTTCGCCGACATGGTAGCGCGCGCGAAAGACGAGTTGGAAGTCGGAGGACTTTCCATCGCCACGACCGGGCCTTGGCCCCCGTATAGCTTCTGCAAAGGCATAGACGCGAGGAAACCGTGAGCGTCCATCTTGCATATTGCGTTTTTTCGGAAAGGGGAAATCGCCCCTCGAATTCGGGAATCCGAGGTGTCGACGACGCTCCGGTCTACGATTTGTTCGCGGGGGGAGTCGGCGCCGCCGTCTCGAAGTTCGAAACCCCTCCCTCGCAGGAGATCCGAAACCTGAAGGCCTACGCAGACGTCGTCATGGAATACCACCGCCATCAAACCGTGATCCCCATGAGATTCGGACGGACGGTCAAAGAGAAGGACGACATCCTGGCCGCCTTGCGGGATGGCGGGACACTTTTCCTCGACAGGCTGAAAGCCATGGACGGATGCTCGGAAATGAGTATAAGGATCCTGGCGCAGGCCTGCCGGGAACCATGGGAGGAAAATCCCCCGAAAAAACCGGTCCGGCCAATGAACGGCAAGGATTTCCTGATGGCCAGAAAGGAGTATTACGACCGAACCGAACGCATTCCGGCCGAAGTCGAGGAAAAGATCGAAAGTTTGAAAAGAAAGTTGGCCGCAACCTGCAAGGAATACCGTTTCGAACACGCCGGCCTTCGAAGGACCGGAGAAAATCGCAACTATGGTACGCCTGAAAACTGCATTCTTGCCTCCTTGTTTTTCCTGGTTCCCAATGATTGCATCGAAAAGTTCCGCCGCATCTACAGATCCGACAGCTCCGAGTCTTGCATCAAGACGCTATTGAGCGGACCATGGCCCGCTTACAATTTCGTCTCCGAAATCGGCGTCTCTCGCGATCTCTAACGATTGTTCATCCTCTTAAATTCGGAAGCCACGAAAATGAAAACATCGGAAAACTATTCTTTCGAATGCGAGCGATACAAGAAGCTCTATACCATGTTGCTGGACGCCATTCCGAGTTCGGTTCTGATGCTAGACCGGGACTTGAGAATCGTCTCGGCCAACCGGAACTTCCTGATCAAAAGCAGAAGAACGTCCATGGACACCGTGGGCCGGCGGCTCGCGGAAATATTTCCGGCGGTGATACTCAACCACATGAACATTCCGGCCCAAATCGGCAAGGTTTTCGAATCCAACATAGCCGCATCGGGGCATCGCATGTCCTACCGGGCGCCCGGAATGCCGATGCGCGTCTATTATTATCGGATATTTCCTTTTTCATGGAAGGGAGTGGTCGAAAACGTCATGCTTCTCATGGACGACGTCACCGAGCAAATACGTCTGAGCGAAGAGGTTCGAAGGGTCGAAAGACATTTGGCGAGCATCATCGACAGCGCCAGCGACATCATACTCTCGACGGACACCGACGGAAAAATCCTTTCCTGGAACCCGGCCGCGGAAAAAATATCGGAGTATTCGTATATGGAGGTCAAGGGACGCGCCTTGTCGGACTTCATTACGTCCGACAAGCTCGCGGAAATGGAAAAGGTCTACTCCGCAATGCTGAAAGGCAAGGAATCCCGGATGGCCGAATGGGACCTGATAACGAAAAGCGGGGCGGGCATTCGTGTTTTCTGGGTGTTTTCTCCCATGAAGGACGAAAACTCCACCACCACGGGAATCGTTGCGGTCGGAAGAGACCTGACCGAGAGGAAAAAGCTGGAGGCGCACCTGTTGAAGAGCCAGAAGTTCGCTGCTCTAGGCGTGATGGCGGGCGGCATCGCCCACGAAATCAGAAATCCTTTGGCGATTTGTTCGTCGGCCGCCCAGTTTCTGCTCGACGACAATATCAAGGACGATTTTCGGAAGGACTGCGCTGAAAAGATACGTACAGGCATTCAAAGGGCCTCCATCATTATCGAAAACCTCTTGAGGTTCGCTCGCCCTTCGGGCAAATCCCATATGGAGCCCATCGATCTGAACGCCCTGGTGGAGGACTCCGTGCCGCTTATCTGCAACCAGGCGAAGATCCAGAAGATCGCCATAATAACGTACTTTCCGGAAGAACCCGTCTTTGTCGTCGGCAACTCCAGTCTTCTGCAACAGGTTCTGATCAACCTTTTTTTGAACGCGATCCAGGCGATGCCCGACGGAGGAACGATCCGCTTGAGGATCGAACGAGCGAGGGACGAAGCCCTGATTCATATCACGGACTCGGGACATGGGATTTCGAAGAAAGATATAGACAAGATTTTCGATCCGTTTTACACTACTTCCCCGGTTGGTCGGGGAACAGGATTGGGCCTTTCCATTTCGTATTCCATAGTGAAACAGCACATGGGAAACATCGAAGTGGAAAGCGCAGAGGGAAAGGGTTGCACGTTTACGGTCAGACTTCCCGCAAATTGATCGCAGGCGATGCTTGAAACCGAATCTCGAGCTGTTGTTCGCATATATGGAGGCACGACCGCTTTGAACGAGACCGAAAAACTCTTCTTGATCGTCGATGACGAACCGGACATGTGCTGGGTGCTGGAAACCATTTTGAACGCCAACGGGATGTCCTGCAAAAAGGCCCTCGACGGCTGCGGAGCCCTCGATTTGATCCGGCGGCACAGGTTCGAACTGGTTTTCCTGGATGCGAAGCTTCCCGATATCGACGGGTTGGAGCTGGCCGAAAGTATCCGCCTTTTGAACGCCGAAATCCCCATTGTTCTGGTGTCCGGCTACTTTTACAAGAACGACATGGCCGTAAGCGACGCCCTCGACAGAGGCGTAATCAGCGGTTTTATCGCCAAACCATTCCAGAACGACGAAATTCGGAAAGCTATCGAACTCTCGACGACAAACATTAAGCGAGGACAATGGCAAGCATTCCACCCTGGTATGGAATCGACTCCATAGCAGGAAATCCCCTTTCAGGACGTCAGGGGAACCCCGCCATCTTCCGGCCATCCAAATAAAAGCCCAATTCGTTGAAATTACAAGGCTTCGTTTTTTTTCGCCCATTCCTCCCGCTTGGCATTCCAATTGCAAAACCAATTGTCGAAGCCACAATGGCAAGGGTTCCGCAGGAACCTCTACTCAAACACCCAAAATTAAAGGAGGCTAATCATGGCAAAAGTTCAAAAAACCACCGATTCTTCGAGCTTGGCTGAAGTTGTGGACCGCATCCTGGACAAAGGTATCGTCATCGATGCATGGGCCAAAGTATCCCTGGTCGGAATCGAGCTTCTGTCGGTCGAGGCCAGAGTTGTGATCGCTTCGGTCGAGACCTACCTGAAGTACGCTGAAGCCATCGGTCTGACCGCAGCCGCCGCAGCGCCGGCGTGATTTCTCTCGGCGTAATTTCTTAGACGAGGGCCTTTCCAATCGAGTTTAGAGACAAGATTGTCCCCCTTTGGAAAGGCCCTCTTTCCCAAAAACCCGAAATCGATCGAATCCGGCATGCCGGAGGAAGCGATTATAGAAAGGAGATTGCACCATGGGCCGTTTTGCGGAGGAAATGACGCGGCTGAAGTCGGAAATCGACGATCTTTCCTCGAGCCGGATGTCATTTTTCAACAATTTGAGCCAGGGCGTCGCCGACGTGAAATCGGAAACATCCGAAATGATGGACGGTTTTCGGAAAGCCCACGAGGAAATGGCGAACAAAGAGAGAAAATCCCGCGCCGAATTTTTGCACGGTCTGAACACTTACGTTGCAGGTATGCGCGAAAGTTTCGGAAAGGAACAAGCCGAGACTTCCAGGCGTTTGCAGGAAGAACTCGACGAATTCTTGTCGGACGTAAGGAATTTCGTGGCCGATTTAGGTCGGGAAGTGGAGCAAATGCGGGACGGTTTTCGCAAGGACAGGGCGAGCATGGCTCTGAAACTTCATGCGGAATTGAAAGAAGCCATGGACGGCACCAAGGCGTCCGTGTCGGATTTGAAAAGCAAAGTCGTGGAAATGCAAAGGAATTTTCGGGACTCTTTCGCCGAAACGTGCAAGGAGGACAACCATTCCCGAATTGACTTTATCGCGGGAATGAAGGCCGATTCCGTCGCTCTGAAGGAGTCCTTCCGCAACTCCCGCAGTGAAATGGCGGAGAAAATCAAGTTGGACTTCGCGGAAACGTTGGGCAGTCTGAAGGAATTCATGGGAGAATTGAGAACTTCCGTCTCCCAAATGCAATCCGAATTTCACGGTGCGCGGAGCGAAGCCGCCAAGAAAGGCGCGACGGAAAGACAGGAATTCGTTTCGAACTTGGTCCGATCGGTGACGGACATTCGAAACAAGACCAAGCTTTTCCGAAAGGATTTCATCGAGGATTGGACACAGGCTCGCGCGGCCTGGTCGAATGGGGGCAAGCCGGAGTTCGCGCCGGCCCCGGCGTCCGAACCCATAGAAAAGGAATCGATGTCGGAACCCGAGGCGGCGGTCGCTGCGGAAACGACGACCGAGGAAAAGGCGGAAGCTCTGCCGGAATACGGCGACCAGGAGGAGGACAATACGGAAAGCGACGATTTGACTTTCGTCCAAGGTATCGGTTCCGGAAGACTCAAGCAGCTCAACGCGGCCGGAATTTATACGTTCAAGCAACTGGCCGGGAGCACCCCGGAGGAGATTCGGGCGGCATTGGGAGAGACATCGAGGCTGGTGGACGTATCCAAGTGGATCGAACGAGCCAAGGATTTCGCATAGAGAACTCAAACGACGAGCCGTCATTTCGACGGCGTCCGAAGGGAAACAAGCATGAGCAATAGCAGCGTTTGCAATTTAAAGGAAATCATGGTCAGGGCTCCGGCGCCCGAAGGCGACGCTGTGGCGCCGGAACCCAGCGACGAATTCGTGAACACGCCTTACGTTCGGGACATTACGGAACGCGCCTTGGCGTATCTTCAAGTAGGATACCCCGTTCATTTTGCCGGCCCCGCAGGGACCGGCAAAACAACGCTCGCGTTCCACGTGGCGGCACAGCTTCAACGGAAAGTCATGTTGATCCACGGCGACGACGAATTCGGAAGCTCGGACCTTGTGGGCAAGGATTCGGGGTACCGCAAATCGAGGATAGTCGACAACTACATCCACTCGGTGATGAAAACCGAGGAGCAAATGAACACGGTCTGGGCCGACAATCGTCTGACAGTCGCCTGTCAGAAAGGCTTCACCCTTATCTACGACGAGTTCACCAGGTCCAGGCCCGAGGCGAACAACGCGTTCTTGAGCGTGCTGGAGGAAAGAATTCTGAATCTTCCCAAACTAAGGAACTACGGGCAGGGATACCTACAGGTACATCCGGATTTCCGGGCGATTTTCACGAGCAATCCGGAAGAGTACGCCGGCGTCCACAAAACCCAGGACGCCATCATGGATCGCCTGATCACGATCACGCTCAACCACTTCGATTCCGACACCGAAGTGCGGGTGACAATGGCAAAATCGGGGCTCGGGCAGCAGGACGCCGAGGCGATCGTGAACATCGTCAGGAAAATGAGAGGCATTGGAGTCAACAACCATCGCCCCACGATCAGGGCTTGCATCGCCATCGGAAAAATCCTGGCGCACCTGGGAGGACCCGCCTCCAAGGACAACCCGAATTTTCGGAAAATCTGCCGGGACGTTCTGAACGTGGACACGGCCAAGGTGACCCGGTCCGGGGAACCTTTGATCCTTAAAAAAATCGACGCCGTCATCGACGGTTTGTAGACGCGCGGTCGGTTTCCGGCGTTCGGACAAGCCTCTCCGGCGCGCCGGTATTGCGAAAGGAAACGGAAAAAACCATGCACGATCCAAGAAAAAAACCTCTGAGGGGATTGCAGGACATCAGGACCATCGCGGGGAAGATAGATCATCTTTCCTGTCCGCATATGGCGTACATGAGAATCAGCTGCCTGGAAATGGAGAAAGCCAGGAAGAACAAGGAAAAGGAAAGCGCGCTTCGCAGGGTCGCCATTATCGACGAACGCATCCGGGAAATCGACGAGGAAAGAGGAAATATTCAGAGGGGGCTGGCCGCACAAGAAGCCGCCGCAAAGCAACGCAACGGACTCCAAAGCGGTCCGGCCCGTCCCGAAGCCGATTTTTTCAAGATACGATACTGAAGCGATTGCATAGACCCTGTCGGCGATTAACAAGTCACATTATCTCTTAGAAAGGTTGTCGCAGCCATGTCAGAAGAATCCTCTAAAAACGCCGGACGATATCTTTACGCCATCGTCCAGGGCACGGACAGTTTCGAATACGGTCCCATCGGCATAGACGATTCGTCGGCGTACGCGATTTCCGACGGAACCGTGTCGGCCGTAGTCAGCGACGTTCCGAACAAGAAGTTGCGCCCGCAACGAAAGAACCTGGCGGCGCATCAGAACGTCCTCAAAAAAATCATGGAACATGCCACTCCGCTTCCAATGGCGTTCGGAATCATCGCCAACGGAGAAAAGGCCATACGGAAAATCCTCTCGGACAACGGGAAAATCTTCACGGAACAATTGAACCGCACCGCCGGAAAAGTGGAGATGGGGATGAGGGTCTCGTACGACGTCCCCAACATTTTCGAATATTTCGTGTCGATTCACGCGGATCTCAGGTCCGCCCGAGACCGGTATTTCGGGGGCTACCGGGAACCGAGCCAAGAGGCCAGGCTGGAATTGGGCCGCATGTTCGACAGGCTGCTGAGGGAAGAAAGAGAAGAATACACCGGCCAAGTCGAGGAGGTTCTGGCGCCATGCTGCCATGAAATCGCAAGGGGGAGGCTCAGGAACGAGCAGGAAGTGATGAACTTGGCCTGCCTTGTCGGAAGAGACGAGCAGGAACGTTTCGAGGAGGGCGTTTTCGCGGCCGCCGGATTGTTCAACAACAACTTTTCGTTCGAATACAACGGCCCTTGGGCTCCTCACAATTTCACGAACATTCAGCTCGCTCTCTAATCCAAGGGGAGAAATCGATATGCTTCTGGTGGACGACATCCTCTTTTCGCCCGTAAAAAGCATCTTTTGGATCTTTCGGGAGCTTCACAACGCCGCGCAGCAGGAAAAAATCAACGAGGCCGAGACTTTGACCGCGGAATTGAGCGAGCTTTACATGATGCTAGAAACAGGAAAGATAACGGAGGAAGAATTCGACGAAAAAGAAGGACAGATTCTCGACAGATTGGACGAAATACAGGACAAGAGCTGAAAGCGTCAGCCGGACACGACCGGCGCAAACCTCAACTTTTCGGGGGTGGACAATGGATCCCAAATCTCTATTCGACGGAAAGGCTCTCAAGCTGATATTTTTCGGGGGGAAAGGAGGCGTCGGAAAAACATCCTGCGCCGTTTCGTACAGCTTGGCGCTCGCCTCCGGCAGTCCCGGGTCGGAATTCCTGCTCGTCTCCACCGACCCC
Organism: uncultured Desulfobacteraceae bacterium; assembly: GCA_964575975.1. Classification (GTDB taxonomy): domain Bacteria; phylum Desulfobacterota; class Desulfobacteria; order Desulfobacterales; family SKZT01. The sequence goes on from CAZNTU010000041.1 coordinate 27,015, forward strand.
GCCCATTCCATAGACGACAGCCTCGACGGATTTCAACCCCCAGCCAATATGACGATCAAGCGCATCGACGCCGCCGAATGCCTGGAAAAATTCAAAAGGGAGAACCGGGAAAAGCTGAGACAGATCGCCCTCAGAGGGACTTTTTTCGACGAAAGCGATATCGAGAACATTCTGGACCTCTCCCTTCCCGGCCTGGACGAACTCATGGGTTTTCTGGAGATCGCCGATTCGGCGTCCTCGGAAAAGTTCGATGCGATCATCGTCGATACGGCGCCCACGGGACACACGCTTCGTCTTTTGGAGATGCCGAAGCTTGTCGGCGCATGGCTGGAAGCCCTCGACGCTCTTCTCGCAAAACACCGGTACATGAAAAAGCTCTTCGGAGGCGTTTATCGGAAGGACGCAATCGATTCTTTCCTGCTGGACCTGTCCGATTCCGTGAAACGCATGGAAGACTTGCTCTCGAGCAGGAAAGAAAGCAGGTTCGTCCCGGTCCTGATTCCCGAACCCCTGAGCCTGTTCGAAACCGAAAGGTTGCTCGAAAGTTTGCGCTCGGCACGCCTGCCGGTTTCGGACATCATCGCAAACCGAATCTATCCGGTCAACGATTGCCCCGTTTGCTCGGACGCGCGACGAAGACAGATGACGTGCCTCGCCGATTTCTCGAAAATGCTTTCCGAATATCGCCTGTGGGGAATACCGCAGTATCCCGAAGAGGTCAAAGGCGACTTTCTGACCGAAAGCTTCTGGCAGGGAGTCCACGAATTGAAAACGGGAAAGAAGCCTCGCTTCCAAGGGCCGCGCGAATTCCCGACCAATGCCACGGTCGAAAACCCTATCCCTTTTCCCGACAAGGATTTGAAACTGATAATCTTCGCGGGAAAAGGCGGAGTCGGCAAAACCACTTTGGCTTGTTCGACAGCCTGCGGACTGGCAAAGAAATACGAAGACAGGGAAATATTGCTCTTTTCGACGGACCCGGCCCACTCGCTTTCCCAGTGCTTCGGGAAAACCATCGGCCCGAACCCCGTAACGCTGTCCCCAAGGCTGACAGCAATGGAAATCGACGCACAGAAAAGCTTTCGGGAATTGAAACAAACCTACGCCGACGAAATGGAAAAGTTCCTGAGCCGTTTCTCCGCCCGGATGGATTTCGCCTTCGACCAACAGGCGATGGAGCAACTGATGGATCTCGCTCCTCCGGGCATCGACGAAGTCATGGCGCTGAACCTGGCCATGGAATGCATGGCGGGAGGGCAGTACGATCTGCTCGTCCTGGATTCAGCCCCTACCGGGCACCTGCTGCGACTGCTCGAAACCCCCGAACTCATGGATCGCTGGCTGAAAAACATATTCGGTCTCTTTTTGAAGTATAAAAGCATGTTCAGATTGCCCGGACTTTCCCAAAAACTGGTCGGGATGTCCAAAGACCTGAAAGTCTTGCGGGAAACCCTCTCCAATCGAAACAAGTCGGCCATCTACGCGGTTTCCATTCTGACGAAAATGGCGCGGGAGGAAACATGCGACCTGATTTCCTCCTGCGAATCGATGGGCGTGAACACGCCCGTCCTTTTCCTGAACATGGCCACTCCGAACAGTCCCTGCGACTTGTGTTCGTCCGTCTGCAAAAGGGAACAGGCCGAGGCAAGAAAATTCGCGGAACTCTTTCCGGACAGGATTCGCGCCGTCGTCTATCGCCATCCCGACCTTACAGGGAGGGATAAACTGGAAAAATTGGCAACGGCCATCTACCAAGAAACCCGAAACGAAAACATCGAGGTTGTCGCGAGTTAAGCCATGGCAGGAATAACCATAGGAGAGGAAAACGGACAGATTACACTTTGCGAGACCTTGGACAGGGTCTTGAACAAAGGCGCCGTTATTGTCGGGGAGGTCACCATCTCCGTGGCGAATATCGATCTGGTCTATCTTGCGCTTCAGCTGGTTTTGACTTCCGTGGAGACCTCCAGAAAAATGATGCAAGCCCAATGCATCGAGCAAACGTCGAAAGGGATACCGAAAAATGAACGCGTTTGACGAAACACGAGTCGAATCCCGAACCGCCGGGGATTTCGCGAAAGTGATGGCCTCCCGTCTCGCGACCGACGGGGCGCAGTCTCGCGGTGCGCAAAGCTCGGCGAACCGTTTGAACATAAACGAGGAAAACGTCAAAAACGGACTTGCGCAACTTGTTCTGACATTAATCAAACTTATTCACGAACTTCTCGAAAAACAGGCGATCCGCCGCATCGATTCCGAATCCTTGACGGACGAACAAGTGGAGCGCCTCGGTCTGACCCTGATGAAACAATCCGAGGAAATCGAGAGACTCCGCTTGGCGTTCGGCCTCGAGGAAAACGATTTGAATCTCGATTTGGGTCCTCTTGGCAAGCTTCTCTAACAAAAAGGAAAAAACGGCATGTCAATTCAACCGGTTCAACGCACGGCGCAGCATTCGGTGGAAAGCACCAATATCGCGGACCTTTTGGAAAGAATCCTGGATAAAGGCATCGTTATCGCGGGCGACATCAAAATCAGCCTGGTCGACATAGAACTGCTGTCTGTCCAGCTAAGACTAGTAATTTGCTCCGTTGACAAGGCCAAGGAAATGGGGATGGACTGGTGGGTCAACAACCCTGTTTTCTGCCGCAACACGGGTAACGATCAAATAGCGAACACGCTTTCCGAAATCGAAAACAGACTGGAAAAATTGGAAACGGCCGCAGGCTGAAAAACCGATCGGCAGACAAGTCGGTCACTTCGAATTGAGTCTCTTCTTCAATTTTCCGCTGCATCTGAAAGTCACGACTTTTCTTCCGTTGAGGACCATTTCATTTCCGGTCGTCGGATTGCGCCCTTTTCGAGGGTCTTTCTCGTTTACGCAGAATTTGCCGAAACCGCTGATAAGCACATCCTCGTCGGCTTCGAGCGCTTTCTTCATGGTCTCGAGCAAGTGGTCCACAAGCTCCACGGCCCGGGATCTGCCCAGTCCGCTCTTTTCCCTCACCACCTCGATAAGATCGTTTTTCGTCAACGACATGTTTCGGTTCTACTCCCATTCGACTGATTCCATATGCAAGTCATCGTTTTTTCCACCCAATGTTTTTATTCCGTATTCGCGCTCAAGTCAAGCGATTTGACCGCGAAACTTGACACGCTCCCGGCTTTCATATAATTAACCCCCAAGAAATCCGGCGTCGGCGGTTAAAAGGCCGTGCATTATTCGGACCCCGACGGCCGTTCCGCCGACGAAGAGTCTGTTTTTTTCCGGAAAGCTCGTCTTCAAGCTTGAATCGGAGAACCAATACCGGTCCGGAAACTCCGTCGATTCTTCCATACGGACCTCGAGGATGCCTATTATGAAACGCGTCGAATGTCGAAACCGTCAAATTCCACTCATCGTTTTACTGCTTCAATTCCTTTCCTTTGCATTGTCGGCCTCCTCCGTCTTTTCCCAGGAAAACGCCCCCGTCCCACCTCCGGGAAAAGCCGAGATGGGAAACCTCCACCAATCGGTCCTGAAAACGACCGAAATCGAAAAAGCCAATTTGGATCAGTTGAAACAAAACCTGGAAGAGTTCCAAACTTCCGAAAAGGAATTCGAAAAACGCCTGCAGTCCTTGGCCATCCAGAACTCCGCCCATTCGAGCCTGTTGCTTTTGCCGGACCCTCAAATCCAGGATCTCGAAGAGGCGAGGCTCGCGAACAGGTCGGCATTGGACCAAATCTCCCTGATGAAAAAGCTCATAGACGAGGAATCCCGTTTGGCCGATCTCACCGCCGCGAGAACCAAGGAGCAGCTCGTTCTTGTCGAAAGACAGCTGTCGGATTTGAAGGAACGCAAGCCCGGGGCGGAAGGCGTCCTGGACACCGTCAAGTCGATGGAGACGCTGGCCGGACTTCTTTCCAAAAAGCTGAAGATTTCCGAGAAAATCCAGGACGTCCATAAAAAACGAATCGAAGGGCTGGCTTCCATTCGAACGGAATCGGTTTCGATATCGGAAAAATTCGAAAGCTACATAGCCGCCCGAAAAAAGCAGGAGTTGTTCCAAAGAAAGGCGGAACCGTTTTTCGGGCTCGAATTCAAAAAGATGCTGAACGAGCTTTCGCGGCTGACGGGCCAGCTGTCCGGCTTTTTCAACGAGAACATATGGAAGACGGAGCTTAGCATCGTCTGGAACTCGAACCATTTCTACATCTTTTCGTTCGTTGTTCTTCTTGTCATCACATTGTTTCTGTTTTACCGATTAGGCCGCATTTTCGACGGCTTTTTGCAAAAACCGGGCATGGAAAGCTCTCCCTATGGGGCTCTGGCTCTCATGCTCTTTCGACGAAGCCTGCTTTGCGTGGGAATAGTCGTCTACCTTCACGCGTACTCCCAAATTCTGGCGATCAACTACGACTTGTCCATTTTCCAACTGATTTTCAATATCTTGATCGTGTTTCTTTTCACCAAGTGGCCCATCGATCTGCTGAGGCTCTGGAACCACGACAGCCGGCCGAACATTCCTTTCTCCGTCCACTTGAAGCTCCGTCTTCTGATCGTCCTCACCCGGTATTTCGCGATTTTCTACCTGACAGTGGACTGGCTTATGCCGGGGACGAGCGTCATTTCGATCGCGGGCCGTTTCGCGTTCGAAATCGCTCTTCTCGTTTGGACCGCGCGTTTCTGGCGTTTCTTGAAAACGCGCGCGGCGGAATTCTTCGCGCAGCAATACAAGGGAATCGCGGTTTTGAAGGGCATGACCTCCGCCATTCTCTATACGGTGGCGGGCGTTGGATTCATAATGGACTTGGCCGGTTTCGGAAAACTATCCGTCTATTGGTACGCCAGTTGCGGGAAAACCGCCGTCGTTCTGATGTGGTTCGTTCTGATTTTTCAAGCCATCCGGGAATCCTTGGACAACAACCGGCAGGGGCCGTCGCCCGTGAAATCGTTGACGAAGGAACCCGTTTTTCCAGCCTGGTGGCTGATGCTTCACGTTTCCTCGATCGCGCTGGTTCTGTCGACGATCTTCTTCGTCCTGTTGGCCTGGGGCGCCAAGCAAGGCCTGCTGGTCAACATTTTCAAGGTTCTCACCTATTCCATCGAGGTCGGCGAACTGAACACCTCGTTGTTAAACATCATCTACGCCTTCCTGGCGATCATCCTGACCCATTTGGCAGTACGCGTCTGGCGCCATTTCCTGCGGACCAGGCTTTTGGACCACAGCGGATTGGAGCCGGGTTTGAAGGATTCGGTCACGTCCATATCCGTATACGTCGCCTGGAGCATCGGAATTCTGATCGCCCTGTACGCGTTCGGCTTGAGCGCGGCCTCCATGGCGGTGGCTTTCGGCGCGGTGGGAATCGGTCTCGGATTCGGACTTCAAAACATTTTCAACAATTTCATCAGCGGGATCATCCTCCTGTTCGAAAGGCCGATCCAGGTTGGCGACGCCATCGAGGTCAACGGCGTCTGGGGCGAGGTGCGCAAGATAAACGTCCGTTCCACCGTGGTGCAAAGCTACGACAACGCTTCCTTGATCATACCCAACTCCCAATTCGTCAGCTCCCAGGTGACCAACTGGAGCTTCAAGGACTTGCGCCTGAGACGCACGATCAAGGCCAAGGTCGCCTACGGCTCCGACGTGGAACTCGTCAGGGACACCCTCTACGAAATCGCAGCCAAAACCCAAGGAGTCCTGAAGTACCCCGAACCCGTGGTCCTGTTCGCCAATTTCGGAGACAGCTCCCTCGAATTCTGGCTGCGAGTCTGGACCGACATCGACAACATGCTGATCGTCGAGTCGGACATTCGCTTCGAAATCAACCGGCTCTTCAAAGAAAGAAACATCGAGATCGCCTTTCCCCAGCAGGGTCTTCACATTCGGTCCGTGGACGAAAAAGCGCTCTTCAATCTTAAAATGGATAGCGCCGGAGACGGCGCCGGGTCGGATCGGTCGAGCCGATTGACAAAGGATGCGACGATTCGGCAGATCAAGGCGCAGGATTGATTTATCTGCAGTCAGGGCCTCGGAACGAGATAAA